>PBOG01000108.1 GCA_002724245.1 Planctomycetaceae bacterium
CACTACCACATTTGGAAACCGCTCGCCGCTAAAGACCTGCTGCATCTCCAACCGTGGCGCCGCCAGAAACGGCTGCAAAACGCCCTCGACATCCGGATCCGCCGCCGCCCCCCGCCCCACAAGACAGATCCCCAGGGCCAAACATTGCACCCATTTCGTCACCCGCACGCTCGTGTACCCGCTGTTTAACATACTCATCACCCCTGTCTGGTTACCCTGCATCATTGCCTGCCTGAAAACGCCTGGCGCGGCGGGCATACACGCTTTCCTGAGCTCGAACACATGTTCTGTGTAGCCGCTCTCGTCCCGCAACTCAAGCCTGGTGATCCAATAGACACCGCTCGGGCAACTCCTAAAATACGGCCGGGCACCACCATCCTGCCCGGCCTTCCCACGCGGATCGGAATTCCACCGTGGTCCAACCCACTCCCACACTGTCGACGGAAACTTTTGCCAGACGGCAAGCGAGGTTCCATCGTGCCGTCTATGCCAGTACCCCGTTTCGCTTTGACGACGTCATGACGCGGTTCTGGAAGCCACCCGTGGGCTGCGTTGCCCACGACCACTGCCTGGTACGCGCCGCTGGACACTGGCACCTGTTCGTTCTCAGCAACCAGCTTGAGGACCATTACCATCTCGTTAAGGCCGTCCGCTCCGGACATTGGGACGCTGCAGAGCGGCATCCCTATACCGTCGGCGACCGCCATCTCAGCGGGACGAACCTGTTCGATCTGTGCGAGGTCGGTCGTGTACTTACGTCCCCCTATGGGGAATGGGGAACGCTGGCACATACGAACAGCTACGTCTTTCCAGTAGGTGACCGCTGGGCCAACTTGCACTGCGCGATGAGTCCCCGTGGTCAACGCCTCTGCCTGGAATGGTCGAACGACCTGCACACCTGGACCGCCGATGACGCAAACCCACTCTGGGCACCACCCGACTGGGCCGGTGGCACCACTGTCTGCAAAGCACCTTGCGTCGTCGAACACGAGGGACGCTGGTATGTTTACTACAATTTGAACCTTGCCGAAGGCACCTCAACGGTCTCGTTGATCAGCACCAGCGACTTCAAGTCTTTTCATGACCACGGTGTCCAGATCAAATTTCCGAACCACTATCGTGGTACCCAGGGTTGCGAATCTCCCACGGTTTTCCTCCGGGAGGGGCTGTGGCACTTGATGGTCGCAGCAGGGGACTCCTGGTGGCACGCCATCAGTAATAGCCCGGAAGGATTCATGCGTCCGCAAGGAATCCGTTCCGCCACGGCGGGCGGGGTCTATGACATGGGCCCTTTTCATGTCGCAAAAGTATTCGTCCACAAGGACCAATGGTGGATGACATCCAGCTACAAAGCGGAACACCGTCAACAATCCCGCCTGGCGGGATCCCCCACCTTCCGCGGCGAGACAGGAGACGAAGCAGGACTCTGTGCGGGACTCTACCTGACACGTATCCATTGGGACCACGACCGCCCCGTTCTCTGCAAGCCGGAAATTGACGAAATTCCCTGAAGCACGCGACAGACACCTCACCTTCGTGGCACCACGTTGCCGTTGGCAAATCACTTCATTGACACAGCACGCGAGCTAATCCGATGCCCCTGACCAAGCACTTTACGACCGCTTCCCTGAGGGGCGTCGGCACGATCCTTGCGACCATCCTGCTGACTGCTGCCGCCTGCAGCGGGGAATCTCCAAAAGACCGCCTACCGCAACTGCACCTCGCGGTCGACAAGTCCTACGGCAAGCCTCCCCACACCGTCAAGCTCCAAGCCACCCTGTCCCCCGTACCACTCGACCTCCGACAACATCCACTGCTTTCCTGGTACGAAGACCAGACAAACGCCTCGTGTGTGGAAGCGGATGGCGCAGCGCTCCACATGGAGGGCAACGCAGCCAAGATGATCCAACTCGACTACACCGTGACGCCGAACACGGTCCTTTCTTTTGATTTCCAGTGTATCCAGCAAGGGGAAATTCACGCCATCGGTTTCGACAACGACCGTGACCTCGATATCGCCAGTGCGCAGCGTATGTTTGTCCTGCATGGCACCGAAGGTTGGGGGATCGCCAACAACGTCTACCGCCAATATCAACCTCGACAGGGTGACGACGGCTGGGTCCACTACCGTATTCCCGTGGGGCGTTATTACCAGGGTACGTTCAAATACCTGGCCTTCATGAACGACCACGATGTTCCGACACCGACCGCCAACAGCCGTTTTCGCAACGTCTCACTCGTTGAAACTGGCGAGCAACCGGAAGGTCCTCAAATCCGCTGGGACCTGGGCGACGAACAGTCGGCAACCGACGCGTGGGCGGTCTCGCATACCTACGAGCGTCCTGGCTTGTACGTAATCCGTGCTACAGTGACCCACCAGGGAAAGCACATCGCCAGCCACAAGGTCAACGTGCGCGTAAAACATCCTCCGGACGTCCGCCGCACGTTGTTCCTCGACGACCGGGCCATTCAAAAAACTACTGGAGTCCAGCGCGTCGTACACCGCGCCCTCAAACATCCGGGCAATCCAATCCTGGTAGGCGACCAACCCTGGGATGCCTACCGACCCCAGGTCTACGGCACCGTCCAGTTCGATGCGCAGCGCAATGTTTTCCGGATGTGGTATCTGGCCATTCCCAGCCACGTCCTCAGTCCCGATCCAGAGCCCTTCGTAGGAGGTTTCAAACGCATCGGCCATACCACGCTGGTTGGCTATGCCGAATCGCAAGACGGATACCGGTGGGTCAAACCGAAACTCGGGATTCTCTCCTTTAACGGTTCCAAAGCCAACGGACTGGTCAACCTGGGCCGCGACAATTCCGAAGGGGTTTCAATCATTCATCAGCCCCAAGATCCTGACCCGCTGCGCCGCTACAAGGCGATTTTCTGGGAACACCGTGTCGAGCCAACCACCGCCCCAACGGGCCGCGAAACGTTGTCAACCGACCCTCGTGGTGATGGCATGTGGGTTTCATTTTCCGCGGACGGATTGCACTGGAACGATTTCTCCGGCAACCCGGTGATTCCCCAAGGCAGCGACACCGGACAATGCGTGTTGTATGACGCAGACCTCAAACAATACGTCCTCTACAGTCGCCTGGGTGTGGGCAGACGTATCTCTCGCAGCGTCAGCCGCGATTTCCTGACATGGTCACAACCGCAACTGGTATTCGCGGCGGATGGCGGCGATCCGCCCGGCACCGAAGTCTATGGCGGCGGCTTCTCCCGTTATGAAGGCTACTACATCGGCACCCCTTGGATGTTTTACCGAGGCACCAACCAGCGTATCGATGTGCAACTTATCCATAGTCGCGATGGAATTCATTGGCAGCGGACAGCCGGTCGTGAACGCATTTTGCCCAACGGCCCCGAAGGCGCATGGGACAGTGGCATCATCTTTACAGCCTGCCAACCCGTTGTCCTGGACGACCGGATCCTAATCTATTACTCAGCATTCCAGGGCGACCACCACGGACACCCTGAACGTGATTGGGAGGAATCGAAGCGCTACTACCGGGGTGGAATCGGCGTTGCGACGCTGCGCCGCGATGGCTGGGTTTCGCTCGACCTGGTGTATGGGGGTGGCGAAATCGTGACCCACCCCCTCCTTGTCCCACCAGCCACCGCCGACGATGACACCCCTCGGCTGCTCCTGAACACCAACGCATTTACCGGCGACGTCCGCGTCACAATCCAGACCCCCGACGGAGCGCCTGTGCCCGGTTTCGAAAACTCAAACAACCTCCATGGCGATTTTCTGCGAGGCGAGGTGACGTGGCCACGCGGTCGCACACTGGCCGAACTCGTTGGGCGTCGCATCCAACTTCGCATCCGCGGGCGTCTCGCCAGAGTCTATTCGTTCTGGTTCGAGTAGTTCCTGGCACCGGGAGCCGGCCACATCCACCCTTTTCACAGTTGGCAGCTGAATTAAGGCGTGCCACAATAGCACCCGACGGCTCCCGCAGCTGAAGGCTGACAGGCGTCGTCGGAACTCTTGCCGGGTCGGCAGGTAACAGAAAGGGCACCTCGATGTCACAACACGCCAGGTGGACTGCCCCCGTATTGGTCCCACCCGGGCGTTTGATGCGTCTGTGCTTGCCTGGCCTGGTGTTGTTTGGGTTGTACCTGCCTGGTCCATCGTCACTTCCCGCCGCAGACGACCGCTTCACCATCCTGGCGCAACCAGGCGATGCTCGCTGTCTCGTCGTCACTCCAGACCAGCCTGCGCCGATGGTGTCGCGCGGTGCAACCGAATTGGCCCGCATCATCAGCCGCGACAGCGGGGTTCAAGTTCCGCCACTAGAGTGGTCCACCAGGCCGCACACAGCGCAGCCACAAAAAACCATCATCCTGCTGGGCACACCACAAACTTCGCCACTGATTGCCCAACGCGCAAAGGGGCCTTCCGGAGGACTTGGCAACCTCCCCCTGCTGGGAACCGACGGGTACGTCCTGCAGACCTTGACCCACCATGCTCAACGCTATCTTGTCATTGCTGGAAACAGCCCTCGCGCTGTGTACTACGGAGCCGTCTATGCCAGCGAGCAAGTCGTGCTTCCCGATCCGTCCGGGAGCGGCGCGGTCGTCGTCGCGCCAACATCCCTCTCACGCGCCCCAGTGATGCGAGAGCGGGCCCCCTACCTGCTCAATTTCTCCGGGCGCGGTCCTGAATTCGAACTCGAGGATTGGAAAGTCGTGCTCGATGGACTCGCTCGCGAGTCCCACAACCGTATCTATTTCTGGTGGCAGAGCCTCTACAAACCACGTGACTTTCCCGATCGGCGACAACTCGCTGGCGGCATCGCACGCCTCGGCATGACCAATGATGATGTCAACCGTCTGGCACGCTATGCCCACACTCTGGGGATGGAATTCCTCATTGGCGGTGGCGCCTTTAGCCAGGGTGGTGCCGCGTCTCTCGTGCAGGACCATCCCACGACGAAAGCGGTCAAAGCAGTTGGCATGTGCCCGTCACACCCCACGGCGCAGGATCTACAAATTCGCTTCTCACTCGAAATGCTAGAGATCGTCCACGAGGCAGACGGCGTCTGGTTCGCGCCCCGTGACAAGGATGGTGAATGCCACTGTGACGTGTGCCAACGGCCTGTCGATGAGTACGGTTCAAAACAATACGGTCAGTCAGAAATGACGTTCCTCAAGAATTTTTGCAAGGCCTTGTGGTCGCGGCGTCCTCGTGCGCAAGTCGCCTGGATGGTCGAACTCGACAAACCGAGAAAAATGCACAGCGAGGACCCTGCCTACTTTGCCCGTCTCCGCGAGATCGACGATCCGCGATTGCATTGGATCCTCCGATCAAGTGCCTGGCAGCTTCCTGGGCCAGGGGGCAACTACCTGCCGGCCGCCTACTTTTCGAGAAACAACATTTGGTTGAACAAACCCTACGCCTCTTCCCTGGAAACGATCCGCAAAGACGTCCTGCTGGCCGCCCAGCGAGGCTTCCTTGGCTACGCGTCCGCCTTTGACGTCTGCTTCGGCGTCGACTACCACGGGCTTTCCACCCCCTACCCCACAGACAAGCTCCCGTATGAATTGACAAGTTACGCTTTTCGTGAATTTTGCTGGGAACCGGCTCAAACCATGTCTCAGTTCCGGATGCGGATGCGAAACCGATATTGTGGACCGACCGGATCGCTTCAGCTGATCGATGACCTGATCTTTCTCCGCGCTTTCGCCATCCGCGGGACGTGGAACCAGAACACTTCAAACATGTTGACCCGGATGGCGGGGGAGATGGTGGGCTCCGATGGCCAGCCTCTCGCGAACACCACGGTCGCCAGCGCACTTGAGGCTGCCAAAGGCGACAACAAACAGGGTCGCGCACTCACGTACGCCCGACTCAAGCGTGACCTGACAATGCTTCGTGAGGTAATGACCCGTGATCTGCCGCTTTTAAAGCAGGTCCAGAACCGCTGCCGCGAGTTCGCCGCAATCGGGTCTTCCCGAGAAATGAACACCGCCAGGATGTGTCTCGAATTCATCGATCACACACATCGCCTGTTGCGCAAATCACGTTTCAGGCGTGTCGAAGAAGTCGATGCCGCGCTCGCCGACCTCGCCGCACGGTCCAATGATTCGCCTTGTCGTTGATTGACTGTGTCGGGCGTCATCGAACGGCATAACAATCCGAAAACTCCGGCCTTCAAACACGAGACGCTCGAGCAGCGGCGCCGCCTTCCACCCAAAAAAGCATGCTCTTCTTTGAATTCGCGAACCCGTGTGAGAATTTGCCCCAGGCCAATCTGATCGACGTACCACATCGGACCACCTCGATTTCGAGTAATCGTATGACAGGTGCGGGCCTG
This sequence comes from Planctomycetaceae bacterium, assembly GCA_002724245.1. Lineage (GTDB taxonomy): Bacteria > Planctomycetota > Planctomycetia > Pirellulales > Pirellulaceae > UBA9264. Next base: position 6,324 of record PBOG01000108.1, read on the forward strand.
AACCAATCCTGGCCGACACCTCCTCCGGCCGGTTGGTGGCCGATGCGATCTGGTCTGACAGTGGATGCAGACCCTCGCCACGCACTTTTCGCCCGGACGTATACTCCTCGAACTCTCGAATGTCAGCACCGGCTACAAACGCCTGGCCCGCGCGAGGAATTACAGCGGCATCCACCGCCGGATCCACATTGCCCCGCGCCAGCACCTCCCGGAGTTGACCAGCCACCGCGGAACTCAGCGCGTTGACCGCCGGATTGTCAATCATGACAACGCCCACTCCGCCTGCATCCACTCCGGTGCCTGCTGGTCCCATACCATTCTCCGCGGAGCCGCAACCGGCAAAAGGCGTTTTTGCCGTTTCACCCTGCAGGTGCGTTCGCACCACCTCGGCCATCACGTCAACACAACTCGAACAGCGCCGCGGCACCCTGGCCGCCACCGACGCACATCGACACCACGCCGCGCGCTGCCTGACGTTGCTGCATGGCATGCGCGAGGGTGCCCACCAGTCGCGACCCCGTCATCCCGAACGGATGCCCGATCGCGATGGATCCTCCATGGACATTCATTTTTTCAGGATCGATTTCAAGGCGATCGCGGCAATATGCCACCTGGACTGCAAACGCCTCGTTCAATTCCCATAGGTCAATATCGCCCACTTTGAGGTTGTGCTGCGCCAACAGTTTGGGAACGGCAAACACGGGGCCAATACCCATTTCATCCGGGGCACACCCGGCAACTGCAAATCCCCGAAACACAACGAGCGGTCGGATCCCAAGCTCAATCGCCCGATCCCGCGCCATCAACAAGGTAGCCGACGCACCGTCGGATAATTGCGACGCATTACCGGCGGTCACGGTGCCGTCGCCACTCGTCGTATCAAAACAGGGTCCAAGGGTGGCCAACCCTTCGCGGCTTGTGTGACGACGATTACACTCGTCCTGTTCGAACAGTACCGACTCCCGCGATAAGATCTCCCCGGATTGTCTATCCACCAGCCCCCTGGTCACCTCGATGGGCGCCAACTCCGCATCAAAGAACCCCGCGTCCTGCGCCCGCGCTGTACGCTCTTGGCTGACCAGCGCCACCTCATCTTGTGCCGCACGCGATACTCCATAGCGTTTGGCGACCACCTCGGCCGTATCGCCCATCCGCATATAGATCGCCGGACAGTGACTCAGCATCCACGGGTTGCGATATGCCGTCGATGATCGAAGTCCGCTAATCGACTCAACCCCTCCACCAATCGCAGCCGCTACTCCACCAGCAGCAATCGACCGAGCCGCCATGACAATCGCCTGCAAACCAGAGGCGCAAAACCGATTCACCGTGCAAGCGGCCACATCCTGGGGAAACTCGGCCCGCAGCGCAGCAATGCGGGCAACATTCGAACCCTGAGCATCCTCAGGATACGCACATCCCACGATGACGTCTTCGACCTCGGAGATGGACAATGCCGGAACCTTCGTAACGACGTGCCGCAGGCAATGGGCAAGCATGTCGTCAGGCCGCGTCAGATTCAACGACCCGCGAAACGATTTCGCCAAGGGTGTCCGCGAGCTGGCCACCACTACCGCGTCCACCATCCTGTTCCTCCACCACTCCAACCATGCATCAAACGCATCAACAGATCCATGCCTGCCACGCCGTCTCCCTTGGGCTGTGTTAGCCTACCAGGGTGTGCCGCATGGCGACAGAGACACCCCGCCCCTCCCCATGCCATACCACACCGTTTGCGCCACTCCCTGGCACAGACCCCACGGATCGGCATCGATCCGCTCCGCGCCCTTTCTCAGACCGACGCCACCGCCTTTGCTGGAATGGTCCTCGTTAACGCGCAAAAAACGAGTCCTAGCAGGCCCGTGTTCACGCCGCGTTACCGCGGTCGCCAGACAAGCGAAATGCTGCAAATCACCTGGCTTTCCTCTGCGAACGTCGGTCCTTGCCAATCGGGGCCAGAGAGACGGCACCCTCGGTTACGCTAAAGCGGGCACATCCGCACATCATCCTGATCCCGTTCGGCCTTCTGTTCGATCGGTACATAACCTGTTACCCTCCTCAAATCGATCCTCTACAACTGTGCCGCAGTCGCCTGTGTCATTGTCAGCACGTTGTTCGGTACGAAGGGCCGGGCCGGTGACCAGGAACTGTACTGCCCCAACTCCAGCGTTTGCTGGCACGGCTCTTGTAGCATCAGAGCAGTCTGCCTCATTTCAACGAGATTCGTTCGCAACCCAACTACCCGTCCACCGGGATCGCACCACCCTGCTTTTCTCGCCCCAGCCACTTCAACACTGTGCATACCGCACTCCCAGTGCACCAGCTGGGCCTGAGTTACTTCCCGGCGGATCCATGAGGTTCAACATGCCACACGTACGACGGCTACGACCACTACCACGTTGGCCAGGCCAGCGCAGGGAGCGGTGGCTCGGCGTGGTGATTGCACTCGCTCTTGTCATGCCGCATATCGCGCTCGGCCAGGACCCGGCCACGCTCGAGGACCTGCGAGCGCCCAACCCGTCGGTTTTGGCGCAGGCCATGGACAACACGTCATGGACGATCCTCGAAGTCCCCGTGTTTGATGACGACCTCTACAAACTGGCAGTCCGTCTTCTATTTAACATCTTCTTTTTGGCCCTGGTCTTTATCATAGCCACTGGTCCGGGACGTTTGCGCCGTGCTTTCGCGTTCCCGATCATTATGATGAACCTGATGGCGTTCTTCATCTGCTTCACGATGAAGAAACTCGACCTGGGACTAGGAATGGCACTGGGCCTGTTCGCGATCTTCGCCGTCCTCCGTTACCGGACGCAATCGATTCGCGTCAAGGAGATGACCTACCTCTTCATTGGGATCGGTATCGCCGTCGTGAATGCCCTCTCCAACAAAAAGACGAGCTACACGGAGTTGTTATTGGTCAACTCTACCATTATCTGCGCCGCACTACTGATCGAAGGCTACATGGCCCGAGATCGCCGCGAACAGCACACGGTAACCCACGATCGCATCGACTTGCTGGCACCCGCCAGACACAGCGAACTCCTGGCTGACCTTCGCCAACGGACCGGATTGGACGTCTCCGAAGTCGAAATCCAGCGAATCGACCTCCGCAACGACCGGGCAACCCTGCTAGTAACCACTCGTGTCACCAACGCGCCCCAGCCTCCCACCACGTAATGCGGCATTGGTGGCAGACGCCACACGTCCCATGCGGCAGCACCAGACCATCACGGACTCGACTCCAATGACCGCAGGTAGGCCAGGAGATCTGCCAGTTGCTCTGGTGTCAGGTTATTCACCAGACCTGCAGGCATCATCGATTCTTTCCGTTTCTGTCGCTCTTCGATCTCCTTTTTGATGAGCCGCACCGGAATCCCATTGGTTTGGCGCAAGTCGATTTTGTCGACACTCTCGCCGGTCACAAAACCTGTAAAGACCTTCCCGCTCTCCATCACAAACAAGTAGGACTCAAAACCCTGGGCCATTTTCGCGTTTGGTTTCAGGACCGACTCGATGAGCTCCCGTTTTTTATAGCGTTTGCCTATATCGACCAGATGGGGCCCTTTGGGAACCTGACCGTCCGCGGTGGTGTGGCAAGCCTGACAGGACTGCCGTTCGAATAGCGCTGCCCCACGCACCTGATCACCTGCCGCCTGCAGTGCACGTTGTGCCACAATTTCGAATTTGAGATTTCCGATCAGGTTTGGGTTTTCCGGCGCCACCTTTGGCAGCTGAATTGCCGTCATTGGGGCAGTTTTCTGACCCGCCCGAACCATCTCCACAATCCCCTCAATCTCGACCTGGTGGCGGACTAACTGCGTGGCAACGTATTTACCCGTCTCCGTGTCCGCATCCTTGAGATAACGCGTCAACACCGACTCAATACGACTGCTTTCCGCCCATGGCTGCCGGTCAAAATACGGCCCAGTGCGGTCCGGTCGCGTCCCCCACCATCCCCCCTTGTATTCACCCTCTCGAAAATAAAGGCGTACCAGCGCCGTCAGAATCTGACGCCGTACGGCAGCGTCGCGAACGCGAGTTAGATGAGAAGTGAGCCCCAGAACGACTTCTTTCTTATGCATCGTCTTCAGCGTCTCCAGCGCCCCGTCCGCGTACGGTCCCGGTATGGCTTCCAGGCAGGCTTCGACAGCGTCGCAACCCGCCAGGGCGCGTACCGCCAAATGCGGAATGACGCGGCCCGGATCTGGCTGCTTGTGCAAAGGCGTGGCCGTCGGTTTCGGTTCATTCGGCCGCCGCTTCGTCAGCGGTAACATGGCAGCCGCCGCTTCGGCCCGCCCCAGCCGGCCCAGGCAAATCAACGCCTGGGCGCGGACCCGCGGATTGGCGTCCTGCAACGCTGCCACAAACGGCGCCAACGGCAGACCTTTGAGCGCCGGTCGGCGATCGGTCAAAGCACGTAAAACGAACTCGCGCACCGCAGCATCCGTCGTCATTTCCAACAGTTGATCACGCGATGCCTGGTCGCCGAATTGCGCCAATGTGTAAATGGCCGCGACTCGCCCGTACAAAGGCGCACCCGATTTCGACGCAGCCTGGGCAACCTTCCGCCATATCCCCTCGGTCGCGCCGCGCCGCAACAATTCACGTTGCGCATGCAAGCGATACGCCGCACTCCGTTCACCGAGATACGCCACCAGGTCCGTATCGCTGGCTGCTCCCAAATCGGGAAATGGTTTCGGGGTGTAACCAATAGGCGTAATCTGGGCGACAAAACCGACATCGGGTCCCGTATACGCAAACTTGCCATTCTTCCAGCTAGCCACATACATGCGGCCGGACCCATCGACGTCAATATCCGTAGGCCGAGGAACCTTGACAAACACCTCCTGATGCGCATCAAACGTTACTCCATTGGCCGGCAACTTGTGGCGATACACTTCACTACGGCCCCAATCGCAGGTGTAGACGGCATCGCCAAACGCATCCGGCCAGCGCAAATCATGGAGGTACATGCCACCGCACCCCGACCCACCACCATAATCCGCCAAGGGTGGCAGGGTCTCTTCAGGAAAGTTCAAATACAATGATGGATAACCGTATTCCCCGGATTGGAAGACGTGGCTCAAGCGAATATCCCATCCGCCGCCATCGTTTGTGTTGTCACGCGTAAAAAGATTCATGTACGGATCAATGCACACATCGAGGATATTGCGTTGCCCCCAATTGTGAATCTCCATTTCCGTACCGTCCGGACGCACTCGGACGATCCCGCCCCCACGGCGCCCCAGTGTCGTCCCATCCACGCCACGTGCCTCGGTAAAACCAAAATCGCCTACCGCGATATAGATCCAACCATCGATCCCCATGCGAATTCCGTTGGTCGTGTGATCAGCACCCCTGCGGGAAATCTCGTCCGTCGTCAATCCGGTGACCAATGTCTCCTGCCGATCAGCTGTCCCGTCTCGATCGTCGTCATGAAAAACACTCAACAAGGGTGGATGCAGGACCCACAGTGAGCCGTTGTCGTAAACAAGTCCACGCGGATGTTCCATCCGGGCGAACACGTTTACCTGGTCTGCCTGACCATCTCCATCAGTATCGATACAGCGCAGCACTCGCCCTCCACCCTCTTCCTTACCCAGCGACCCTTGTTCGTCAACTCCGACGAACACCTCGCCCGTGGCGGCAGCCGTCAGACAAACTGGATACGTTACCACTGGCGGGGCACCAAACAGTGTCGCCTTGAACCCTGGAGCTACCTGGACGTCCGTCAGCGTCTGCGCCTCAGCAGGTTGTGACTGTGCATCCGGGAGCGGCGGGAGTTCGGGATCCGAATAGGCTTCCAACTCCCAAAAGCTCGCCCACCAGGCTGGCTCTGACCCCAGAAAAGTGACACGCAAGTGCCGTGTCTGCGGTGCTTCCACGATGTGAGGAATTACCTGGGCCCGACGTTTGTTCGCAGACTGATCGACTATCACTTTCCACGATTGGGCATCGGCGGACGCCTCAATCCGGTATTGATAAGCCGCGTTCTTCTTTTCCCAGTGGATCCGCAGGGCACGGACGTCCCGCGGTTCCCCAAGGTCCACCTGCCACGACTCACCGACGCGGCCATCCTTTGCACACCATCTGGTCGCTAAATCCCCATCGATCGCATGACGGGCAAAATTATTCTTATTGGATTCTTCGCTGCTCGCGCTCGCTTTGCCTCCCCGCAACAAGTTTCCTGCCCCGCAACATTTGACTGCCAGCGGCTTGCCAACGGCACCACCCGTGGACACACCGTCGATGGGTGCGGACGCAAGCTTTTTGAACGCTGCATCCTGTGGACCCGTCGTTCGCTGAAACCCACCCACCGGGTCTTTGCCACAAGCCCACAGCAAACCCTTGGTGACCAGATCGAGGTACACGGGCTCTACCATCGTGGAGTTGTGATGCCCGATCGTGGTCGCGAAAACTCTCCCTTTCCCGTATTGATTGGTCCAGATGCAGACTTGCGGAGTCTGATCCCGCTTCCTTTTGGCTTGTGCCAGCGGCGTGGCGGTGTCAAATAACTTGACGATGTGATAGAGCTCTCCTTGGGGTGTCGTAAAATGCTCGCCGAACGTCCCCATGATCGGGTGATCCGGCCGCACGTTATCCACCGTGTACGCGTATTTCGGACCATGCCCGGGTGACCGCACACCCACAAACTCAAACCACCGATCATCACCGGTTCGATAACAATGCATCGCACAGTGAATCAACACGGCCGGGACCCCCTCGCGATGGGGACGAATAATGCGTTCCACAAATTCCTTGTCACGCACATCCGCAAAACACTCGTTGTGGACAACGACATCAAAACCCTTCGACCATTCAGGGTCCCGATAGAGCGGGATTTTGCTGTTGGTCGCCGTGCCCCCCTGATTCACCACGGTCCATACGACATTCGCGCGTGCCGAAATCCCGCGTGTCAGAATGCGTTGTTGCCGGAGATAATCGTGACAACAACCTCCCGTGACTAGCAGCGCCTGCAAAGGCCTGGCCACCTTGGCACCGCTCGGTACCTCCTGGGAGTGCCCCGCCAGTGAGACACAACTTATCACCGCCAACAGGATCCCACATTGCAACAGACATTTCATCACGTGTTCGACTCCGGTGACAATGACTCGGATACGTCTCTCGCCTTCCTCTTCATCCGCTGACACTCGACCTCGATGCGCCTACGGCGCCTTCTCCGCGCAAACGTCGCGGCCTGGTTCCCACCCATCGACCAGGCAAAACGGACAGACTTCAGGATCTGTCTCCAACGGTTCCTCGTCATCCGAACGGTAGGCGATGGTCTCGCGGTAACCACAGTCCACGCAGCGTAATTCCCAGGACCAGATCGACAGGTCCTCGCGAGTGAAGCGATTGAACCGGCAATGCAGGGGGCACATTTCCCGCCCGTCGTCAATGGGACACTGATCGCGTGGTGGCTTGAGTGGAGGCATACCCGGTTGTAACCCGTCGGCTCACCGCCGTCGAGCGTTAACGCTCTGACTCAAGAGAAAACTGCCGCGCCCTACGGTCTTCCCGCCGGTGCCTCGGTATCCAGAAACTCGCCTGTCAGCGTCAACATGGAACGATAAAACGCCGTCTTGGCCCGCTCCCTGGTAGCGGACAAAAGCGTGTCTGGCCACGTTAAATGTGCGGAGTAAAAGGCGTCAGACACCTCATCGATGATGTTATCCTCGGCATCGGCGCTATCCTCGGCGTCGACTCCACCGGAGAGGAGATGTCCCATCAGGTCGAGCTGTACACCGAGATGATCCACCATCCCCCCTGGCAACACCTCTGCCGGGTCGTAACCGACGACTTCCGCGAATTCGCGGACGGAATTCGCTGCCTCTCCTTCAAATTGGCCGGCCTCCCACACCGATTGGTAAGGTGGAAAATGTCCTGACGGGCCCAGAAACAACTGGCAATAGTCCACCGCCAAACTCTCCACCGTCTCTCCGGTCACTAGAGAAGGCGAAACGCCTCCAGCGGCCACGAACGCCTCGCCTAGGACACCGTCACTGAGCTGCTCCAGCAATGGGGCATCGACCTCACGCAACCAAAGCCGACCCAACAAACGATAGACGCCACTGCGCCCTGGCTTGTCCTGAGAACGTCCCACTGCCAGCCTCACCCCAGTTTGCGTATACGGACGACCGTATCGTGAAACGCCTGCTGCCCACTGACAGGGTCTGGCGCAATAGGCATAAGGCGATTCTGGTTCCATCCGTTACCTGTGTTACGTTCCCATTTCTCCGGATCGCCCCCCGACTTGTCCTCCCACCACATGTTCCTTTCCCAATCGGCATCACGGTAGGTTTGTCCATCACTCCCCACAAGTGGTCCAACCTCCACGGGCTGCTGTCGCGCCTGCGCGACACTCGTATATTGCCAATGCCCGCAGCTGTTACTCATCGCGATGGCCTGGGGATGGATCCCCTCCATGATCACCACGGGCACGCGCATCGTGGAAATCACGCGACGCCCTTCTTCTTCAGGCAGATCCCCTCGATTCAGGTGTGGCGATTGTCGCTCGAGTTCCCGTGAATAGTAGGACGTGATTTCAATCCAATCACCATCCTCCAAGTCATGTATTGCGGCGGTCCGTGGATTCAACCACGCCGGGTTGGAATGAACAATTTCAGCGAGCCATTTGAGATTCATGGTGCGTCCGTGATTGTGGACGTTCCATTTGAAACTGGTCATGACCAGCTCGTCGTCGCCCAGGCTCACATGCTCCTGCGGCTGAAACCACGATGGCATCGGATCGACTTCCAGTTCATGCCCCTGATGATTCGCATGCCGATTCCGAGTCCGCGTGACGCCACTTTGCGCAATTAGTTCCGAACAGTCCTGATTCCTGCCAATTTTCTGAACGAACAAGCTGCGAATCTCGAATTTCCGGCTGGGAGTCTTGAACCCCCGCACGGGCCGATCGCCCTGCATAATGCCCACGCCAACGCCATCTTTCATGATGACACCGGTCTCAGGATCAATCTCTGCGTCGCGCATTACCGCGGGATCCACATCGAAATTGTAGGGTTCGTAAAACGGCTCCCGGTCGTCTTCCCAGGCACCCTCTTCCAACAGGCGATCCAGACCAGCTTTCCCCGTCTCCGGATTTTCAGGAACGGCCGACGCCCATTCCTGCATGTATTCTTCCACCGACTCCTGATACCACTCTTCCATGCCGCCACCGATCCGCCGAGCCAACTCAGGGAAGAAATCACGGACGTCGCGCGCCTCACCCAGCGGCTTCACCATCGGTGTCCGCAGGCCCACATACGGTCGCAAGTTGTACGAACCGCGAGCGTCCAGGTCCCACCGCTCCAGGTAGGTCGACCAGGGCAGCACCACGTCCGCGTAATGCGCCGTTTCATTGTAAAAGCAGTTAATACAGACGTGAAATTTGATCAACTCCTCATCGGTCAACACCTGCTGCGTGAGGCTCTCCTCCGGCCACGTCAGCGGTGAATCCAGGTTATATGTCATATACGCTTGCAATTTCGCACGGCCCTGCAACAGGTAGAGATAAATCAACTCTCCAACCCGCATACGCCGCCATACGTTGGCCAGCGGATACTCGGGCGGGTCCTCCAGTACACTCCAGGTTTTCGCCCCCGGAGGCATCTGCGGTGTTTTCGCGACCGGATCCAACCCTCCCCACGGCGACCAGCACCAGCCACCTTTGCGCCCCACACTTCCGACAATCGCATTGAGCAACCCGATCGCCCGGTCGTTGTAATACCCATTGATGTGCGCCGAACTTCCTCGATTACACATGGTCGTACAAGCTGGAGCCGCCTTGGCGAATTCAATTGCAATCCGCTGAATCGCGTCGGCAGGCACTCCACTGACCTTCTCCGCCCACTGCGGCGTATATTCTCGCAACTGTTCACGCAGCTCATCGACAGTGACGTTGGTCCAATCTTCGAGAAACCGCTCGTCGTGCAATCCCTCTGCCAGAATCGCATGCCCCATTGCCAGCGCGACTGCTCCATCCGTACCCGGAAATGGCGCAAACCACTCATCGCTCGCACCAGCGGTGTTGGAAAGCCGTACGTCGAACGTCACCAGCTTGGCACCGTTGTCGAACCTGCCATTCTGAATACGTGTGGCAAAGGGGACGTGTCCCTGGTGCGCTTCGAATGCATTGGAGCCAAAATTCAAGATGTACTTGGAGTGCTCGACATCATTGAGGTCCCAATCGCTCTCCCACAGATACGTCAAATTGGCTGCCCTGCGATTCCCCGAACAGAGCGCCCGGTGACTGAGCTGCGTTTTGGTCCCGTAGGCGTTCAAAAATCGCTTGAGTGCATCCTTGCTTCGCTGCCGTCCCTGGTGAAAAGCAAACTCCTCGGGATGCCCGCTCTCTCGCACCGCTTTCAATTTCTCCGCGATCTCGTCGAGCGCATCATCCCAACTGATCCGTTTCCATTTTCCCTCACCACGTTTGCCGACTCGTTTCAAAGGAAACAACAGTCGTTCGGGGTGATAGAGGTGATTGAGACCGGCATGGCCCCGCGCGCACAAGTGCCCGCGGCTGTTCGGATCGTTGGGATTTCCCTCAATCTTGATCAAACGCTCATTCTTGACGTAGCCCACAATGCCACACACTGTGCTGCACAACTGGCACATGCCGGGAACCTTGCGCGCGCCCTGGTACTTGTTACGATCCGGCCAGTTGCGTTTGGCAAGTGGACCGGGCAACTGACATACGCCCGGCATCGCACCAAAATCGCCCAGTTCATAACTTTTGCCCTTGATCCGATTCCATTTCTCCAGATCGATACCTCGCCCCGGGGTCTTGGTAGAGCCCTTCCCGTTGGCCTGGCTGGGATCACCCGCCTGCTGGTCATCCTGAGATCGACAACCGGCCAGGCCTGCACCAGCCGCCGCCAAACCCAAGGCCAAAAATCGCCGTCGGTCTTGCCGTTGCGTATTCAAGCTCCACCTCCGCCTGCTGAGCGTGACTCTCCGGCGACAGGCGCCTCGGCCTTCTCGCTCTGCGCCCAGTTGTAAATGTTGTACGCCTCCGGATTATAGGACTCACCTTCTCGCGGCAGGTGGTTTTCGACTTCAACCGGCGCCGGTCCCGCGAACCACATCCGTGGCCTTGTCTGCTTCTCCGGCCGTATCTGCTGCAATTCGCCTTCGGCCTCGGCCGCTGCCCGCATCGCCTGATTGACGCCCGATTCCGGATCATTCAGATCGCCAAAATGCAACGCTTCGGATGGACACGTCGGGACACATGCTGGCTCCATGCCCGCTTCCGTCCGGTGGTAACAGTTGTGGCATTTCACAGCTTGTTTGGCGACCGGATCAAGATAAAGCGCCCCATACGGGCACACTTCAACGCAGGTCCCATGGCCACAACAAGTGTTGTAGTCGATCGCTACGGTACCGCCTGCTGCCTTGTGCAACGCACCACACGGACAGGCCTTAATGCAGGGTGCATCTTCACAGTGCTGACACGACATCGGCATAAAGACCCGCGCCACTTTCGGATAAGCACCCACGTCCTTGTAGAACGTCTGCCGTATGTAGTTACCCAGAGGAACATCGTTCTCCGCTTTGCAACTCACTTCGCAGGCATGGCAACCGAAACAGCGACGGGTATCGACAAACCATCCGAACTTTTTCCCGTCATCCGGAGCCTGCATTCGTTCACGCCAGAATTCCTCTGGCTGCTCCTTCCCCTCAGCCGCTACCTGCCGCCCCTCCGTCGACACAACCGGCAGCAACGAACTGGCCGCCGCTGCCGTCATAAATGCGCGCCGATCACCTGTTTGTTCCGTCATCAAGAAATACCTCACTGGCAACCCGGCCAGCCAGAATTCGGGTTAACGCGTCTTCCCTGCCAATTCATCCGCAAAGGAAAAACGCAACGCGATACGTTCCTTCCCGACAGGACGCCCATCAGCCTCCACATGCGGATAAACAAAATAGTTGAGTGCAGGACCTGCCTGCCGTGGCACCAGAACGATGTCGCGCCCCGTAGTGAAACTGACACGGTCTTCAGTCAGGTTGCCGAAATAGTAATCTTTCTTTTCCGGGTGCTTGTCGGCTTCCGAAATGTCTACCGGTACCCAGCCCCGCGTCTTTGAATGAAACAACGCCCAGCAATGATACCCGCCAATCGCTCCCCTTCCACGCTTCTCGGGTAACGGGAAACCGATCTCAAACCGCGCTGGTACCCCACGATGTCGGGCCAGCGAAATGAACAGGCTGTGAAAATCGGTACAGTTTCCATAACGGCTGTCGCAGACCCAGAGCACGTCGCCATTGCCGTACCCAGGCTCTGATTTGTCATACCGCACGTGCTCGTCGACGCGATCGTAAAGCAAACGTGCCATCGCCACCGCATCGCTGCCGCCCACGAGCCCTTCCGCCAGCGCCTCCACTTCCTCCCCTTGCACCGGGACCCGGCGATTGGCGGCCAAAAACACCTCTTTTTGCTGCGCACTCAATTTGACCTTCGCACCCGCTTGCAGCAATCCGCGAACCTCGTGCCGGCGGACACGATAGTGGGTCGAGAACGCCACTCTTCCTGAGGTGGGGACAGCCAAGCTGAAGTACACCATTTTGTTGCCATATTTTCGATCCTTGCCCACCGCGCCAGGCGCAGGCAACTGCCGTCCTAACTCTGTGACCTGTTGATGTGCCGTCGTCTGCGGGACGGGAAACCATACGCGGAGCTGCGCTCCGGGTGCCAGGCCGGTCACCTCGGCGCCATACCGCAACTTAAAGGTGCGTTGACGCTCGGCAGCTGGACTGCCTTCGGCTCCCCAGCCCGCCGCCGCCATCAGCAAGACTCCGCTCACGCTCAAAACGCCTGCCGTGACAGCGTCAGAAACCCAGCGGCCCCTGCACCATGCGTCTCGTCTCTCTTTCCCCATGGTCCGTACCTTTTTACCGAGCCCACCTTTTTACCGAGCCCACCTTTTTACCGAGCCCACCTTTTTACCGAGCCCACC
>PBOG01000109.1 GCA_002724245.1 Planctomycetaceae bacterium
CGGCCCGGGGATGCGGGGCGCATCGTCATTGAATCCAATACGGCCCATTTGTACGTAAGTTGGCATGCCGGTACGTGTATGGTTGGGGCCGCGAACACGTGAGGTGATTGAGCCTAGCGAAGGTCGGTTACGGGGGGCGTGACCCGTGTTGACCCAGAAGCAACCGACGTTATGGCTACTGCTGGGGACACGGAAAGAGCGGACGAATGCCAGCTTGTCGGTCTGTGTCGCGAGGCGCTCAAAATTACCACCCAAGGTGATTCCGGGAAGTGTCGTTTTGACTTCTCCTGTGACACTGCGGTATTCGGCAGGGGCAGTCATCTTGGGGTCGAAGGTCTCGATGTGGGTAGGACCACCGTTGAGCCACAACCAGACCACGGAGGTCTCCTTCTGGGAGGGAGTGACCGCAGCGGCTTTGGCTCGAGAAGCCAGCAGGCTGGATAGCGTCAGGCCAGCGACGCCGAGACTGCCGATCTCCAGAAAATTCCGTCGTCTGATTCCCGCACAATTTTGTTGTTGGGGTCCAAAACGTACTTGCAGCATGACAACGGCTCCTTAGCGGGCGGTGGTGGCTACAGCGAGATACACGACGCTTCTACATTGGAACGTGTCGATTTATAGTCGGGCCGCCGGAAAATCACAATATCGCGAACCTGCTGTCTGGCGGGGGCGGTCAATCTTCCATTTCCTGGTTGTCTTTGGCTTTGAACCGGAAAAACAAATCCACCAGGACCCACATAATCACGAGGGCCCACAACATCGGGTCACGAATGACGTTATGCATCCACTCGCTGAGCCAGTTGTCCATTGCTCTACTTCTAAATTCGGGTGACGTAATAGCCGGGTGAGTCTCTGTGACCACGCAGAGGGCATTCGTTCCCGGGTAGCTGGGGCCACTTTTTCAGGCGAGCAGAGGTTGGATGACTTGACCGCCGAACTGACTGAGTTGCTTGAATCGGCCGGCATGGAAATACGTCAAGCGGTTGTCATCCAGACCGAGTAGTCGTAACAGGGTCACGTGCAAGTCGCGCAGCGGATGAACCACCTCCACGGCACGAGCGCCAATCTCGTCGGTGGCACCGATCGTCTCCCCGGCCTTGACTCCACCGCCGGCCAGCCAGATGGTCATGGCGTGGGGATTGTGATCGCGACCGTATTTGATTCCTCCGCGAATGCCATTGTCCGCAGTGCGGCCGAATTCGCCCATCCACACAATCAGTGTTTCATCGAGTAGCCCGCGTTGCGCCAGATCCTGAATGAGGCCGGCAATGGGGCGGTCGACGCGACGGATCAGTCCTGCGTGTGCTTTGGCGATGTAGTCGTGACTGTCCCAGGTACTGGCGTAGAGTTGGACAAAACGGACACCCTTCTCGACGAGCTTGCGAGCCAGCAGGCAACGGCGTCCGAAATGGTCGGTGTCGGCATCTCCGATCCCGTACAGCTCCTGGGTCTGCCTGGTTTCACGATCCAGGTTGACGATATCTGGAACCTGCATCTGCATGCGAAAGGCAAGTTCGTAATTCCGCATTCGCGCTGCCAATTGTTGGTGCTGTGGATGTCGAGTGGCATGGCGTTGGTTGAGTTGCTGCAAGAGATCGAGATTGCGACGTTGCTGGCGTTGCGTGACACCGGGAGGCGGCGCGAGATTGAGTAGCGGCGAGCCGCTGGGTCGCAACGCTGTTCCCTGCAAGCGAGTGGGCAGAAAGCCGTTCGACCAGTTCGCCGGGCCCCCTTGTGGAAAAGAGAGTTCCGGGAGCACGATAAAGCTCGGCAGGTCCTCGGTTTCATTGCCCAACCCCCACTGGACCCAGGCTCCCAGCGCCGGATCGCCCCCGAATCGATTTCCCGTGTTGACATGGTAGTTGGCCGCGGGGTGATTGACCGATTCGACTTGCAGGCCGCGGTAAAAGCAAATGCGATCGGCGACTCCAGCCAGGCGTTCCCAATGGGTGTTCATGGCGGCGCCGCACGCACCTGCGCGTCTGAAGGTGAACGGACTTTGTACGTAGTAGCGTTTACCGGAACTCATGGCACTTTGCTCTTCGCCTGAGCGCTGGAATTCACGCAAGTGCAATTCCCGGAGTTTGGGTTTCGGATCGAAGTTATCGATATGGGACGGTCCACCTTCCATATAAAGAAAGATGCAGCGACGGGCTTTTGCTGCCGGGAAGTGCATCGCCCGACTCTGCGCGGAAGGTGTGGGGGACGCTCCCATCGCAGTCAGCGCAACGCTACCCAGACCGGCGTGGAGGCCATACAGGAAATGACGGCGATGCAGCTCTTGGTTAGTCGATGTAAATGAATTCATTGGTATTGAAGAGCACGAGGCAAAGGTCTGCCAGGCCACGCGTACGGGCATCGACCTGGTGTGGCTGCAGGTCCGGTTGATAGTCTTGATATTCGTAGAGTGTTTCTGTGAAGGTAAATGTGGCACCTGTATTTTCTTCATTCGCTCGTCGTGTAACCTCTTGGGGATACACATACGGTAGCGGTCTGCGATTCTGCTGCTCGGCAGTGGCTTCCTGCCAGTGTCGCAACGCGGCCGTCGTTTCCGCGGCGTCCGGCACGCGACCCAACGCCAATCGAAAGGCCCGTCGCACGGTTTCCGCCGCGCCGGTCTTCAGATCGATCAACCGCGCTGCAAAAGCCAGTGCTCGATCGGCGGACTCCTGGCTATTCAGGAGTGTCAGGACCTGGGGAGTCACATTGGATTCGTCTCGGCGTTCACAGGAATCATCCGTTCCAGGCTGATTGAACGTGGCCATGAACGGATCGCGCTGGCCACGCAGCTTGAGTGCGTAGACCGAGCGACGGTTTCGCTGTGAAGGCTGTGGGTCGGGGACATAACTGGGGGCAAATGTTCCCATGATCATCCGCGGCTGGAGGGCCGCTTCGAGGTTGATGTCGGGCCGGGCGGGGATCCCACCCGGTTGGCGATTGAGTTCGCCCGAGACGGCCAGCATGGCGTCGCGCAGCTCTTCGGCAGCCAGGCGCCGGGGGCGGAAAACCGCGTAGCTGCGCGCTGCAGAATCCAGTTGCGCGAGTGTGGCTGGATCGGGGTGCGTGCTGGCTCGCTGGTAGGTTTGGGAGGTCATAATCAGCCGGTGCAGGCGTTTGACGGACCAGCCATTGGCAATGAACTCCGCCGCCAGCCAGTCGAGCAACTCTGGGTGTGTTGGTTTTTCTCCAGCCGCTCCGAAATTGTTCGGGTTGCCCGCCAGTCCGCGTCCGAAATGATACTGCCAAACACGGTTCACCATGACTCGTGCGGTGAGCGGGTGGTCTTGTCGGGTAAGCCAGCGGGCCAGTGCCGTCCGCCGACCTGTCAGGGTCTCTGGAATTTCAGCCTGCAGGCCGGTAGCGGTGAGCGCACCTGGCTGCACCCGCTCTGCTGGTGCAAAGACGTCTCCCCCGGTCAAGATGTTTGTCTGTTCGCCAACGGCGTCGGCAGGCGCGGTCTCTGTGGGACGTCGTTGACGCAGCGTGACTCGCACGCGCAGACGCGTGGGGCCGTTGTAGACGGTAAACGCGATCGGGCGGTAACGGTCAGCGCCCCAGCGAAACAAGGTGCGCCATTTCCTACCGAGCCGGGTTCGACCGAAGTCGTTCGGGGTCACCTGTTGTTTGGGCAGGCCCTCCAACAGGCGTTTGTTATTTTCCTGCCGCAACCGATGGTACTTTTGATGTGACGTGAAATTTGTGGTGTTTTCCGAGGGCAGGAAGGGGGCATCGACTTCCGCGAACTGGGTGTTTGCAAAGACGGCTTGTAGTGCGTAGTAGTCGCGCGTGGGGATCGGGTCAAATTTGTGGTCGTGGCAGCGGGCGCAACGTAGGACATGGCCCAGAAATACCTGGCCCACCGAATTGGTCACGTCGTCTAGGAATTGCTGACGCGTGAGTCGCGCGACTTCCATGCCGGTCTGTTCCCAGGGGCCCATGCGCAGAAACCCGGCAGCAATCAGCGTTTCGACGCGCGGAGATCCGGTCTCTCCGGCGGTCAGTTCGTCGCCTGCGATTTGTTCGCGAACAAAGGCATCGTAGGGTTTGTCCTGGTTGAACGCCCGAATGACGTAGTCACGATAACGCCACGCATTCGGGCGTTCAAAGTCATTGGCGAACCCAGCACTATCGGCGTAACGAACGACGTCAAGCCAATGGCGTCCCCACTGCTCACCATAGTGGGGTGAAGCGAGTAGACGCGTAATCAGTCGAGCGAAGGAGCCGGGCTGGTCATCTTCCAGAAAGGCATCGATTTCGGCTGGAGTGGGTGGCAGTCCCAGCAGATCAAAGGTAGCCCGTCGAATAAGGGCCAGTCGGTCGGCTGGTGGTGCCGGGGGCAAGTTTTCTGGTAGCCCGATGCGCAGTAACCGATCGATTGGGTGGCCAGCCTGATCCGGAAGCGGCGGGCGCTGGATGGGTTTCCAGGACCAGAGGTCCTGTGGTGCATAGGTTCGGTTGGTCCAGTCTGCTGACAGGCCACCGCTGGTTTTGACCCGGACACCATCTTCGTCTGCCCAGGGGTTGGGTTGCTTGAGCAGGCTGGCGAGACGCGCTGCGCCAGGCCAAGGTGCCCCTGCCGAAATCCAGGTGGCGATCGAGGTGACTTGCGCGCGGCTGAGCCGGTCGTTTGCTTTGGGAGGCATGGCAGGCCATTGGTCTACCGCCACGGCAGCGACAGCCTGGTAGAGAGGGCTGACGGCCGGTTGCCCCGGTACGACGGCCGGTTCGCCACTGGCACCGCCGCGCAGCAGGCCGGCGCGACTTCGCATGTCGAATTCCGCCCGCAGCTGGTTGGGATCCGCGCCGTGGCAGGCGAAGCACCGGGCCTTCAGGAGTGGCAAGATGCGGTGCGCAAACAGGAGATCGGCGGCCGGTGGTTCCGCCGCGCTGACGCACCTGGAGAAAACACTCACCAGCCACACGACAAGGACGACCTGTTTCATTGGAAAAGATTTCGAAAAGATCACGGCAGATGCGACGGAGTGAAGTCTCGTGTACTGGTTCTGCGGTTCCCAGACGAGGCATCCAGGAAACCGTATTGGCCCAAGTCTAACAGGTTTTCTCCCGGTCGGTCTCTCCGCTTCGTTCCAGCCGGGCTTTCCTGCGGTGTTTACCCATCTTCAGTTATCAGATACGAAGATGCGGTCGGGCTTCGTGCAGCACACACGGGCGTCTACTGTGATCTGCTTGAGCTGGCAAACTGCTGGCCGCCGTGACTGGTGACGTCACGGTCAGACTGCCGGGGTCGGTGTGTGGTGGCACGCATGTGTGGTTGCAGGAAGTGTGGTTGCAGGAACAGGAAGTGTGGTTGCAGGAAATAGTCCGATTCAAATGGTTTCCCGCGTTCCGTTTCATATAATAGTGTCATGAATCACATCGGCAGGATTGGAATGGTGGCCGCGTTTGTTCTGTGGGGACCGATGTCTGCGGTTCGGGCTGTAGAAGACGTTGCCCAGGTAGTCGATTTCGGTCGGGAGATCCGCCCGTTGTTGAACCGGGTCTGTACCGAATGCCACGGTCCGGATCAGGAACAGCGTCAGGCGGACCTGCGATTGGATCGTCCTGAGGGAGTTTTCAGCGCAACGGATGGTCCGCCGCTGATCCGGCCCGGCGACCCGGAACAAAGTGAACTCGTCCTGCGCATTCGCTCGACCGATCCGGATTATGCGATGCCACCACCCGCAGCGCGGCAGCGTTTGACGACAGCAGAAGTCGAGCGGATAGAAACGTGGATCAGGCAAGGTGCGCAGTGGGACGAGCATTGGGCCTTTGTGGCCCCGACACGCCCTGCTTTACCCGCGTTTCGGCCGGCAGTATGGACGCGCAATCCCATTGATTACTTTGTCCGGGAATCTCTTGAAACCGAGAAACTCTCTCCGTCGGCGGAGGCGGATCGCCGCACACTGGTGCGTCGCCTCCACCTTGATTTGGCAGGCTTGCCACCGACAGCTGACCAGGTGCAGGAGTTTCTCGCCGACCCACGTCCTGACGCCTATGAGGCGTTAGTCGATCGTTTACTCGGTTCGCCCCGATTTGGTGAACGCGTGGCGTTGCCCTGGCTGGATGCCGCGCGGTACGCCGACACCCACGGTTACCACGAAGACTACCATCGTGAGATGTGGCCCTGGCGTGACTGGGTGATCGATGCCCTGAATCAGAATATGCCTTTCGACCAGTTTTCAGTCGAGCAGCTGGCGGGCGACTTATTACCCGACGCCACGCCCCAGCAGGTGATCGCCACGGGCTTCAACCGCAATCATGGTGTTACGGCGTCGGGGATTTCGGAAGAATATCGAGTGGAATACGTGCTGGATCGTGTGCGTACGACGGCCACCGTGTGGCTGGGCCTGACAATGGAATGCAGCCAGTGTCATGACCACAAGTACGACCCGCTTTCGCAACAGGACTTTTACCGGTTCTTCGCATACTTCAATAACATCACGGATCGTGGAGTTGAAAATCGTGAAGGCAATGTCGATCCGCTGGTGACCGTGCGAAGCCCGACTATTGACGTACAACTCTTGTCGGTCGAAGAAGAAATCGCAGTTCTCGAGCGTGCGCAAAAACGCCATCGCTCACGGTCCAGCGAAGCGGTCCGCCGTTGGGCAGAGCGGGCAGCCAGCGAAGAGAGACCACCGCTCCCCGAGGGCCTGCTACTGCATCTGCCGTTGGATAACCCGCAGGGTGTCGCTGTCGTGGATGCGGTGAAGGGTGCCCAGGCCGGTTCGATTACCGGGGTGGTTCAACGAGTTGACGGCAAGTTCCACCGAGCGGTCCAGTTCGATGGGAAGACACACATCGATTTGGGGGATCGCTTGTCACTGGAACGCACCGACGCCTTTTCTTATGGCGCCTGGGTGTACCCCACAGGTTCCGCCGGGGGCGCGATTCTGTCCCGCATGGATGACGCGGCCGCCTATCGTGGCTGGGATCTCTTTCTGGCTGGCGGTTACCCTGAATTTCACATGATCCACGAGTGGCCCGCGAATGCCATCCATGCCAAGGCAACGAAACCGCTTCCGGCAGATGAGTGGACACATCTCTTTGTGACTTACGACGGTAGCAGCAAAGCCAGTGGTTTTCACTTGTATTTCAACGGGGTCGCACAGGAAGTTAATGTGACACGTGACGGACTCACGGGGACGATTCAAACCGAAAAGCCATTCCACGTAGGCCGTCGTAACCCCTCTGGTCATTTTGTCGGCAGGATTGACGACCTGCGGGTTTACGCGGGAAGTTTACCTGCTGCGGCTGTCGCCGCGGTGGCCGGAGCCAGTCCGATTGCAGGGATTCTCAAGATTGCGGCCGCCGAACGCAGCTCTGATCAGGTCCGAACACTGGCCGATTATTATTTGCAGACCGTTGATGCCGAGTACCGGAAACTGGAGCAGCGTCGCGGCGCATTGCGTTCCCAGCAGCAGCGCCTCCAGCAGCAGGCGGCGAAACAGACCGTGATGGTCATGCAGGAGATGGAACAACGCCGCACGACGTTTGTTCTCAAACGCGGTCAGTATGATCAGCCGGGAGAACAAGTCAGTCCCGGGACCCCTGGTTTCCTGCACCCGCTTGCACAGGACGCGCGCCCTGATCGACTCGGTCTGGCCGGTTGGATCATCGATCCACAGAATCCGTTGACCAGTCGCGTTACGGTGAACCGGTTTTGGCAAATGCTGTACGGTGCCGGACTCGTTGTTTCTGCGGAAGATTTTGGCACCCAGGGCCAGTTGCCGACCCATCCCAAATTACTCGATTGGCTGGCAGTGGAGTTTGTGGAATCGGGGTGGGACATCAAGCAGATCATATCCCGTATGGCGACGTCCTCGACCTACCGTCAGTCTTCCGTCGTGTCTTCCCGATTGCAGCAGAAAGATCCGTCAAATCGGCTGTTGGCACGCGGTTCCCGATATCGTATGCCGGCTGAGCTGATTCGTGATAATGCCCTGGCAGTCAGTGGCTTGCTGGTGGGTCGGATTGGTGGTGCGAGTGTCAAGCCGTATCAACCACAGGGGCTCTGGCTGGAAACGTCCAATCGTCCTTATCAGCAGGATGCAGGAGCCAATTTGTATCGTCGCAGCATGTATGTCTACTGGAAGCGTTCTGTTCCGCCGCCGACGTTGTTTTCCATTGATGCGCCAACCAGGGAAGTCTGCATCGTACGTCGCCAGCGAACGAATACCCCGTTGATGGCCTTGGTGCTACTCAATGATCCGACGTTTGTTGAGGCGGCGCGCCAGTTGGCCCAGCGCAGCCTCGAATTACATCCGCATGACGTGGATGCTGGGATCGACGAGATGTTCGCGCGCGCGACCAGCCGTCTTCCTGGCCGGCGTGAGCGTCAAGTACTCAGGGAAATGTATCAGCAGCAGTATGCGATCTACCAGAAAGATCCCGCGTCCGCTGCGGCCCTGCTGGCGATTGGTGAGTCCGCGGCCGGTGGGACGTTTGATGCTGCGCGGCATGCCGCTTTGACCATACTGGCCAACACGATCTTGAATTTGGACGAGACGATGACCCGAGAATAGAGCCGGCACCAGAATCATGTTCTCCGGTGCGTAAAGCCGGGCGTGTTGGCTTCCCGGGAACTGGTACGAACGCCAGGCTCGAATTGTTATGACCCGTCTCGAGCAGGCAGGCTCGAGCCATGCGAAGTGAGAAAACGATGTCGACCATTTGGACACGTCGCGGTTTGTTAGGCCAGGCGGCCGGAGGATTGGGGGCAGCTGCGCTCGCTCAACTGTGGGGGGGCTCTGCGGTGGCGCAGACGCCGAACATCTCCCGTCCCCACGGATTAGTCGGCCTGCCACATTTTGCGCCTGCGGCCAAACGTGTCATTTACCTTTTCCAGTCAGGCGGCCCTTCCCACCTGGAGTTGTACGATCACAAACCAAAGTTGCATTCACTGGCGGGCACGGACCTGCCCGATTCGGTGCGCCAGGGACAGCGACTGACCGAGATGACCCACAAGCAGGCTGCCTTTCCGATCGCACCATCGCGTTTGAAATTTTCCCAGCACGGCGAATCGGGCGCGTGGATCAGCGAGTCTCTTCCGCACATCGGCAGTGTTGCGGATGAAATTTCCATTGTGCGCTCGACCTACACGGAGGCCATCAACCACGATCCGGCGATTACTTACATTAACACCGGCTCCCAGCAACTCGGAAAACCTAGCCTTGGATCGTGGCTCAGTTATGGTTTGGGAAGCGAAAATCGTGATTTGCCGGCCTACGTCGTACTGATTTCTCAAGGGACCGGTCGGCCTGGCGGACAACCTTTGTTTTCGCGGTTGTGGAGTAGTGGTTTCCTGCCTTCGAATCATCAAGGGGTGCGATTTCGCAGTGGCAGTGACCCCGTCCTGTTCCTGAAGAATCCGAGTGGCGTCAGTCAAGACGGACGTCGGCGCATGCTGTCTGGGCTACAGCGGCTCAATCGTCTGAAAGGTGAGCTGGCTGGTGATCCTGAAATTGAAACGCGGATTGCGCAGTACGAAATGGCGTTTCGCATGCAGACTTCGGTGCCGGACCTGGTCGACATGCGTACTGAGACAGCTGAGACGATCAAAGCATACGGGGAAAACGCCCGCAAACCGGGTAGTTTTGCCGCCAATTGTATTCTGGCCCGTCGGATGGCCGAGCGTGGCGTTCGCTTCATCCAGTTGTTTCATCGCGGCTGGGACCAGCACGGCGGGCTGCCCACTGCGATTCGTGGCCAGTGTCGAGATGTCGATCAGGCGTCTGCTGCGTTACTCAAAGACCTCAAACAACGCGGCATGCTGGAAGAAACGCTCGTTGTCTGGGGGGGGGAATTCGGCCGGACAGTCTATGCGCAAGGCGCCCTCAAACCGGACAATTATGGGCGCGATCACCACGGCCGCTGTTTCAGCGTGTGGATGGCAGGTGGGGGAATCAAAGGTGGAGTACAACTTGGGAAGACGGATGATTTTGGCTACAACGTGGTTGAAGAGCCGGTCCACATACGAGACCTGAATGCCACGATCTTGCATTGCCTGGGAATCGATCACGAGTCGTTAACGTACCCTTACCAAGGATTGGAGCAAAAACTCACCGGCGTCGAGCCCGCCCAGGTGTTGGGCAAATTGCTCGTCTGAGCGTTGCTGCGGTCCGGAGGTGCGGTCACTGCTGGTCGGTCCTGCCGGCTCCTGGCACCGCAGGTCTTACCTGCCGCCGATGTGGATGGAACGGGGACGGGTGGCATTGGTAATCTGGATCACGTCGTCGTGACCACCATCCCGCCAGCGAACGAATTCAATATCCCCGTTTGGTTTGACACGCATCTCGGCGTACGTATTGCGCCCGCGGTCATCCAGATAGTTGAGGCCGAATTTTCGAGCGTAGATTTGCACTCGGGTGGGGAACTTCTGGAACATCTGGAAACCGACGGGTGACCCCTCAGGGTGTGTTGTGTCAAAGAGATAGCCACGTTTGTCCTGGATGCCACGCAGTTGCACGTTGACGGTGACCAGCACCTCAGGCGCGGCGGGTGAGGTGTACGCAGGATCGGTACTGCGTTGCAGACGCCAGACGTCGCGGCGCATGCAAGAACCGGCGGCCATCCACAACGATCCGTCGTGGACAAACACACTCGCCGCGTGGCGTTCTTGCCAGGGAGTGCCGAATTGCCGGTACCAGTTTTCGCCGTCTGAGGAGTACCAGACGTCGTTGCGGTCCCCGGCGCGATAGCCGGCTAATACCCACATCCGGCCGTCGTATACCGTCACATGATGGTATTGTCGTGGCGGCCAAGGCGCTTGTGACAGATGTTGCTTCCATTGCACTCCATCAGCACTACTCCAGACGTCGTTGTAATAGTTTCGCTCTGCGGTTTGTGGTGTGTCGTAAGTGCCACCTCCCAGGATCCACATCCGCCCACCGAAGACTACGCTTCCCCCAATCATTCCCCGCGCGGACCAGTAGGGTTCTCGCGGTGTCACCGGACTCCACCGCAGACCATCTTCCGTGGTCCAGATATCGCGATAGAAGATTTCTCTGGAGGGGGCGAAAGCGGGCATCGTCTGGCCACCCAGTAACCAGATCTTGTCACGAAAAACCAGGGTGTGGTGTAGCGCACGTTTTCCCCACGGTGGCTTTGCATCCTTGTTGACGAGCGTCCAGTCGATGCCGTTCGCACTATTCCAGATGTCGCTCTGGTAATGTCCCTGGTTCACATCACCACCGACCAGCCACATTTTGTCACGGTAGACGACGTAGCCACCGGTGTGTCGTCCCTCCCAGTCTGCGGTCGGGTCGAAGGTTGGATCAAGAAACGTGTTGGGCTTGATGCGCTGCCAGTCTTTGCCA
>PBOG01000110.1 GCA_002724245.1 Planctomycetaceae bacterium
AAACTGGACACCGGCTGATTCGAGTTGCGCGCGGACTTCAAGGTAGTTGTAGATTTCGCCATTAAAGACAGCGCAGGTCGATCCGTCACGGCTGACAAACGGTTGGTGACTACGGTCGTTCAGATCGATGATCGAGTACCGTGTGTGAAGCAAGGCGGTGTCGTGCGCAGGGCCTGCTGCAGCATAGTGGTCGCATTGGGAAGTTACTGCGGGAGAGGATCGTTCGGTAGCGTAACGCCAGATGCGTCGGTCGGGACGCGAGATGCGGCAGACGCCTTCGTCGTCGGGGCCGCGCTGTCGAATCGAACGCAGCAGCGTCGAGATCCACTCCGGTTCGACGCGCTCGTGGCGATTTACCAGGTAGCCAGCAATTCCACACATCGGCAGCGCGTCTCTGTTGTTGTTAGCGGACTCCTTACTGCTTGAGTATAGTTCGCGCAACAGCCGAAAAGTGGCGAGGTTCTACCATTCCCCAGCTTGACCTTAATCTGCCGCCGCGTTGCTGGCCCCGATAGGGAATGTAGGGATTGCCCGGTCTGTACTGCGAGTTGGCATGCGCGGGTTGTCGGCGGTAGCGTCTGCCGTCCTAGTGAGCGGGGGTGGGAATGACCGGGAGTACCATCCGCGAGGGGTATTCTGGCGAATGGTAGATGGTCTGCCGGGCGGCTTGCAGTTCGGCATCCTGTCCGATCGCGTGTCCGGTATTCGGGTTGCGGTCGAAGCGAGGAAAATTGGATGAAGAAATTTCGACCCGGATACGATGACCCGGCTGGAACAAATTGGCGGTATTGCCGACTTCAATGGTGTATTCGTAAACCGTGGCAGGATCGATCAAGGATGGCTGGGTAAAGCTTTCACGGTAGCGAGCGCGGAGAATAAAGTCGCAGAGGTTGAGCGCGCAGCCATCGGGTCGCACGTCGACCAGTTTGGCAGTCCAGTCGGTATCGGGCGCATCGCTTTGCGCGTAAAGGATGACGCGGATCGGACCGGTCACCTCGACCGCGTCTTCCAGTGGCGGGCTGGTGAAACAGAGTACATCACTGCGCATTTCGATTTGCCGCTGGTCGTACGGGCCCCAGGGGACGACATGCGGTGAGCAGCAGTTGGCACCGCCCAGTGTGCGCACCGGAAACTGGGGGTCGTAGATGTAATGGTCGGGTGGTTCGTCGGCCGGTTGTTGACGCGAAAGTGTGCCGTCGCCGATCGCGGTGTTGGCGTTTCCAGCAGAGTGGAAGTACCAGTCTTGCCACTCGGTGCGGGCCAGGGGCCACTCCTGCTCGTTGCGCCATTGATTGCTGCCCATGATGAACAGCCGCAGCGGCGCCGCGTCCAGTGCGCTATTAGAATCTTCCTTGAGCCAGTAATCGAACCACTCGTTTTCGATGGCGTCCAGATCGAGCAGGGACCGGGCGCCGAAATCGACTTCTCCGGTACACGTGCATTGGTTGAGCAGATGGGGCCAGGGACCGACGATCAATTTAGGATTGCGCGCCTCGGCGGTCTGGCCGGACTGCCTCAGCCCATTAAAGTTGTCGAACGCGCGGCGCTGGTAGAGGTCGTACCAGCCGGTCATTTCCAGCACGGGGACGTCGATCTGATCGAACTGTTTCGTGACATCCAGGGGTTCCCAGTAGGCGTCTTCCAGAGGGTGATCAAGCCACTCGCTCCAGAACCCGACGTCATCTCCCAGGTGCTCTGCCATCGCAGTCAGCGGGAGGGTATGAAACGCCTCGGTCCAGTTGTGGAAATCGATGCTCTGCGCGGTGCGCGCCCGGGTCCGCATACCCCAGGTCGCCGCCACGTTGAGGTGAAAAGCACCGCCGGGAAAAACGAGTTCCTGGAAGTAGTTGTTGCACATCACACGGGGCACCAGGCATTTCAGATACTCGCTTCTCAATGGCGCGCTCAACCACTGTACGGCGGCCAGATACGATCCGCCCGACATGCCAATCCGCCCATTGCTCCAGGGCTGGGCACCGATCCACTGCTGGGTGTCGTAGCCATCCTCCGCTTCGTCGAAAAACGGGCGGTACTCTCCGTCTGAATCCCAGCGTCCACGCACATCCTGAGCGACACAGACGTAACCTCGATTCGCCCATTGGCGTCCTTTGCGAATCAGGTCCTCGACGTTGTTGCTGTAGGGTGTGCGAATGAGTACGACAGGAAACGGACCCTCGGCGCGGGGCAAGTAGATATCGGTCGAGAGGCAGACGCCATCGCGCATGGCAACGGGAACGTTGAGACGCAGGTCGACATCGTAATACGTGTCCAAGAACCAGTTCCTTTCAATGGAAAGAAGCGCCGAGTTGTGGTGTCACAATGGCCGGGAACAGATGCTCTACGACGTCTCTGTCGGAGGTATTGTTGCTCTGGCCGAGCCAGGGGACTGCAGATGTGATTATCTCTGTCGGAGGTCCGAATACCAGATGCCGTTGGCGCTGCTTTCGCCTCCGCGTTGTTGGCGCCCCGTTATTGGAACCGCCGGCTCAGGCCGTGGAGCGTTCGCTTCCCGGGACGGGGTTGCTGTTCGTTACGGTCTGCTAGGCATCCCGGTGGCAGACAGATGTCGTAGAATGAGTCAGCCAGTGTGGTCCATCGGGGCGGCCACGCTGTGGGAACGTCTTTGCAGGAACCACTTTTTTCAGGAACCGTGTCTGATGGCCACCGAGCAAGGCTCTCCACGATGTCAGCTATTACCTTTGCCGGACCAGCAGGTGGCCTTTCAGGTCGACGGCCAGGAGTGTCTGCGCTGGCATTTCGGTGGCCAGTATCCACGGCCGTTCTTTTATCCCTTGAATGGACCGTCCGGGCAGTCATTGACTCGGATGGGGCATCCGGGGGCGCCGAACCACGACCATCATCGCAGCATCTGGTTTGCCCACGCGAAGGTGCTGGGGATCAACTTCTGGGGTGATACCACCGAGGCACGCATTCGCCAGCACCGCTGGCTCGTTTACCAGGACGGGCAACAGGAAGCGGCGCTGGCCAGCGAACTCGGCTGGTACGACGGACACCAGCCAGAGCCGCTTTTGAAGCAGGTACTGGTGGCGGCGCTACAGCCCGATCAGGAGGGACAGTACCAGCTCGAGTTGCAGTCGACGTGGACACCCACTGCGGAGACCCTGGAACTGCAACAGACGAATTTTGGCATGTTGGCGGTTCGTGTGGCCAAGAATCTGTCCGCCTATTTTGGTGGCGGTACATTGACCAATAGCGAAGCCCAGGTGGGCGAGCCGGCGATTTTTGGTCAGCCCGCCCGCTGGGTCGATTATTCGGGTCCGGTGACGACGGCAGCGGGCCAGGTTCAGGAGGGCATTACCTATCTCGACCATCCGGAGAACCCGGGGTACCCCGCGCACTGGCATGTACGCGAGGACGGTTGGATGGGGGCCTCGCTTTGTTTCCAGGGGCCATTGGTGTTGCGCCGGGACGCACCGCTGCGGCTGCGTTACCTGTTGGATGTGCATTCCGGTCCCGTGGTGGCCGCTCGCGCGGAGCGGTTATTGCAGGGATTTACAGAGCGGCTGCCCTGGAAGGTCTTTCAGGGGGGCCCGCGTCACCACCAGTTCACGCTGCGACGGGTCGAAAGCTAAGCCACGCCAGCGAAACGCATCTCCCGCTCGCGGTTGGGCGTGTGTTCCGGCCAGGTGGACGCGGCGGTCGATCGCGCGTGCTACAATGATGGCCCGCGTTGGTCGCTGGGTGCTGCCGGCCGGTAGCGAGTGGAATTTTCTGCGGACGATCGAATCTTGTGAGGAGTGTCCCATGTCTGTGCGAGCACGAGCGGCCAGTTGGGTGGGAAGTTATGGGTTAGTTGCGACCTTGCTGGCGAGTGGTTTGGTGTGGTCGAACGGGGCCCCCGCCGCCGAGCCGCCTGGCAAGGCAAAACGCTACCGGGTGATCTTCAATTGCGACGGGCACGCGGTCGCCAAAGATGCCCAGGGGGATCTCGGGCAGTGGCTTGAAAATCTGTTTGGACCGCTCGCTGAGAGTCATGTGGACGCCCTCTTCTGGTGTGACGGTGCGGGGGGCAACACGGCGAATTACGACAGCCAGGTCCTGGAACGAACGGGGGCCCGTGCCAACCTGCCGAGAACCTATATTGACCGATGGATCGCCGAAGGAAACGACCCGCCTGCCGTGGTAGTGCGGGAAGCGAAGAAACGTCAGATCGATGTGTTCTACTCACTTCGCTTCAATGACATTCACGATTCGTTCATCCCTGATGAGATGCCGACTTTCAAAGTGGAGCACCCGGAGTGGATGCTGGGCGAACAGGATTACGACGGGGTCAAGAGCTTCAAGACGTCTTTGAATTTTGCCTTTCCTGGCGTCCGCGAGCTGAAATTTCGCACGGTCGAAGAGCTTTTCCAGAAATACGACTTTGACGGACTGGAAATCGATTTCTTGCGGGGTGCGCCCTATTTTCTTCCCGGCACGGAATCCCAGAACGCGCCTTTGTTGACGCAATTGCTGACGCGGATCCGCCGCCATCTGACGCAACGCGCCGCAGAACGGGGACGGCCAATCCGCTTGGCGGTGCGTGTCGATGAAAGCCTCAAAAGCTGCCGTTTGAATGGATTTGAAGTGTCGCGATGGATTGAGCTCGGCTTGATCGACATGATTGCGATGGGGAGCGGGGTCATGGACATTCAGGTGGAAGAATTCAAAGCGCTGGCCGCACCGAAAGAGATTCAGATCTATCCTTGTCTGTACGGTTGGCCCAGCCGCTACAGCCCTGTTCCTGCCGCGCTGGCCGCGGGCTTGGCGCTCAATTATCACGCTCAGGGAGCGGATGGGATCTACCTCTTCAACTGGTTTCCCCACACCAAGAATAACAGTGAGAGCACCGGTCCGTATCAGAAGGGGTTGCTCAAATTACTGGGAGATCCGGTGGTCCTCCAACGCCAGCAGCAACAGTTACTGTTTGCCGCTGACCGGGGGCGGCCGCAGCGCGCGTACCAGTACAACTGGTTGCATTGTGTGTTGCCCGAGAAACTGCCGGTGGACAAGCCGCTGGAGGTGGCGTTACGGGCGTTTGCTCGGTTTCCCGAGCGCACCGAGCTCTCGTTGCAGATCGAGGTGGACGGTTTACAGTCTGAAGACATGTTAGCCGTTACCTGCAACGGGACCCCGATCACAGGTTGGCAGCGTTCCAAGGGACGGCTCCAGGCCAAGATCGGTGCTGCTCAACTCCGGTTTGGTGTGAATCGCGTTGGTCTGCAACTCGTTCCGCCGGCAACTGGCGCGGCGACTCCCCGGACCGTGACCGCGCTGGAGTTGCATGCCACCCAGCCGGCCGCTGCACCGTAAGTTCCGCTTGTTGGACTGGACCGGGTGGGTTCCATCCTGGTTGGGATGATCAGGCCAGGCTGCTGCTGTCAGGCGATGATGTCGTCGATGATCTGGCCGCTCACATCGGTCAAGCGGACGTCGCGGCCACGGTGATGGAACGTCAGCTGTTCATGGTCGAGTCCCAGCAGGTGCAGACAGGTCGCGTGCAAGTCGGGGATGGAAACGCGATTTTCCACTGCTGCGTAGCCGAATTCGTCAGTGGCGCCGTATGCGGTCCCTCCGCGGGTCCCTCCCCCGGCGAGAAACATCGAGAAACCACGTGGGTTATGGTCGCGCCCCGCCGTTCCCTGGTTGGTTGGCATCCGGCCAAATTCCCCCCCCCAGATAATCAGGGTTTCATCGAGCAGGCCACGTTGCTTCAAGTCCTGGATCAAGCCGCCAATCGGCTGGTCGATTTCCGGGCAGTGTTGCTCGAGGTTACTGCGCAGATCGCCGTGGGCATCCCAACTCAGCATCTGGTCTCCGCCACCGGAGTAAATCTGGACAAAGCGAACGCCCCGTTCGACAAGCCGGCGGGCCATCAGACACTGGCGTCCAAAACGCGTACTAATCGGGCGATCGATACCATACATCTGTTGGGTTACCGCGGTTTCCTGGCCAACGTCGACCGCTTCTGGAGCGGCCATCTGCATACGATAGGCCAGCTCATAACTATAGATTCGCGCCGCCAATTCTTGTTCGCCCGGGTTTTCGGCCAGGTGCTGTTCATTGAGCTGGGCTAGGAGGCGCAGGCGAGCGCGCTGCTGCTGGGGCTTGATTTCGTCCGGGGGGTGCAAGTCGATGATCGGCTCACCCTGGCTGCGAAAAGGTGTTCCCTGGTAGGCGGCCGGGATGAAGCCGGAGGTCCAGTTCTGGGCGCCACCAATCGGTCCGCCGCGATGATCCCACATGACCACAAAACCCGGGAGAGATTGGTTCTCTGATCCCAGCCCATAGGTGACCCAGGCTCCCATGCTGGGACGGCCTGGCAGCAGGAATCCGGTATTCATGTGGAATAGTGCCGGGGCGTGATTGTTGGACTCGCAGTGCAGCGATCGAATGACGCACAGATCGTCCGCACAACCGGCGATGTGGGGGAACAGTTCGGAGATCGGTAAACCAGAGGCACCGTGCCGCGTAAACCGGTAAGGGCTGCGCATGGCGGTGTCTTTGGTGGTTGTGTTGAACGCATCTTCCTTGCGAAATACCGGGATGGCCTGGCCGTGCCACTTGTGGAGGGCTGGTTTCGGGTCCAACAGGTCGACGTGGCTGGGTCCACCATAGGCGAAGATAAAGATGACCGACCTGGCCTTGGGGGCGAAGTGCGCGGACGCGGGAGAGAGTGGATTGGTTGCTGCCAGGCGTGTCTGGGCGAGCAGCCCTTCCTCCTGAAGTAGATTGCGCAGCGCCAGTCCTGCGAAACCACCGCCGGCGGTTTGCAGCAATTGTCGCCGCGACCAGAAGCGGTCTGTCAGGTGGATGCTCATGTGGCCTTTCGAAAGGGGACCGGCTTTCACGAACTCAGTGACCAGGCCGCCTCGCGCGCGTGCAGCCTAGTCGACGTAGATAAATTCATTGAGGTTGAACATTACATGGCAAAGATCGGTCAACGCGCGCGCCTGGGCCGTGGTAGACCGATTTGCGGTCTTGCTGTGGAATTCGCGCTGTTGATCGAGAAACGCTAGGCAGCGTATCAGTTCTTTGCTGGTTGGTGGACGTGACAGGCAGCGACCATAGATCGTGTGGATTTGCTCCGCCGCTGAGGTTCCCACAGTCGCCAGCAGTTCCTGGGCCATGTCGGCGGCGCGTTGGTTGGTGAAGACGTCGTTCAGCAGCTGGAGCGCTTGCGTAGGTACCGTGGTCGTCAGGCGGCGGTCACAGCTCTGCGTGGTTGTGGGCGCGTCGAAGGATTCCAGCATTGGCATGAGGACTGATCTGCGCGCAAAAACGTAGATGCTGCGCCGCCAGTGCTCGGATCTCTCGCGGATCACAGTGGGCCATTTGCGTGTGGTACTGGTGGCAATCACATCGGGGTGAATCCGCGGACGCACACCCGGTCCATGCATCGTGGTGTTCAGGGATCCGCTGGCGGCCAGGATTTGATCTCGGATGAGCTCGGCCTCGAGGCGGCGTTTGGGGAATTTCCACAAAAGTCGATTTGCTGGATCACGGGTTGAGTCCGTCTGCTTGTTGGGTGCCCGCCCGTCAGCCGTGGTCGCGTGTCCGGGCGACGAGGTCTGGCCGTACACGCTGGAACACATAATCAAGCGGTGGATGTGTTTGATACTCCAACCGCTTTCGATGAATTCAACTGCCAGCCAGTCGAGCAGCCGAGGGTGGCTGGGCGGGCTGCCATTGAGGCCGAAGTTACTCGTGGTCTCGACCAGCCCGCGTCCGAAATGATATTGCCAGATCCGATTGACCATCACGCGGGCGGTCAATGGATTGCGTGGTGAGGCCAGCCACTTGGCCAGGTGGTGCCGCCGGCCTGTGGTCGTGGCATGTTCAGGCGGGTTGGGGAATGAGAGTGGCGTGGCAGTCAGGACGGCGGGTACGCCAGGCGCCACGGTGCCACCGGGCCGACGGTGGTCTCCGCGCTCGAAGAGGCGGGTTTCCCGCGGCTGGCGACTGTCATCGCCAATCGCCATGGCAATCGGCAGTTTTTCGATTTCCGCTTTCAACTTGCGGATTTGCTCATTGAGATCGTCGACCGTCTCCTGGCCGGCGGTAAACTTCGGTGAGCTGGTTTGTGCCAGATTGGGGAAGCCGTCCAGCAGTAGGGATCCCCGGGCATCGCGCACCCGCAAATTGCGCCAGCGGGTGGTGGACAGCCAGTTACCAAACCCGATACGACCGTGTTGCAGTCGCCGGTCTTTGACCTGGAACAGCAGGCGGTCATCGAGCCACGCTTGCAGTGATTCGCCCTGCACGCGGATACGGATTCGGTACCAGCGGTTCGGTTCGATTCGGCCGGGGATGGTACGGGTGATGGGGGCCCGGCCACCACGATCGTCGATGGCCAGACTGTGCTCGCGATTGTCAGAAATCCCCAGGCGGAGCCAGTAAAATCGATTGATTTCCGTGGCCCGGAACATCAACGAGACCCCCGCTTCGTAGTTGAACGCTTTTTCCGTACCCGCCGTCTTGAGGACTTCCACATCGACCGTGTAGTCGGTCCAGGCGGGGTTGCCCACGAGCAGGCGGATATCGGCGGCCAGACGCTGCTGGACCAGTTCTCTTCCGCGGATCTGCCAGTCGCCAGCAGAGGGGTGGTTCTGGAGCTTGGAGATCTGGGCCCGGACCTCGCGAATCTGCTTTTCGAGCTGGGAACGTCGCTGTCGCTGTTGTGGCGTGCCGATCAGTGTTTCGCGACGGCCGCTGCTATTGAAGATGGCCAGCATCGCATAGTAATCGCGTTGCGAAACGGGGTCGTATTTATGGTCATGGCAGCGTGCACACCCGAGCGTGAGACCGAGGAAGACCTCGGCAGTCGTGGAAATGACGTCATCGAGTTCGTCCCAACGGTGCTTTTCCAGACTCTGGTTACCGACGGTGGGTCCGTTTCGGCAGAATCCGGTTGCTACCAGCGCCTGGAAATTTCCGGGCGTGATTTCGTCGCCCGCGATTTGTTCCATCATGAACTGGTCGTACGGTTTGTCGGCGTTCAGGCTGTCGATCACCCAGTCGCGGTAGTGCCAGGCGTGCGGTCGTTCGAAATCAAATTCGAAGCCGTTGGAATCCGCATAGCGGGCCAGGTCGAGCCAGTGGCGGCCCCACCGTTCACCGTAGTGGGGTGAAGCCAGCAGCCGGTCGATCCAGCGGGCGCGGGCGCGCCCGTCGTCGACGAGGCATTCGCGCTGGAAAAGCTCGACATCGACCAATGTCGGGGGCAGCCCCAGCAAGTCGAAAGCGGCCCGTCGTAGCCATTTGCCGGCAGGGGCTGGTGCTGCGGGTGTTACGCCGTTGGTTTCGAGCTTAGCCAGGATGAATGCATCGACCGGGGTACGGACCCAGTCTGTTTGTGCGACGTGGGGTACCGGCGGGCGGGCGGGTGCTCGAAAGGCCCAATGTTCCGGGTCGGCTGCGGCAGCGCGTGGAACTCCTGCCACAACCGCCAGCAGCCACAAGATCCAGCAGCAGCGTAAGGTGAGGATGCTCATGGCGTCCATCCTATCAGACCTTCCAGAATCTGGGGGTTGGCGGCCCGCGGCGCGAACCGGTGGCAAGCCATCGAACGCTCAGGCGAGTATGTCGGTCAGTACTTCACCGTCGACATCCGTCAAACGAAAATCCCGGCCACTGTAACGGTACGTCAACCGTTGGTGGTCTAACCCCAGCAGATGGAGCATGGTGGCATGCAGGTTACGGATGGGGCAGGCGTTTTCGACCGGGTAATACCCCAGCTCATCGGTCGTTCCATAGATGGTACCACCGCGCACCCCGCCTCCGGCCATCCAGATGGAGAAGGCGTGTGGGTGGTGGTCACGTCCGTCGCTGCCCTGCGCGGCGGGGCTGCGGCCAAATTCGGTTGCCCAGATGACCAGTGTTTCATCCAACAGGCCACGCTGTTTGAGGTCGCGAATCAGGCCTGCGATCGGCTGGTCGACTTTCGGCGCATTGGTGCTGTGGTTGTTCATTAAACCACCGTGCGCATCCCAGTAATTCCGCGGATGACTATGGTTAACCTGGACATAGCGTACACCGGCTTCCGACATCCGGCGTGCTAACAGGCATTGGTAGCCGAAATCGTCTGTGGTTGGCTGGCCGATCCCGTAGAGTTGTTTGGTGGCCGCGGTTTCCTGCTGCGTGTCCAGTACCTGGGGTGCCGTCATCTGCATGCGAAACGCCAGTTCAAACGCTTCAATGCGGGCTTGCAATTGGGCGTCTGTTTGTCGAGTCGCGAGGTGTTGTCGGTTTTGTTTGTTGAGCAGGTCCAGCTGTAGTCGTTGCAGTCGGGGTCGCTTCTCAGCTGGTTTCAGGTTCTTGAATGTGGCGGTCCGCGGCGCGGTATTGCCGTCTCCGATCGCGGTTCCCTGGTACACGGCTGGCAGGAACGCGCTGCCATAGTTTTGTCCGGCGCCGTGGTAGGTGGAAGGACTGAGTGTGACAAAACCAGGCAGGTTCTGGTTTTCGGTCCCCAGTCCGTACAATGTCCAGGCACCCATGCTGGGCCGAATGGCGACTCCGTCACCCGTATGCAGCATCAAGGATGCGCCGCCATGGGCGACCTGGTTGCCCACGATCGTGCGAATCACGGCAACGTCGTCGATGACGCCGCCAATGTGGGGGAACAGATCGCTGACAGGAATGCCACTTTCACCGTAGCGTCGGAAGGTCCACGGTGAACGGAGAATCGTGCTCGTTGGTGCGAAGCTGAATTCGGGTTTCTCGATGGGCGAAGGTTGCCCGTGGTATTGATCCAATGCAGGTTTGGGATCAAACGAGTCCACGTGGGAAACACCGCCGTGCATGAACAGGAAAATCACGCGCTGCGCACGGGGCGTAAAGTGCGTATGCTGCCCGGCTGGAACACGGGCCGCTTGTGCTTCCGTGGCTAGCATACCGGCGAGTGCAGTATGGCCAAAGCCGCACGCGACATTCTGGAGGGCTTGTCTGCGGGAAATCTGCCCGCCATGCGTTGGATCAGTCCACATAAACGAACTCGTTTAAACAGAAGAGGAACTGGCAAAAACTTTTCCAGGCCGCCAACCTTGCATCCGCGGCAGCAACCCCTGCTGCCAGGGTTTCGTTGAGATAGGCATCGATGAACTGCCTGGCGTCGTTGGCTTCCGCTGGTGACGCGGCCCGCCCCAGCGCGATCCAGTAGCCGTGTTGTATACGTGCCGCGTCGTCGCGGCTTTCCTTTGCCAGTAGCCGTTGGGCAAATTGCTCTGCCAGGGCAGCTACAAAAGGGCTATTCAACAAGAAGCTGGTTTGCGTGGAAACCACACTTTCGGTGCGTCTGGTGGTGACTGCGTTTGCGTCCGCGGCGTCGAACACCGCCATAATCTCATTTTGTGCATTACGGATCACGGGCAAGTAGACACTGCGTCGGGGACTCGCAAAAGCAGCAATCTGGTATTGATTGGCTACAGAAGCCAGCCCGAGGTCGCGGTCCACGGTTTCGCCCGCATCGTACAGTTGCATGACCAGTTCGCCGCCACCGAGATAGTCGGTGTTCAGCGTGCCGCTGGCTGACAACAGGCTGTCACGGATAATTTCCGCTTCCAGTCGCCGCCGCGGATACTTCCACAACAAACGATTTTCCGGGTCAATCTCCAGCGCTCTTTGTACGTTGGCAGGATTGATCAGGGAAGTTTGCTGGTAGACACGGCTCAGCAGAATACGTTTGTGCAGTGCTTTGATGGACCAGCCGTCCTCGACAAAACGTTTCGCCAGATAGTCCAACAAATGGGGATGTGAGGGCCGCGTGCCGATGCGACCGAAGTTGTCACTACTGGCGACGAGGCCTGTACCAAAATGGTGCTGCCAGACGCGATTGACCAGGACCCGCGCGGTGAGCCGATTCGCTGCACTGGCAATCCAGCGCGCCAGCGGTAGCCGACCACTCGACGGCGTGTCGATTGCTACGGAGGGGACACCTGGAAACAACGACGGGGTTTGCCGCGGGGCCAGCGCGCCGAGCATTTTGCGATTGCCGCGGCGGTGGACTTGCAGGTCGCGCCCTCCACTTTCCTTGGCAAACATAGCGGGCAGGTACTCGGCGGTTGCACCGATTTGGGCAATTTTGTTCTGCAACGCGTCGTGTTGGCGCACTAACTGCCGGAATTCGGCATCCTGTTTTCGCAAGAAGAGGCTGCGCAGGTACTGGTTCTCCGAAGGTGTGCGTTTGGCCCGCGGCTTGTGCAGTACCACGCCCAGCTGGTTGGGGTATGCGCCAGGCAGCTGATACTTCGTTTGCAGCCACGCGCCGACCTGGGTCTCTTCCTGTGGAGAGAGCGCGCGGTCGAATAGCAGCAATTCCGCGACGTTCATTGTGGGTCCGTTGGCCATCAAGCAAGCGGCTGTCGTGTCACCACCCAGAATCAGGGCGCCGGATTGGAATCGGTGTTGGTGGTTGGCAGCTCCGGCGTGAATCTTGAGCTGTTGCAACCTCCCGCTGACGCGCACCGCTGCATCGACCAGCTTGCTGCCGGCGTAACGCGCTGACCAGATTTGCGGGGTTCCCAATTCGACTTTGCCGGCGGTCGCGTCAAAGCTGTGGCCCGATGCCAGATCGAGTCTGGGATAGGGTGTATCGACGGAGTCAATTTCCCAGATCATACCAGCACCTGGCTGCTGGGGGTTGCCAAACAAGACGGCCTGGTGACGTTTGACAGTCGTCGCGAGGGGAGTCACGACCAGGTAAATGGTGTACGGATGGGCTCCTGCAAAATCGATGGCCGAGGAAGTTTTCAAAAAATGCTGGCTGGACTTGAAAGCAACCGCTGGCTGACCGTTGATCGACGAAGTGCGAAATCGCGGAGCGCTGTCTGGTTGGCCGCGCAGCTCCAGACCGTGTTGATTAAAGCCGCCAGTATCCTGCTTGTTGTGCCAGACGGTTACCGTGGCTCCTTCTTCCAGGTTGAGTGAGTCTGCGCTGTACCAGGCGAGTAATCCAGCCAGTTCCGCCGGTTCGCGCAAGCCATTGAACTCCGCTGTCACAGGCTGCCAGGTTTCTCGCAGTTTGATCTCCCACTCTGTTTGCCGTGCATCGACGGTTTCCAGGGCAGTGGAAATCTTGTCCCGCTGTGACCGCAGTTCCGCCTGCAACCCGGCCCGACCGGTCTCCTGGGAATCGTCGCCTGACGCCAGCTTTCCTTCGTGCCACATCGACGTCGGTCCGCTTTGTCCGTTGAGCATCACCAGTCCACGGAAGATCCCTGCCAGTGCGTAGTAATCTTTGGTGGGAATCGGATCGAATTTATGGTCATGACAGCGGGCACACGAAAAAGACATGCCCAGAAAGGCGCGGGTGGTGACATCGATTTGCTCGTCCACGATATCCATCTTCAATTGTTCTTTGTCTGTTTCGGCGAGCCCTTTGGGGCCGAGCATGAGAAAGCCCGTGGCCAGATGCCGTCGCAGGACCTCGCGGGCCTCGGCCGCGGGATCGAGTCGATCTCCGGCGACCTGCTCGAGGATGAACTGGTCGTACGGCATGTCCTGGTTGAATGATTCGATGACATAGTCTCGATAACGCCAGGCATACCGCATCACGAAATTTCCATCATTGGCAGTGGTATCTGCGTACCGTACGACATCCAGCCAATGCCGTCCCCAGCGCTCACCGTAATGCTGCGAGTCCAGCAGTCGATCAACCACCTGTTCCCAGGCATTGGCATCCGAGGACTGGGCAAAGGCCTCGATGTCGGCACGTGTTGGAGGTAGCCCGATCAAGTCGAAGGTGGCGCGCCGCAGGAGATTGGCACGGGTGGCTGGGGGAGCCGGCGCCAGTTGCTGCTGTTGGAGTCGTGCCAGGATGAACCAGTCGATATCGGTTTGCGGCCAATTTGATTCGGCTGGGCGGGGTACCACCGGATCTCGGACCGGTAACAGTGACCAGTGAGTGGATGTTGCTACCCGGGACTCGCTGGGAAATACGGCGCCGTCCGCAATCCACCGCTCTATGGCGCGAATCAAGCCACTGTCGAGTTTGCGGGTGGGGGGCATCTCCAGCGACTCGTGGCGAATGGCCGCGACCAGCAAACTGGCGGTTGGTTTGCCTGGTACGATTGCTGGCCCTGATGCGCCTCCGCGCAGCAGCCCGGCGCGCGAATCAAGCCGCAATTCGCCTTTGAGGACGCCTTTGTCGAGAGCCGATTGCGAGTGGCAGGAGTAACAGTGTTCTGCGAGTGCGGGGCGGATCTCTTTCTCGAAAAACGTGCTACGTTCATCGGCCGGCAATGCGCCGCCGCTGGCAGCGAGCACAACCGCGACAACGTAGATCAGAGCGTGATTCATGGCGGTGATTCGGAGAGGACCTGTCCCGACAGCGACGGGTGCCGCTGAGCATCTCCACAGGCGGTCACCCCATTGTCGATGCCACACGCTGCGGTGTCTAGAACATGCAGCAGAGCGAGCGGAACTGCCGAGAAAAAACGACGCTTGCCAGTTGGCTTGCTGCGGGCAGGACGACAGAGTGACGCGTTCAGAGAGCGTTGTGCAGTGACGGTTGTTCAGGGACAATCCTTGTCCACTACCCAGATGGGATTCCCTTCCGGATCGGCAAACCCACCGAACCAGAAACCATGCTGCTTGTCACGAGAGGGACCAAAGGTGATGACGGTGTCCGCCTGGCGCAAGTGCGCAAACAGCTCGTGGAGATCATCGACTTCCAATTGCAGCAGGACCGTGTTCTTGCTGCGGTCACCTGGGACGACCCTCATCCCTGCAGCCGGGGCGATGCCAAGCTTGCTGCCCGAGGCCGTTTTCAGGCAGCAGTAATGGAATTCGTCGTCGAAGGTGTCCGTGACCCGCATCCCGAGGACGTCCCGGTACCAGCGGACAAGTTTCTCATAGTCACTTGCCAGGAAAACGATCTCCCGCGGTCGGAGTTCTTACATGGGCGGTTCCAGGACTGTTGCGGATTCTCCGTCGGTGTGCGGATGCGGCGCCGATTGTCAGGATCTCGGCGGTAGAGGCTGCAAACGGGGTGCCGCAGCGTCAGCGGTAACAGGGCGTCCCCCTTCAACGAAAAAGCTCCGCGAAGAATGTCTTCATGTGATTCCAGGAACGTTGGTCGGCCCGTTTGTCGTACTTGATGTTCTCGATGCCCCGCTGGTCG
>PBOG01000111.1 GCA_002724245.1 Planctomycetaceae bacterium
CGACGGCACGCGCAGCCAGGGACGGGGCCGCGGTCAGCCCCTGCTCGCGTTCCGGGCCGTAGACCACGTGTGGCCGCAACCCGAACGAAGCCATATCGTAGTGCTTCCAATACTGATCCGCGATCAGTTCCACCGACCTCTTATAGGCGCCGTAAAAACTCGGCGCAAAGGTGTCTTCCACACCGACAGGGCTCGGGGCTTCTGGTGGTGGCCCATGTACGGCCAGGGAACTGGCGTACGCCAGCCCTTGTATTTGTTCCCGCTGACGCACCAATTCAAACACCCCCACACTACCCAGGACATTGACCTGGCAGGCTAACCAGGGATCTTCCTGGCAGGCCGGTGTCAGCAGCGCACCCAAATGGACGACATGCGTTACACCCACTTCCTCGCACACCTGTTCCAGGCGGTCGCGATCTACCAGATCGCCCTGAAAGAATGACACGCGTTGCGCGTCCGCTCCCAGGACGCGATCCCAACGGCGCTGATTTGGCTGCACGTCATAGACCGCAACCTGCGCGCCCTTCGCGAGCAAAAGCCGCAAGACCCAGGTGCCGACAAATCCACTTCCTCCCGTTACCAGAAAGGACGTTTCCGCAGTACCCCGTTGCATGTCCCGCCTATTCATCGCTGAAGAAAAGAAACCGGCGCTGGCAGGCCGAGCCTGCCAGCATGCTATCAGGGTAGCGAGTCTACCGTTTGATAAACCGCAGGAAGTAGTTCTCCTCGAGGCCCTCCACCTCCGCATCTTCGGCAAGCGCAAAACCGGCGGCTTCGATTTCGGCGCGAAAAATGGATTTGCCTGCTCGCACATGCTGCATCACAAACTCTCGCGATTTTCCTTCAATCCGGTAAAAATCGATTACGACAAGTGTCCCCTGCGGACGCAACGCCCGGCGGATGGACGCCAGCGTCTCGCCGGGAAATTCAAAATGATGGTACGTATCGCAGACAAAGGCCAGGTCGATTGACCCTGGAGCCAGGCGAACCGCATTTTGCCCGCCCAATACGGGTGTCATATTTCGGTGCTTTGTGTTGGCTGCGACCTGGCTCAGGTACTCAACAAATCGCGGTGCAATGTCGACGGCATAAACCCACCCCTGCGGCATACGTTGCGCCATCGCTGCAGAGAAAAAACCCGTGCCGGCCCCAATGTCGGCCACACGCATCCCGTCTTTCAAAGCAAGTGCGCCGAGAACCGCACGCCGGTTCTTATAGACTTCGCGACTTTCCACTTCAAAACGCGCAAGCCACGCCTGCACGTCCAGATTGGGATCTAGAAAACCCTTGTTGATACCCGGCCGTACGCTTTGCTCAGGCGGTGTGTTCGCCGGCTTCCATCGGGCCCTGATGTAAACAGTCGCGCGGCGCTCATAGGCGACCGTCTTCAGACCGATCTTCCGCGCCTCGATCAAGGCCGTCGACAACGGTACGCGTTGGTCCAGTACCCTGAACGCCAGCCAAACCGCGCCAACCCGATTCGCCGATCCACAGTGAAGCAAGGTCGGCGTCTTTGCCGTTTCACGCAACAACCCGCGTATCCGGTCGAAGACCTCGTCGGTCAACATACTGGGCGCCCGAAAAGGAACATTGATGAATTCCAGGCCCTGCGCTTTGACCGCGGCCGCCTGGTTCCAATTCAGCTCGTCAGGCTGCCGTAACGTCACAATCCGACCAATCCCGTGCGCTTTGATCCGGGCCAGATCACGCTGGCTTGGTTGCCCGGCCAGGAAGACATTGCCGCAGCGATGGACGTTGCGCGTCTCTCCCAATTTGAAGTTCTCGATCGCTGGCACACCTTCGTTGGCGTCCGCTCGCCACACACCCAGCAAACAGAACGCCAACATCGGCAAGACATTCTGATGGCGTTGCATTCGTACTGTTCTCCGTGTTGATTCTTGGATCAATCGGCGAGTGTTCACCGTGACGCTACCTAATGTACGGCGCCTGGTTGGAAATTCCCAGCGTGCCGAATACCACCACGCCCTCGGTCCGCCAACCGGGCCGCAGTGGTAACGGTATCCGCGGTCGGATACATTCACTGCAGGACACATTCACGACAGCGGGCGCCAGCAGCCACCGGAGAAGCGATCGATGGCAGAAACGGATTTAGCCAGATGGCCCGA
The DNA here is from genome assembly GCA_002724245.1 of Planctomycetaceae bacterium. Taxonomy (GTDB): domain Bacteria; phylum Planctomycetota; class Planctomycetia; order Pirellulales; family Pirellulaceae; genus UBA9264. The sequence goes on from PBOG01000111.1 coordinate 2,127, forward strand.
CTTGTTGGTGATGGGCCTCAACCTGGCCGCGCTGGTTGCGATCGGATGGTACTGTTCGCGAAAGACAGACTCCGCGGATAGCTATTTCCTTGCCGATCGTAGTATGCCCGGCTGGATTGTCGCGTTTTCGATGATGGCAACGATCATCAGCTCGATGACCTTCCTGGCATTGCCGGGCGCTACTTTCCAGGACGATTGGCGGTTCATGCCAGCCCATGCGATGTATTTTGTCCCTGCGTTGGCCGCCTATTTCATTTTTATGCCCTTCTTCCGCAGGGGCCACATCACCACGGCATACGAATATCTGGAACGGCGTTTTGGCAGCTGGGCGCGCATCTACGGGGCGATCGCCTTCTTGTTCCATCACATCTTTCGCACCGGAATTATTCTCTATGCCGTAAGTCTGCCGTTTGAACAGATGAGCGGCCTCAAGATGCCTGTAGTCATAGTCGGCCTCGGAGTCCTGGTCGCTGCCTACACGATTGCTGGGGGGCTGAAAGCGGTTATCTACACGGATTTGCTGCAAGGCATCGCGCTGATCATCGGTGGCTTGATCTGTATCCCCATTCTGGCTGGACAACTACCGGGGGGGCTCAGTCAAATCGTTCAAGAGGCGACAGCGGCCGACAAATTCGGCGTTGGAAGTACCGCCTTAGTGCTCAACGAAAAAACCGTTTGGGTGATCATCCTGGTCTACCAGTTCCAATTCCTGCAGATCTTCTGCACCGACCAAAGCATGGTACAGCGTTACCTTTCCATGCGTTCAGACAACGAGGCGCGGCGCGGATTTATCCTGGGCACGGCGCTCACGATTCCTGTCTGGCTGTATTTTGCCTTTGTCGGAACCGCGCTCTATGTTTACTACCAGCATCACCCAGGCATGCTGCCGCCCGACACCAAACCGGAAGGCGTGTTTCCTTATTTCATCCTCACTCAGATCCCGGCCGGCGTCGCGGGGTTTGTGATTGCTGGCCTGTTGGCGGCGGCCATGTCGACGCTCGACTCAAGTATCAACGCCTCGGCTGGTACCGTGACCAACGATTTTTATCGACGTTTCTTCGACGACAGCGCCACATCACAACATTACCTTCGGATAGGAAGGCTGTTCTCCGTCTTGTTCTCGGCGATCATGATCTGCGTGGCCCTGACGATCCATTTCATGCGAACTGAAACCCTGATGGACGTGCAAACAGTGGTCTATCCCGTAGTCAGCGCCGGACTTCTGAGCCTGTTTCTGCTGGGATTTCTTACGCTTCGGGTAGGCTCCCGCGCAGCGGCTGTGGCAACCATCGGCACGGTGTTGCTTGTCGCCAGCTGGCTGCTACTGGACACGGACTGGGCCAGTCGACACCTTCCCGGAGTGGTAACCTACCTCCCTAACGCGTTTTGGATTGGTGTACTGCCCCATCTGTTTCTCATCCTGGCCGGCTATGCCTTCAGTTTTATCTGGCCCGCCCTCCCTGCTGCTGGATCGGATCGCCTGGCAAACCTGACCATCTGGACGCGGCGAGACCCCACTTGATGCTCACTTGTTTTCCGATGCGTCTGGTGGCTGCACACCCTGATTGCAAAGGACCGCTGGAAGCGACCGCGTGGCAAATAGAACGCGGTCTGTGTCGCCAGTGAGTGTGACGGGTTAACTCAAGCCAGAATTTCCCTGACGACACGACCGTGGACATCCGTCAAGCGGAACTCGCGTCCTTGGAAACGCACTGTCAGCCGGGTATGGTCCAACCCCAGGCAGTGAAGCAGCGTGGCTTGTAAATCGTGAACGTGGACCAACTCCTCGTCCACGCCCATGCCCAACTCATCCGACTTGCCATAGGTCATCCCGCCTCGAATGCCACCACCCGCCATCCACATGGAATAGGCTTCAATGTGATGGTCCCGCCCCACCGTTTTGCGTTCTTCCCCCATGGGTGTCCGCCCGAATTCGCCGCCCCAGACCACCACGGTCTGATCCAGTATTCCGCGTTGTTTGAGGTCTTCGATCAACGCGGCAATCGGCTGGTCAATCTGCCGACACCGTACCGGCAAGTCCGTATTGATATCCTCGCCACCACCGTGGTGATCCCAGTTGGTGTGATAGAGCTGGACAAAACGCACGCCCCGTTCGACCAATCGCCGCGCCAACAGGCAATTCGCACCGAACGAAGGTTTTCCAGGCTCTACGCCGTACGCCGCAAGCGTCTGCTGCGTTTCCTTTCTGACATCCATCAATTCCGGAGCACTCGACTGCATGCGATACGCCATCTCGTACGCGGCGATCCGCGTGCGAATTTCCGGGTCACCCACGCCTTCAAAACGCAAACCATTGAGGTCACGCACCGCCTCCACAAACTCCCGCTGGGAGGCTCCGGAAATCCCCGCTGGCGGTTGCAGGTTGAGGATCGGCGCCTCGCCTTTGCGAAACGCGACGCCCTGGTATGTGGTTGGCAGAAATCCGCTCGACCACAATTGCGCCCCGTTGCGTGGGCCACGGGGCCCCGATTGCAAAACCACGAAACCTGGCAAATCATCCGCTTCACTGCCGATCCCGTACGTCACCCAGGCACCATCACTAGGACGTCCCATTTGCGGCGATCCGGTATGCAGAAATATTTTCGCGGGGCCATGGTTGAAAACATCCGTCTGCATTCCATTCAGGACGCATATCTCATCAACGATACGGCGGTGATGTGGTAACAGATCCGATAGCCAGGTGCCCCCCTCTCCGTATTGCGCAAACCGGCGCCGTGGGCCGAGCAGCTTTTCTTTCCCTTTGAGAAACGCAAAACGTTTCCCAGCCAGCATGCTGGGCGGCGGCGGTGCGCCATCCAACTCACCTAGTTTCGGTTTGTAACTGAAGGTTTCCAGTTGCGTCGGACCGCCCGCCATATGCAGGAAGATGACCGCCTTCGCGCTCCCGCGATAATGGGCGGGCCGAACCGATAAAGGGTGCGTCCGCGCGGCCTTCGGCGTAGCGCCAGCCCGATCGTGTGTCAGGCTGGAAAGGGCCATGGCCCCTAACCCCACGCCACTGCGGCAAAACCACTGGCGTCGTGTCGCGTCTAACAGTTGTTCCGGGGGCACAGCTTGTTGTTTATTCACGGGTGACAAACTCGTCGAGATTGAGTAACAGACGCGCCACAGAGAACCAGACCGCAAACTCCGCCGGCGAACTCCCTGTCACGTTCGCCGCGCCACGCACGGCCCGGGCTGCCGTTTCATCGCCGTTGTAGTACTTCCGCTGGTGATCACAAAACGCCAGTAAGCGGTGCAATTCTGCATCGCTTGGGTGGCGTCCCAGAGCCAGCCGGAAGGCATAGACCAGGCGATCGGAATCAGCCGACGCGGTGACGGCCAACAGACGCCGAGCAAGGCCTTCAAACAATTCGGCCATGGCAGGATCGTTCGCAAGCGACAGTGACTGCAGCGGGGTGTTTGACCTCGTCCTTTTGGTACACGCGTTGTCACGATCTGGCCCGTCAAACGTCGACAGCATCGGATAAACATTGGCACGATAGACTGCGGTGTACAATCCGCGACGAAACCGGTCCCCGCCACCACTGGTAGGCCATTTATGCCGCGCCGAGCTGGTCCCGATCACATTCGGCGGAATCGGTGGAAAGACACTCCGCCCGCCCATTCTCCGACTTAACAGGCCACTTACGGAAAGCGCCATATCACGGATGATTTCGCCCTCGACGCGATGCCTCGACTGCCGCCCCAGCAGGCGATTGAAAGGGTCTCTCGCGTCCAGGTCCGCCCGCGCAACCGACGCTTGCCGATAAGTGGCGCTGGTCAGGATGCGGAGGTGGAGGCGTTTCATGCTGTAGTCTCCGTCAGCCCACTCAAGCGCCAGCCAGTCGAGCAACTGCGGGTGTGTCGGCGATGCACCGCGGTGTCCAAAGTCATTTTCCGTTCGCACCAACCCCTGACCAAAGAAATGCTGCCAGATCCGATTCGTGGTAACGCGCGCGGTCAATGGGTTTTCCGTCGACATGATCCAGTGTGCCAAATCAACACGCGTCGGCACCCCGGACTTCGCCGGAGCAAAGGGATGGAGTCGCGATAAAGTGCGCGGCGACACCTGTGCACCAGGAACCAGAAAGTCACCACGCAGGTGCACTCGGGTTGCGCGTTTCTGGGCAGGCTCTCGAAAGACCAGTGTGGTTGGAAGCGACTTGCGCAATTGATCAAGTTGTTTCTCAACCACGTCCAATTGCATCTTGATCGGCTTCCCGTTGTCACTTGCGTCCCCCCCCGCGTCCTTCAGCGCGGCCTGGAGGCGAGCCACCTCCATGACGAGACGATCAATCTCGACTTGTTGGCGGTCTGACGCCACGGAGTGCCTGGTTTCATTGGCGCTGTTGAAAAAGGCATACAGCTGGTAGTACTCCGTCTGGGAAATGGGGTCAAACTTGTGGGTGTGACACTGGGCACATCCCACAGTCAACCCGAGCCAGACGGTGCCGGTCGTGTCCAGTCGGTTCTTTACCCGTTCCACTCGGTATTGTTCAGGATCGCTGCCACCTTCGTATTGATGTGGTGTATTGCGGTGGAATCCGCTGGCCACAATCTGTGACTGCGTGGCGCCCGGGAGTAAGTCACCTGCCAATTGTTCCAACGTAAATTGGTCGAAAGGCATGTCCGCATTGAAAGCATTCGTCACCCAGTCGCGATAAGGCCAGACCGAACGAAGCCGATCATTGGCGTAGCCACTGGAGTCCGCGTAACGCGCCAGATCGAGCCATAAGCGTGCCATTCGCTCACCGTAGTGGGGCCCGGCCAACGTGCGGTCTACCATGCGTTCATAGGCATCCGGCGCTGCGTCCCGCTGATATTCCTCGACCTCCTGTAGGGTCGGAGGAAGCCCACGCAGGTCCAGCATCACCCGGCGCAGTAACGTTTCACGTTCCGCCTCCGGCGAAGGTGCCAGCTTGTTTTCTATGAGCCGCGCACGTATGAATGCGTCGATGCCGTTACGTCCCTCACCCGCTCGCGGGGTGTGGGGCAGCGCCTTCCGTTGGGGGGGAACAAAAGCCCAATGCTCAGCCCAATCGGCGCCCTGTTCAATCCAGCGCCGCAACAGACCGACTTCCTGGGGAGACAGACGGTCTGCGACCTCCGGCGGCGGCATCCGCACCTCCGCGTCCGCCGAGGTCACACGCAGAAACAACGCACTGGCCAACGGCTGTCCAGGTTCCACGACGCGTTGCCCAGACGTCACTTCAGCTGCCATCCCAGCCGCGGTGTCCAGACGCAAATCCGCCTGCCGCGCCTGCGGGTCAAAGCCATGACATTGGAAACAATACTTTGACAACAATGGTCGAATATCATCATTGAAGTCTACGGGAGGGGCCGCAGACAGAGTCAACTGCCAGAGCAATACTGTCACGGCGGAGATCGAATAGCTGGCGAAACGTCGCGGGATCACGGCGATGATCTCAACAGGGTGAGTGATCTAAAGTGCGATACAGCTCCCGCGGATGTGGAAGGACGCATCCCGCACCACGGGCCGGCCATCATAATCCATCCAAGCGCCACCGGCCAGTTCGTCCGCCACCGGCGCCAACGCGCATCGTGGTGGGGCGTCATCATGGTCTGGTCGTGTACCGGCCCAGCCAATGCGCCGCGTGTTGCGGCCACGACGATATCTGTGAACCCGCAACATCGCGGAGACCGTAACCATGGCCCCCGTTTCCATAGACATGCAACGCACTCTTGATTCCCTGTCGCTTCAGCGCCGCGTAAAACAAGACCGCTCCAAGTGAGGAGGAACGGTCGTCATCGGTATGCACCAGGAACGACGGAGGGCAATCGGCGGGGACGTCAAGTTCCGGCAACAGCGTGCCTCGCTTGCTGTCATAAATATTCCACGGGTAGATCAACAGGGAAAAATCGGGGCGAAACGGCAGTTGGTCGTATTTGTCAACCGCCGCGTAACTCCGCACATTACCAGCGCACAGCAGCCGCGCTGCGACCTGCCCCCCCGCGGAGAAGCCAACTAGGCCCACGCGTTTCGGGTCGATCATCCACCGTTCCGCTTGACCGCGAATCAACGACAGCGCTCGCTGCGCGTCCTGCAGCGGCTTTTCCCACCCTGGGGCACCGCCACTCTCGGTCGTCCGGTAACTAACCACAAAAGCAGAAACTCCATGCTGGTTCAGCCAGCGTGCGGCTTCCGTCCCCTCCTTATCCGGCACCACCTTTCCGAATCCTCCACCCGGCAAGATGACCGCGGCACTTCCGTTGGCTTTTTCCGCCAGATGGACAGTGAACGTTGGGCGGGTGATTTTCACGACGCGCGTAACCGGAGGAACTTCCCCCTTGCGGAACGGTAGCTTCTGGCCCAGTGATCGCGTTGATTCGCCGGGAGCGTTTCCTGGCCATACATCCAGAGGTGCTTCCGCCGCGGCCGTTCGCAGCAGGCATCCAAATATCACGAGCCCCAATACGTAACGCATAGCTGGCCTCCATCAGGCAACAATGGCATCGACCAGACGCGACTCCTCCACACCAGTGAGGCGGAAATCGAGTCCTTGGAAACGGTATGAAAAACGCTGGTGATCCACTCCCAGGAGGTGCAGCAACGTCGCGTGCAGATCTCGCACATGCACCGGGTTTACCGCGGCGTTATAGCTAAACTCGTCGGTGGCACCATACGTCGTCCCTGGTCGAACCCCGCCGCCTGCCAGCCAAATGGTAAAACACCGCGGATGGTGATCGCGGCCCCCTTCAGGACTATCCCACTTCCCCTGACCCGCCACGCCCCGACCGAACTCGCCACCCCAGACGACCAGCGTCTCGTCGAGCAGTCCCCTTTGTTTGAGATCTCGAATCAGGGCGGCACTGGCCTGGTCCGTGTCGCGACAACGCGCCACGCACCAGGAGCTTAGTCGGCTGTGATGATCCCAGTCCGGATGAAACAGCTGCACAAAGCGCACACCTCGTTCAATCAATCGCCGCGCCAGTACACAGTTCGCGGCATAACTTCCGGGCCGTCTCGAATCTGGACCATAAAGCTCAAACGTCGACTCCGGCTCGTCGCTCAGATCGGTCAACTCGGGAATGCTCGTCTGCATGCGCCACGCCATTTCGTACTGCTTGATGCGTGTTTCGATTTCCGGGTCGCCGGTAACTTCGTAACGCGTCTGATTCAGTTCGCCAATCGCGTCCAACATGCCGCGGCGTAATTGCCGTGGCAGCCCCTCCGGATCGCGCAAATAGAGTACGGGGTCACGGGAGTTGCGCAACTTTACTCCCTGATATCCGGAGGGCAGGAACCCGCTGCCCCAATAGTGGTCATACAAGGGCTGGTCACTGGAACGTTTCATCCTGGAGATCAGAACCAGATAATCAGGCAAGTTCCGATTTTCCGTTCCCAGCCCATAACTGGCCCAAGCCCCCAGGCTGGGCCGGCCAGGTATCTGATGCCCCGTCAACATCTTCGTCATCGCCGGCGCGTGATTGATCTGGTCGGTCACCATCGATTTGACAAAACAAAGATCGTCTACCACCGCCCTGTGATATGGCAACCATTCACCCAGTGTCGCGCCGCTTTGCCCATAGGTGCCAAACCGCGTGCGCGCTGGCATGATCAGCTGCTGCTGGTTCGCGGTCATCGTCGTCAGCCGCTGCCCCTGCCGCACGCTCGCCGGCAATTCCTGCCCCGCCCATTTGCGCAATTGCGGTTTATGATCGAACAACTCGATCTGCGAGGGGCCTCCTGACTGGGTCAAGAATATGACATTCCGGGCCCGCGGTCGATGATGGGGCAGATCGTCTCGCCCATTTCCATCTTCTGCTCCGGCAGCTTGCAACATTTCCAGGGCAACGCTGCCCAGGCTGAATCCCGCCGTCTTTTGCAAGAACAATCGCCGGGCGATCGCTGTCTTGAGCTGCGTTGTATCCGACATTGGCCTACTCATGGGTAATCGCTTCATCGAGATTGTAGATCATGCTGGCAACCAACAGGTACGCTGCAACTTCACTTGGACGTTCCACCGTCCGTCGCTCGGGTTGGCCGAACTCCAACAGCGCCACCGCCTGCCTGGGCTGCTGTCGGTAATACGCCTGCGCACGCAACAATTCGCGTTGCAGCACATCCCGTTCCCGAGGCGTTGGAGGGCGCGACACAACCGCCTCACACATCATATCGAGTTGTGTTTCCATGTCGGTATCGGTTGCCACGGCGCTTTGCGCCAATGCTCTGGCGGACGCGAGCATGTTGAGGTCGTTCAGCAGAGTCAACGCATGCATGGGTGTATTCGTATGCCGAGGCCTGACCTCGCAAACGCGGCGCTGCGAACTGTCAAACAAAAAGGTAGGCGCCGCGGAACGTCTCCAGAACGCATACACGGTCCGCCGGTACTGGGCTGGCCCCTGACTGGGCACATAGCGAAATCGCCCCATGAACATCTCACTCCAGACGCCTGCCGGTTGGTATGGCCGGACGGGTGGTCCACCGATGGCAGAATTCAACAATCCGCTAGAGCGCAAGGCCGCATCACGAATCATCCAGCTCGGCAAACGGAAACGAGCCCCCCTCGCCAACAGTCGATTTTCTGGATCCCGCTCGAAAGCCTCCGCATCCATGCGGCTGTCCTGGCGGTAGACCTTCGACATAACGATCTGTCGGAGGGTTCGCTTGAGATCCCAGCCATGTTCCATCAAATCCACGGCGAGCCAATCCAGCAGCCTGGGGTGTGAGGGAAATTCGCCCTGCAACCCGAAATCTTCCGGCGTGCGCACCAGCCCGGCACCAAACAACATCTGCCACAATTGATTGACGATAACTCGTGCCGTCAAGGGATTTTCACGGTCCACGAGCCATTTAGCCAAATCCAGCCGATTGGTTTCCGGCCCGCCCTGACGTGGCAAGATAGCCGGGAGCACCCCTTTGGTCACCTGAGCCCCCTTTTGGTCCCAGACGCCCCGCGTGAGAAGAAAGGTGTCTCTCGGCAGCTCACGTTCCCCTAACACCATGACGCGTTGCGGCTTCACAGCCGCCTTCAACGCCGCCAGCTGTTGTTTTGCCAGTTCCAACTCTCCCCGAGTCTGTTGGAACCCCGCCTGGCTACTTAGAAACTGCTCCAGGAGGCGTTTGCGTAGTGGCATTTCAATGTCAGACACTCCCGTAACCTGAGCTTCCGCCAAAACCTCAAGGGGCATTTTTTCCAGAGACCTGACCGCCGGGCCTGGCTGGTCCGTCACCGAGATCCGAAACCGCCCAATATTCGCATCCCCGACCGTCGACCGGTGATACAACACAAACACCAATTCCTCGTCATCCCGCAGCAACAGCGGCTCTCTCAGGGCAAACAATGCGACATGCCGTTTCCTGGCATCGTGCGTTTCAGTCGTCCAACCATTGCGGGGATCATCGTCCAGTGTTCCGGAGACTCTCCCGTAATTGCGTCCGCCCACATTTTTTTCAGCATCCGCTACCGCGCTGACAAACTCAATTTCCCGCAACTGCGACTTCCCACGCTGCCGGAGCTGGAGTTTCACATCGGTCAAGATGAACTCACCACTAGCCCCACGCCCCAGCTTGCCATCCGTATGCGTTTCGTGCGGGAAGACTTCCAGACGCAAACCCGTGATGCGTTTCAGCGTGCTGGTTCCGACCACGCGGTAATCATCCTGCCGAGGGTGTGGACCAGTTGCCTGTACCACTCCCTCGTCTGCACGCTTCAACACCGTTCCGGCGACGGCTTCCATCTGCACCAGGTTGAGTGTCTGCCAAGCCGTGAAACCGTTCTGGACCATCTGCAACTGATCTGCCAGCCAGGTCTCAAATTCCGCTTCCGCCTGCCGACGAACGGAATCCATTTTAGGCTGGCGCGCTTCCACTAGGCGTTGCGTTTCGTCCAATGCACGCTGCGCATACGGTGATTGATACGACAGAAAAGGCTTCGCGGCCCCGCCTGCCTTACCATCCTCAGCAATGCTGTCGAAGTACGCGAATAATCGGTAATAGTCGCTTTGTGTGACCGGGTCGAACTTGTGCGAGTGACATTGGGCACAGCCAAGCGTCAAACCCAGCCAGACCGTGCCTGTCGTGTTCACTCGATCGATCACGTAATCGACGCGTGACTCTTCAGGGTCACGGCCACCTTCGCCATTCGTCATGTGGTTGCGATGAAAACACGTGGCCAGTATCTGTTCGGGAGTTGCGTCCGGCAACAAGTCGCCAGCAAACTGTTCGATCGTGAACTGGTCGAACGGCATATTGTTCCGGAAGGCATCGATTACCCAATCTCGCCAGGGCCAATTTGAGCGAGTGCTATCACCTTGATAGCCATCCGTGTCCGAATAACGCGCCGCATCGAGCCACCACATCGCCATCCGTTCGCCGTAATGTGGGGACGCGAGTAATCGGTCTACCGCGTTCTCGTAACCTTTTATGGAGTCATCCTCGACAAACGCCGCCACTTCGTCCGCAGTTGGCGGCAAACCCGTCAAATCGAAAGATAGACGTCGCAGCAACGTGCGACGGGGAGCCTCACCCGCAGGCGTCAGCCCCTCTTTTGCCAATCGCAGCTGGACAAACGTATCGATTGGGTGTTGATCTCCATTGGCAACCTCGCTACGTCGGGGCGGCTCGAACGCCCAATGTCGCCCCCACGGCGCACCTTCCTGAACCCACTTGATCAGCAACGCCACCTCCTCTGCTGCCAGCGGTTTTCGCTGGGATCCGGCAGGTGGCATTTGGATTTCAGGATCCGTACTGGTGATGCGGCGAACCAATTCGCTCGCATCAACGTCACCGGGCACGACCGCTCCGCGCCCCGCTTCCATCTCCGTCGCTGATTCGCGCTGATCCAAACGCAAATCCGACGCGCGGTTCGTCGCATCGGGGCCGTGACATTGGTAACACCGGTCAGACAAGAGTGGCAATACATCGCGGCTGAAATCAACCGGTGCTGATGCGTGCGCGCCGCCGGCAAGAACGCAGAGCAACAGCGGCACGAGTCGGTTAGCGTGTCGTCCAGACATAAGCGGGCCCAAAAAAACGGCGAAGGCGAAGTAGCGACCATCCTGCGGCTACGCGTTGGCAAATCACCTGCAGGTGATAATAACAGAATAGCTCAATCTGCCGGCAACGTCGCCAGCCCGTCGCGGACCTGCCGCTTCGCCCGCCTTGAAAGCACCACAGTCCCAGATACCGGCAGCTCTTCCATTCACAGGGACCCAATCCAGACCACTGTCGTTATACTGAACCCAAAGTCGAGCCGCGGCGTGTGCCCCGCGTCTGTCGGCCATTTCCACGATGGTGCACAAATCCAAGACTTTTCGAACCATTTTCCATGCGCCCCAATCACGAGTCGGCGGCAAGTGCGGTCCGCAGACGCGGTGTTTGCATAGCGTCCTGGCACCACGCGTGACTGGACTTTCCATGCCAACGCGCATCGAGTACCTCAGCAAAAGCCGCCCATTTCCATTCGTCCTCAATCACGCGAGGCCATTGGGCCCTCGAGGCACGGAGCCACATTGCCATGATCATCGACGTCCACAGTCACGCCTGGCAATACCCACTCCATTTTGAGGAAACCTTCCAACAGCAGGCGCAGCGCGCTCGCGCAGACGACCAGGTCGACCTGACAGTTCGCTATGATGAATACCGCGCCGGAGCTACGCTGGCGGATCGGACTATTGTGTTCGGGGGCAAAGCGCGCCTGAGTGGATTGTGGGTCGATGACCATTACGTGGCAGATTATGTCCGCGCGCATCCGGATATGCTTCTCGGATTCCTCTCCGTCGACCCCACGCAACCGGATTGGGAGCGTGAACTGCGAGAGGGCCATCAGGATTTAGGACTGCGAGGCATCAAGCTACTTTCCATGTATGCGGGATTTCAGCCGGACGACGAACGGCTCAATCCTCTGTGGGCTTATGCGACCGCACATCAATTACCGGTTCTGCTGCACACGGGAACCACATTCATCTCCCAGGCACCACTGGAATGCACGCTCCCCAGACACCTGGATCAGGTTGCGATCCGGTATCCCGATGTGAAAATCATCATGGCCCATCTCGGACACCCCTACGAACATGAATGCGTGGCGGTCATCCGCAAACACCCCAATGTGTACTCTGATGTAAGTGCCCTTCACTACCGCCCTTTCCAGCTCTACCACAGCCTGATGCTGGTCCAGGAATACGGTGTCTGGGACAAGATCCTGTTTGGGAGCGATTACCCCTTTACGACGGTAGATGCGTCGATTCGTGGTCTGCGCCAACTCAACCAGCAGCTGGCAGGAACCGCGTTACCAAAGCTGTCATCCGATGGCATTGAAGGCGTCATCCAGCGCGACAGTCTCCGCCTGCTGGGACTGGCAGACTGACTTCACACTTCGCCGCCCCCAGGGCTGTCGCCCGTTTCCGGTGGGTCCGCCCAGGCCACCTCATACGTGTCGGTAGCCAGCGTAACGACATCGCCTGCCACGAGTTTTCGCCGGCGACGGATCTCGACCTCCCCATTCACTTCCACCTCCCCTTCCTGAATCAAACGTTTCGCCTCACCACCCGTCGCCACCGCCCCGACAAATTTAAGGAACTGGTCCAGTTGGATCGTCTGACTTCCTGGTACGCTCATCGATACCGTTCCTCTTGCGGGGTCGACCATCCCGTCAGCCTATTTATCAACAGCGGTCTGGCTACACGAGTCCACCGTGACACGCTGAACGAATCATAAACCACGGACTCGAAACAACCTAGATCTCCATGTCGGGCCAAACGCTACGAATCCTCAGACGCACGTCACAACACACTGTTCCGCACCACCGCCCCCGCGCACTCCCAGGATACGGCCTCTTCACACAAACTTCAGCTGCCGTTCACACCTTCTTCACTCTCTCAATGCACACTCAGCCGCCAGTTGTGCACTTCGGTGTGGTTCCACCATTTTCCATTTCCGCCTGCGAGGCGAGGTGAGTTTGTTGTGTTGGTCTGGACTCGACCGCCCGCGCGTAGAACGGCACCGGTTCCGAACGGACTTTGTCAACAAGGAGGTAGGACGATGTCAGAGGATGTTGTCTTTTTGTGCGACAACTGCGGCGAAGAAAATCTGCTGGCTATCAGGCAGTCAGGTGACAGCATCGTCGAATTCTGGGAAGACTGCCCCTTTTGCTCAGCCACTAATCTCGTGCATGTAGAAAGGGACGAGGACGACAATTCAGAGGTGTGGTGCGAGTCCTCGTTTAGGGATGGGCTCCACCCGCTGGCGACTGTCAGAAACCCGACTGGCAACTAGGCAACCGCACCGCCGGCGGTCACAATAGCACGCGTCATCTCTGGATGTGGGGCCTGACTGAGCGGGCTACCCTGGGTTGTTCTTGGAGACACTCTGACTGCGTGGACGATCGTCCACGCCGCAGGTCTCCTCAACCGACCCATCCATTTACGTACGCCAAAGGAATCGGGATGTCGCCCCCCAGCACCGATCCTCTTGCCAATGTACTCGTAGACGGTCCTCCACAGGCGACCCACACACTGCTGCTCGCGCATGGGGCTGGTGCAGGGATGGCGAGCGACTTCATGCACACCATAGCGTCGGGCATTGCCGCCGAGGGCATTCGCGTTGCTCGCTTCGAGTTTCCCTATATGGTGCGCACGGCAGAAACCGGTGTGCGGCGTCCGCCTGACCGTGAGCCCGTGTTGCGGCAGCGGTGGCAGGAAATCATCCGCTGCTTCCCAGCGGAAGTCCTGATCCTTGGCGGGAAGTCACTGGGCGGACGGATTGCCAGCCTGTTAGCTGACGACTGTGGCGCGGCCGGGCTAATTTGTCTCGGATATCCGTTTCATCCTGCCGGGCGCCCTGCACAACTACGGACAACCCATCTGCGGACCCTGCGTGTGCCGACATTGATCCTCCAGGGCGAGCGTGACCGGCTTGGCAACAAACAGGAGGTGGCAAGCTATCCGCTTTCCGATCGAATCCAGTTACAATGGCTGCCCGACGGTGATCATGACCTGGTGCCCCGGAAACGAAGCGGCCGGTCCCGACAGGACAACTGGGAAGACACCATCCGCATGGCCGCCAAATTCATTCACGAACTGCCTCACTAACCCAGCAGGATTCGGTCATGCTCGAAGTGGAAATGTTTACCGATTACATCTGACCCTGGTGCTATTTGTGCACCGTGCGTGTCAGCCGATTAGAAACCGACTTCAACATCAAGTTGCAATATCGCCACTTTCCTCTGCATCCCGAGACGCCCGCGGAGGGCCTCTCGTTAGAAGCACTATTCGCCGGCCGCAATATCGACCTGGAATCCGTACAGCTCGAGATGCAGCAGCGTATGGCACACGAAGGCCTTCCCTATGGCGCGCGCACCATGACCTACAATAGTCGGCGTGCCCAGGAGTTGGCGAAATGGGCAGAGCAGGAGCGGGGTGACCATGCAATCCACAACGCCCTCTACCAGGCGTATTTCGTAGATAACGTCAACCTTGCTGAAATCAACAGTTTGGTTGGTCTGGCAACGCGCCTGGGGCTCTCCGCCGTTGACGCCCGTGACGCGCTCACCACGGGTCGCTTCCGTGACGCCGTTGACGCAGATTGGGACCGGTCGCGGGCTCTCGGTATCACTAGCGTCCCGACGTTTGTGACAAAAAACCGGGGACTTGTCGGCGCGCGTTCCTATGAAGAACTCGCCGCGTTCCTCGAGTCGTTCGGCGTGACTCCGCGTACTCCACCTGCATCATCAACAGGATCTTCCCAGACATGATCACCAGGGAATTTGGCAAGACAGGGATCGAGGTCAGCCAACTCGGCTATGGTGCCATGGGGATCCGCGGTCCCCGGACATGGGGTGTACGTGTCGTCAGCGATGACGCGGCCGAAAAGATACTGCATACGGTCCTGGATGCCGGGATCAGCTTCATTGACACCGCGCCCGACTATGGCATCAGCGAAGAACGAATTGGACGCTTTCTCAGTTCCCGTCGTGAAGAGTACTACCTCGCCACGAAGTGCGGCTGCGACTATATCCAGCACGAGAACCACCTCGAAGTCGCACACACCTGGAGCAGAGAAGTCGTCCAAAGGAATATCGACAACAGCCTGCGCCGTTTACGAACGGATCACCTCGACCTGCTGCAGTTTCACGGCGGCGACGCAGCCACTTTGAAGCAGCAAGGGCTGATTGACTTACTAGCGGATTACCGGTCCCAGGGGATTGTCAGACTGATTGGCGCGTCCAGTTCTCTTCCCGAACTTCCGGCCCTTATTGACCTTGGGGTCTTCGATACGTTCCAGATACCTTACTCATGCCTCGCGCCGAAACACCACACCCTGATCCACGACGCCGCTGCCACCGGTGCGGGCATCATCCTGCGTGGCGGCATTGCCCAAGGCGGCCCCCAGGCGGAGATCCAGCGGCCGCTCCTCAATGAAGTCTGGACCGGTGCCCGGCTCGAGGAGATCCTCCCGGATGACATGACTGCCGCTCAGATGATTTTGCGTTATACACTCTCGCACACGGCATGCCACACCACCATCGTCGGCACCTGCAATCCAGAGCACCTGGCGGAAAATATAGCCGCCGCGACCGCCGGTCCGTTAGCATCTGAACTCGTCGGCGAAATCACCACCCGCGTCACCGAGTGGCACCAACGGCAGGGAGAGTAGACCGGACACTTGTTCCCCTCGACCTCCCTACCGAACCCAACTACACGCGCAAATTCATCGAAACATCACGCCTGACAGAGCCGTTCAAGAGTGCCCGTCGAGTTCGAGTAGTGTTCGCGCTGGACCCCAAAGTGCCGAATCAACGTCAACAGGCAATTCGCGTGCGGTGGTTGTTTGGGATAACGCAATAGGCGTCCCGTATTCAAGCCACTTTGTTTGCCCCCAGCCAGCACAATTGGCAGATTTGAACCCGTGTGTTGCCCACCATGACTCAAACCCGAGCCAAACATTAAAACACTGTGGTCGAATACACTGCTTCCGTCGTATTCCTTCAGCGCTTTCATCTTGGCGATGGCGCCAGCGAATTGGGAAACGTACCACCCATTCGCCGTGTTGAATTCATTCGCCAACGTCGCATTCTTCTCAAAATGCGATGACCAGTGGAAATCTGCTTTCAAACCCAGGAAATCGTGGATCCTACGACTGCTTTCCAAGGCCATGATACAAGACGCAACCCTTGTCGCATCGGTCCAGAAGGCAAGCGCGACGAGGTCCATCATCGTTTTCATCTTCGATGGAAAGTCGGCCAGATCAACCACATTTTCGACCTCATTGAGATGCGGACGCACCGCTCCGCTGGCCTCTTGCCGCTGAATTGCCTTTTCCACATCGCGCACCGAATCGAGATAGTTTCCAATCACCGCACGGTCCAAGCGGCTCGCCCGTTTCAGGAGCGCTGTCGTCGGCTCGCGCACTGCATCGAGCACGCTACTGATTTCTTCCCGGACGCCCGCGTCTCCCAAGCCGCGGAACAGCCGGTCAAAGGCAAACTGCGCGTTCCGCTCCACAAAACGAGCCCGGCCTTCCGAATCGTAGGCCAGACTGTTCAACGTCGTGGACCGGACATCGACGGGCTCAGCTGACAGTTGGAACGACTTGAATTGCGTGGAGGTCCCGATCTGGTCCGCGATTACCTGATCAAATGTTTGTTGTGGGTGGTGGTTCTGGACGCCAGTCATAAACAGCGGCATCGCGCCGTAATGATCCCCCTTGGATTGGTTGCTGACATTCGACAGCACAACCACATCTTCCAGGAAAGGGTTTAGAGACTCGAGATTCCGCGACAAACAGAACTCCGTCTCCGTGCCGCTAGTCTCCCAGCCTTCCGGGTCGATACCGTTACCTTTATGAAAAACTCCCAACCGGCGCGGAATTGGCGTCGTCGTCTGGCTGGCGGCGCGTCCCACCGCGGGAGTCATAATCTCCAGTGCCGGCAGCGCCATACAGACACCCGCACCCCGCAAAAAGCTACGCCTGGGAACCATATAGTTCTGGCTCATATAGTTCTGGCTCATCGGTTTTCCTTGTGACGAAATGGGTAGCTCAACACGACCGCTTCGAGGAGCGTCCGCATCCGGAAGTCGTGTGCACCAATCGTTTTCTTGATCTCTTTGATCGCGGGTCGATCCACCGGGTCGATCTTTCGACCTAGCGCATACGCGAGAACACGGTTTACCACATTATCGACGATCTTGTCACGATAATCCGCCAAAAGCAACTGCTTGAGTTCCGCCGGCGAGGTGAAGGTGTTCCCGTTGGGTAGCCGATACTCCCGGCGCCGGTCCTTTGGACCCGACACGACGATCCTCCCGTGGGAGTCCGTCCCGCCATTCCCCTGTATCTCAGCCGTCATTTTCCATTCGCCCTGAGGCGCGTCGGGTGGTATCTGAAAACTCCACGTGTTCTCCTGATTCCGATTCCCCGTAAAACCGAAATGTTTATCCTCCACCGTGACCCCGCTTGTGTGCAGACGCACGTTTCGAATATCAAGGCGATGCCGCCCCTTGGTCCATTGAAATCGGACGCGGTACTTCTGACCTCCTGCGATTGGCTTGGTCAGTGCCCAGGAGTAATCGGCGTACACCCTGGGCGTCTCCGTCGGCGTCCACCGCAAAACCGTACCGCCCGCAGCGTCCTCCGGTACGGCTCGCCCGATCCCCAACTGGTCAAACATCTCGAGGCCGAAACCAATGGGATCAATATATTGATGGCAGGTGGAGCAACCCGTCTGTGCGGAATGTAATCTCAGAATCTCATTGTGTGTCAGGTTCAGCCGCTGCCTTTCCGCTTTCTTCTGCGTCTGTTCCAAATCAGGGACATCCTTGGGGATTTCGAAATGGACCCCCAGAATCCGCTCCATGACCCAGACGCCACGACGAATCGGACTGGTCCGATTCTCCGTCGACGTAGCGCTCATCGTCGACCCCAAAGTGACCAGCCCGCCACGGTCGGGATCGGACCACCGAACGAGCCTTAACGGTGCATGTTTGTATTCGTAATTGCCCCGGGCAATGGCACGCTCGGCATCCCGATAATGGATATTAATTGGCGGTAACGGTGTGATATCGGCAAACACTTTCTCCTCCGTTTGCAACCGGTAAATTCCCGCCTGGTGGCCGTTAAGATAGCCCCAGTCCGCGTCGACAATCCGGAACAGCGGCTGATCAAAACGGATCAGGCTGTCAAAAAACAACAGCGCCTCTTCATACTGCGTACGGAAAAATCCAGCCATTTTGTCACTGCGTTTGTTGACCGCGCTCTGCTGCCGCAATGGTTTGTAGTCAAACCACTCACCGCCCAGGTTCTCCGCCAACGCAATCCGTTTGGGATCGGCTAACATACGGTGCACTTGTGCGACCAGGGTTTCCGGATCCCGCAGCTTGCCGGCCGCTGCCAGGTCAAACAGCTCCGCGTCAGGCGGACTGGACCACAAAAAATAGGCCAGGCGCACCGCGAGCTCCTCCCCCACGACCGGAGTCGGGTCTCGCGCCGGACGTTCGAAACGAAACATAAAGGAAGGGGAAAGAAGCGTCGCCAGATAGGCGGATTTGATCGCCTCGTAGGGGGAATGGGTCGCCACCCGCTTCTGGTACACAGCTACCACGGCCGACAATTCCGCCGGAGAAAGCGCCCGTCGGTAAGCAGCCCGCCCAAAGCGTCCCAGGATATCACTCGCCTCAGACAGAGCCAGCTTGTCCGGTAACAGCGCGCGGCCAAACAAACTCTGGCGTGCCTTTGGGTTGGCGTCGAGCAGAGCCAGCACACGTCCTAAACACCGGGCCCAGGTTTGGATGTCGATCAATCCTTTGCTCAGTGTCTGCGCGTCATTAGAAAAGCCGGATGCTCCGAGCACTCCAGGTGGAAAAAACTTTTCAATGAGGTTATCCGGAATGACGTGAAGACGACTGTTCGTGACGGTCTCACGAATGTCCACCCGGAGGAGATCCTCTAGAGTGTTCTGGAGTTCTTCCCGGGTGAGACGTCGCGGGTAACCGGGCCCGGCATGCTGAACACCGCCCGGAGTAACAAACTCATCGTCAAACCAGCGTTGAAATTGTTCGGCTTTGGCAAGTGGCAACGGGTCTTCACCGGGGGGCGGCATTTTCCCTTCTTTGATCGCACCCTCGACTTTGACCCAGACGTCCCGATCTTGCCAGGGATCAAACGTATCTAACAGCCCAACCAGGTTGAGGCCG
>PBOG01000112.1 GCA_002724245.1 Planctomycetaceae bacterium
CAGGGGCCCAGATGTCATCGCCGTCATTGTTGAAAATCAGACGGCGGCGGCGCCACTGCGCCGTTTTCTCGATCCGTTTCCAGGCTGGGTCCTGTAACGTTTCTGCCAGCGTTTGCCCGGCTTTTAGGGGCACGTACGAGCGGAGGGCGGTAGGCACGTGGGGGCGAGCTGGTGGTGTGTGATCGGAGAGGACCAGCCGCGGCGGGTCCCAGGGAGCCGCGCCGTGTTCCCGCGCGCTGAAGGAGTCGCCTCCCACGCCCGGTGCTGCCGCGCGTAGCAGCAACCCGTGGTTGACCTGGCTGCCCGCCATCCACTCCTTGACCAGGGCCGTCAGTCGGGGCGTCAGGGAGGGAGATGCCAGCACGTTTACCGCGCCCGGCTTGCCGAACACGACATAGGAACCCAGTGGCGTTAGTTTTTTAGGGGTGGCTGCCCAACGGTTCCAGGTGACCGATTGTTCGTCCCATGCACCGGCGATGATTCCGTAGACGTCGACGGTAATGTCCGGGAATTCCTGGAGGACCAGTTCGATCGAGGCGGTTTGCAGAGGAAAAGCCGGATCGATCTCCGAGACATCCCATTTGAGCAGCAGCTGGCTCTCTGTGCCGCTCTGGTACCGCTGGATCCGCACACTCTTGGCGGTTCCTTTGGGCGCACCGCGCCAATTGACATGCTGGTCGATCTCCGCGTCGGCAAGGACGTCCAGCCGCAGCGACTCCCCCGGCAAGTACTTGCCAAACCACAGCGTCAGCACCAGCGACAAGGCGGCTGCCAATACCGTTCGCAATACCGTTCGGTTCATCATGTCGCGGCTTATGGGCGATCGGGGGATTGTGTGAAACTGTCTGACCATCCTAGCCCAAGCCGGCGTGTGGCGTCAGTAAGGTCGTACCTGGGAAAACCCGGTCGTGATTTCTCTGTTTGGCAGTCAGCCTGGTTTGCTAACATAAGCTGCGAGATTCCACACCTGGTGAGTGGTGCGCGGCGCTGGTGGCGGATTGAGGCGGCGGCGAGAGCTTGCGGCCCTGACGTTGTGGAACCTGGAGAGGGGATGGTATGACGCAGCGAGGCAGGCGAATTCTGGTTGGCGTGCTTGGGATCGTGTTGCTGGCGGCCGTTGTGCTCGCCGTGAACCTCTTGTATCCCCGCTGTGAAAATTGTGGCCACCGTTACGGCCCGTTGCTGCCCCATCATTATCGCCACCCGACGACGCGCCAGTCCCGGCAGCATGGGACGCTGCGCCGAACGGGAAAAATGACCGCGCAGAGAATCCGCCAGGCAGCCACTGCCCCGGTGATCAACGAGCTGCTGCCGTTGACCGCCGCGAACCGTCGACTCATACTTTTGCGCGAGATGGTTGGAGTTCGGGAATCGCAGGATGGCCCACGGAATCCGTTGCAACCTCCCGTGAACGCCTGATCCTTCTCGCAAGAGTTCAATGTCATGAACGTACCTGCTTGTTTTCCTCTCAGCCTGGCTCTGCTGTGGTCGGTCTTTCCGCACGCTGCCGCGGAAGCACAAGTACGATTGGCGGCCGCGGGGAAAGCGACTGCGGTGATCGTGGCCGACGACTGGGAGCCCACTCCGGCGGCCGCCTTTACGCAGATTTCGGTGACTGCGGGGCAACGGAGTGCGTTACTTGCCGATACCTTCTCGGGCGTCAATGGCGAGTCGATTAGCAGCCTGGGCTGGAAGCATTCCGAGGGAGAGTACGCGGTTTCCTATCGCGGTAAAGAATTGGGATATGGGGCCAGTGCTCGATCCAGGGGAGCCGATCGCTACGTGGCGGTCGCGGACAAAACGCTGGTTCGACCGCACACGATTCGTACAAACACGCCATTGATCCTGGAGTACGTCCTCTCGTTGCCGGCTGACACCAGCCAGGAATCCTGGGCGTACGTCCGTCTGCATACCAGAGAGGGGAAACGCTGGACGCATGGAATCTATGTGTCGACTGAGGGGCAGGTATTTCTTAGTCCGGCCGCCGAACCGAACGATCCAGAGCGGAGTCCCTTGCCCAGTACAGCTGGCCGCGTGCTGGACATGAAAATGGAGCTGCTACCGACGACCGTGCGCTGGTACTGGCGCAATCATGGGACAGGCGATCCCTATCAGCGATTCCAGCACTGGGCGGTGTCCGGAGAGGTGACGATCACCGGGGTGCGGATCAGTTCGCTGAATTACCGCGTTAACAGACAACGCGCATCAACGCTCGCGAGGCGCGACGTCGCCACGGTCGATCTGAAGAAATATCTCGACGCCGTCACCGGCGGCCATTTTGACGTCGTGGGCCAGGGCATGGATTCGCCAGCCAACGCCAGGATTTTTGTGGGAGACTCGGCCGCGGCACGCGCGCTCGCGCCAGCTGTCCATTGGGACGATCTCGGCACCGATGAGATCGTGATCAAAACCGTCGGCCGTGACCTGATCCTGGCGGGGGGACAGCCACGGGGCACGATCTATGCGATCTATACCTTCCTGCAGGATGTCGTCGGTTGCCGGTGGTGGGCTCCGGGAGAGGTGACGGTTCCACAGCAGCCGGATCTCTCGGTGCCGTCGGCAGATATTAACTGTCAGCCAGCCTTTCGCATGCGGGTGCATAGTTCAACCATCGGATCGACGCACGAAGGGCGTTCATGGCTGCGGCTGAGTTACGACTTGAACTTTGACTTCGGGACGCATTCGATCCCGCGTTTGTTACCCAAGAAACTGTTTCTGCAGCACCCCGACTGGTTCATGTACTGCCGCGAGGATGGTGGCGAGGACGAACGCTACAGCTATTTGCACACACTCAAGTCGTTCCAGAAAACGATCGCGACCGAAACCGAGCGGAATGACCTGGGGCTCATCAAGAAATATCTGGAAATCGGCCGCCGTACTCGTCGTATTCCCCAGCAACCTTGTCTGCACAGTCCGGGAGCCCGCGCTAAGATTGCCGAGAACGTTTTGGCAGAACTCGAGCAGAATTACTCCCGCTGGAAGTACCCCGAGAAGATCTTTTGGATTACCCAGAACGACGGTCGCTACATGTGTCAGTGCGACCAGTGCGAAGCGGTGCGGAAAGTAGAAGGTTCGGACTCGGCCAATTGGCTGCTACTGGTGAACGAGATTGCCCACCGGCTGGAGGGACGCTATCCCGATGTCCTGTTCGGTATGTTCGCTTACCTTCATACCGAGCGGCCTCCCAGGACGGTGCGGCCACGACAGAACGTGCTGGTCTACGCGCCGTTGCTCACCGCGAACAAGCGGGACCCCGTCTGGCATTACCCACAATATGCTGCTTCGTTGAAAAGGTGGGGTGAGATCGCAAAACACTTCTATGTCTGGGACTATGATGCCAACTTCCGTAACTTCTATCAGCCACATCCCAACTACCTCGCACAACCGGAGAGCATGCGGTTTTTTCAGAAGATCGGGGTGACCGGTGTGATGGTACAAGGTGCACACGGCATGGCAGCCGACCTGGGGCCTCTGCGGGCGTGGGTCAACGCCCGCATGATGTGGAATCCACAGCAGGATCCACGACAATTGGTGCAGGAATTTACCACGGGCTATTACGGAGCGGCCGGGCCCTCAGTTCTCCGCTATATCAATTTGTTGCTCACCGCGGTCCAGCGAGATCCGGATTACTGGCTCGGTTGTTATCGAACGGACACAACCGGTTGGCTGACCCTGGAGGATGTCAACGCCGCTGTCGCACTGCTGGAAAAAGCTGCTGAGGCGGTTCGAGGTGATGAAGTGCGGATGCGGCGTGTATGGATGGCACGCCGCGCGATTGATTTTGCTTGGCTCGATCGCTTTGCCGAATTACAGCAGGAAGCTGCGGCGAAAGGCCTGTTGCTGCGTGTGCCGAAACCAGGACGTGTCGTCGATCAGCTGGCTCCCTACCGCGGTGCGTGGGGCCAATTCCGCGAAGGCCCACGCCCGAGTCAGTTTGACGCCTATTTTGATCGCTTGAGGAAACAGTTTCCTTCCGCGGAGGTGAAACCAAAGCTGGAGAGGTAGACTGCGTTTCGCCCCATGGAAGCAGACGCGGGTATCCCACCCGGAGCGACCGCGTTACGGTGGGCGGTGACGTTTTCTGGCTGGCGATGGCCGGCTGGATGGTCCGACTGGCCGTGGCGCGGCCGAAGCAGAGTCCGGCCGGCGGCGGGCAATTCATGGGTGCGTGGTGGACGGGTCCTGATGGACCGGTCAGAATCAACACCGACACGTGTCCCCAGCAGGAGAACAGACGATGGAGAAATCACGCAGCGTGCAGTCTTCGGTGGCGGTTTGTCTGTTGATGGTGCGTCTGCTCGGTGCAGCGGAGAATGCAAGCTGGCCGCAATGGCGTGGTCCGCAACGTGATGGGAGTGTGTCGAGTGCCCCCTGGCCAGAGAGTCTGCAGGAGACGCACCTGTTGCAACACTGGCGGGTGGAACTGCCGCCCAGCTATTCAGGCCCCGTCGTGATGCAGGACAAGGTGTTTGTCACGTTCACCAGGGACAAACGATACGAAGGGGTGCGTGCTCTCGACCGGAAGAGTGGAGAGAAACTTTGGGAAACCGAGTGGGAAGGCGCCATGGAGGTGGCCAAGCTGGGTACCAGCATGGGGAGTTGGATTCGGGCGACGCCCGCGGCGGATGGAGGGCGATTGTTTGTAGCTGGGATGCCTGATCTGCTGGTGTGCCTGGACTCCCATACCGGCGCCGAGTTGTGGCGAGCTGATTTTCACAAACGGTACGGGACGCCACTTCCCGAATTGGGGTTCGTCTGTTCACCGTTGGTGGTCGGCGACGGCGTCTACGTGCAGACGGCCGATTCGTTCGTCAAGGTTGATAAGAAGACCGGCAAGAGTCTGTGGCGTAGTCTCGTGCGAAAGGGCAAGGCCAGCCGGGATGACCTGGGACAGGGGAACTACTCTTCCCCCGACTTTGCAGTGATTCATGGTCGGTCGCAACTTCTCGTTGCCGACATTGATGCGATTGCAGGCGTCGATCCAGCGAATGGAAAGGTGCTCTGGCACCGCGTGCTGGACAGCTATGATCAGGGTTGCATTCTGGCACCGACTGTCTATCGCAACGGGATTTACACCAGTACCCGCGCCAGTCGGTCGGGGTATTACCCTCTGGAGTATCGAGATCAGAAGTTTTCTATCACTGACGGCTGGAAGAACAAGCTGATTGTTTATATGTCTTCACCGGTGTTGATCGGTGATTACGCCTACGCGCACTTGAAGAACGGGCGGTTCGCCTGTACCGATTTACGCACTGGAAAGGTCCAGTGGATTTCCAATCGCACTTTTGGGAAATACTGCAGCATGGTCTGGAACAAGGACCGTATCCTGGCGCTGACCAACGAAGGGCAGTTGGTCCTGTTGCGTGCCGACCCGGAGGAATTTGCGCTGCTGGATTCTCGTACGGTTTCGACAGAGGAGACGTGGGGGCATCTGGCGATCGTGGGCCGGCACGTTTATGTGCGTGAGCGAAATGCCGTTGCGGTGTTCCGCTGGCAATAGGGGACTTCCCCGTACAGGGTGGGCTGTCAGTCTGAAGCGTGGCGTTGCCGACGCAGTACTGCGTTGATCCGTTTGGCGACGACCATTCCCAGTTTTTGCGAACCCGCCCGGGTGAAGTGGACGTTGCCGGGTGCTGTAAAGAGCCTGGTGGGAAAGGCGTCGGTGACGGAATTCAGGTCATTGATTTGGACGCCATGTTTTTTCATGACGCGCGTTGCGACGGCGTTGTACTTGTCGTCGTCACCCACTTTGCGTCCCGCCTCACCTGGCGGCACGGTCGTGGTATGCGCCCAGAGCAGTTTGGCCCTGGTCGTTTTGAGTTGCACGACGAGTTGTTCCAGGTTTTTCTCGTATTGGCCCAGCGATGTGGTGAGCGTGCCACGCACTTTATCGCGACGGCCCTGGACTTTGGATTCAGGGTGTCGGTAGCAGAGATCCCACAAGCCCCAGTTGAAATGGATGACATCCCATTCGGTATCGCCAAGCCAACGCTTGAGCTGTTTCAATCCAGTGCCGGTGTGCTGCGCGTTCCCGGCGTGGTGTTTGACCTGGGCTCGGCCACGCAAGGCGGCGGCGACGTGGGGCGTGTAGCCAATGGAGATCGAGTCGCCAATCAACAATACTTTTGGCAGGTCTGCTGCACTGAGTGTGGGTGCCAGCAGAAGCAAGCCCAGCCAGAGTGTGGTGCATGGTTTCATTTTGGGGCTGCTCACAGGTGTCGGAGGGAGACCGTAGGCGGGGTTGTGTGGCATGGTACGGTATTCTTGACAACAGGGGAGCACCACGCGGCAGCGGGACCAGGTCAGATGCCATCAGGGTTCGAGTCCTGGTGCGATTGGCGCGCTGCGGGTGTTACAGAAGAGGCGTCTCTTTGGTGGGACTTCTGCGGGCATTACAATCAGGATTCGTGAACTTCTCTTCTCGAGCGCACCATGAGTAGCACACTTACAGCACAGGAAATTCAGCGTTTCCAAGATGAGGGTTACCTCATCATGCCAGATCTCCTGTCGCCAGTGGATGTGGACCGTGTCTTTACGGAGATCACAGCAGTGATGGCGCAGCGGCCGGATGTACCGAAAGATCTGATTCAGTACGAGCCCTGCATGCGGGACAAGGATCACACGCAAACCAACGAACTGCACGTGCGGAAACTCTATCGGATGGCCAGGCACCTGACGTTTTTTCGGGAACTGGCGCGACGCCCTGCTCTGCTGGAAACAGCCCGAGACCTGTTGGGGCCGCAGGTGGCACTCGCGCAGACGATGTTGTTGATGAAGCCACCGGAAATCAGCGGGCCCAAAGTCTGGCATCAGGACAATGGCTATTTTGCGCTGCGGCCGCCGCATTGCTTTGGCTTCTGGATCGCTTGCGATCCGGCGACCGAAGCGAACGGCTGCATGCATGTTGTTCCCGGGTCGCATCACGGTGGTTTGCAGCCCCATGCGGGGCCGGGTGATGAATTCGGATTAGTAGACCCACCGCAGAACGACATTTTGCCGGTTCCTCTGCAGCCTGGAGATGGCTTGCTGTTTCACTGTGAACTTTTCCATTACACTCCGGCCAATCGCACGCCGCAGCGTCGCCGCGCGCTGCAATATCACTACATGGCCTCTGATGTGGTCAAGACGCCGAACCAGTTTCCCTGGGAACCCGAGCTTGATTTTGAAACGCCAGAGTCGGCCAGTTCATAGCAGCGACTGTTACTCGTGCACCGGGCGGCTGTGACCCGGTGGCTCGCGGGCGCCTGTGGAACTTGTAATGGATGGAGCCCGGATCAGATGCGCGCTACCAACACGGAGCCTCTGCCAAGGTGAAACGCGTGAGCATGAGTGCGGGGCAGCATCGCGGGATCCTCTGCCAGGTATGGTGCCTGCCTGGTGCGACGGGTCCGGCCCGTGCCCAAAATTGCCTTTGAGTCTGGCGGCGTTGCCACAGGAGGCGTCCGCGAATGCGGCGTCGCGCGATCGACGGCCTTGATCAGCCCCTTGCGGCGCAGCCACAAGGATCAGAAGCGAGCCCGAGTCAGAACCAGAACCGGAGTCCGATCAGTGCGCCATCGAGGACTGTGTCGCCGACCTGGTAG
Organism: Planctomycetaceae bacterium; assembly: GCA_002724245.1. Classification (GTDB taxonomy): domain Bacteria; phylum Planctomycetota; class Planctomycetia; order Pirellulales; family Pirellulaceae; genus UBA9264. The sequence goes on from PBOG01000112.1 coordinate 7,584, forward strand.
TAGTCGTAACCCGTGTAGACTTCGACATGGCGAAACTGGGCACCTACCGTAACCCGTCCATGAAACAGGCCTGAATTGCCGAGCGTGCCGGCGTCGATTTCGCCCGACACAATCCAAGGGTTTCCGAGCATCAGGTCTCCACCGTAGGTGAAGTTGAATCCGTAGTCTCGCCCTGCGTCGTCGTCCAGCCAGTTGATACCCAGCCCCGTCCGCATTTGCAGGAGCGAGGACTGGGCGAAGCGAAACACAGCATTGACGTCGCCGGTCCAGAGTGTGTCTCGGGATGCCGATTGGAGGGTTTCCTGGCGGTGATAGAATTCGGTGTCCAGTCCAAAGCGGGGAAGCGTGTCCAGCAGGATCTGGCCACCGGTTGAGGAGACGCCAGAGAAGCTCTCCAGGTATTCACTACGGGCCCGCAAGTGCCAGACTTTCGTGGCCGCTCGATGCGCTTGTCCGATGACCAGGTTTCCCGGCGCGCCGCGCTTATAGGGATAGCTGAAGAACCGGCCGTGCTCGCGGTAATTGTCGTCCAGGATAATTGGTGGTCCCCAGAACGGCAGCGTGATCCCATATGCCAGCATTTGCCCCACGAAATTGTCAATGTCCTCGTCCTGTTCACGCACACGGCGCGCTCGGCGACGCTTTGCTACAGGGGGAGCTGGTTCCTTTTCCGCACGGACCTCGTGACGTAGTGATTCCAAGCTGTCCTGGGCCACACTGGGCTGGGATCGTAACAGTGCCAGGGCACAGACGGTCAACCAACAGAGGGTCCAGCGGAAACATCGTGTCATAGAGGCTGCCTGGGAGACTGCGCTGCAATACTCGGCGGGGCTGCATTACTCACATTGATCGTTGCGGAAGAATAGGCAATTGAACCTTTCAGGGCCATAGGTAAATTTGCCCGACGCGAAGGAACGGTGCTCGCGAGGATACCGGGGCGATTTACGATGCGTGGTCATGGCGTCTTGGTGGTGCCCGTGGTGGGCGGCGGCGGTTGCTTCACGCCGGACAGTTTGTCCCGCACCTGGAGAAATCCGGCAATCACGAAGAAAGCCAGTATGGTGACCAACACAGCGGAAGTGAGACGCGAGTTCTTGAACTGTGCTCCGATCCAGGCAACACGTCCATTGAGTACCAGCAGTACACCCGCCAGCATGGGCACGAAGAGGGCTCCCACAACCGCGTAGGTTTTCTGCATAGTTTGAAAATCGAAAGTCAGCAGGCCCACGATCGGGATCAGGCCAATCGCGTAGAGAAAACCACGATAGGGGATCGACGTGGTGTCGACATCATTGTCAGTCCGCGATGCGCCCGGCCGCAGAGACCAGACGTCGGCGAACAGGTAGGGGATGCCCTGGCAGACCCCCAGCAGACTGCTGACGACCGCGCCCCAGGTCCCGATCAGAAAGGCCCAGCGGGCAACGGTACCGGCGCGTCCCAGACTGGACTCGAGTTGGCTGGCGATTTTGATAATCAAGCCAGCACCACCACCTTGGATCGACTCGAGAGAACTGCCGATGATCACCATCCCCAAGCCGAAGACCGCGGTGACCAGGTAGCCGGTGGCGAGGTCGATCCGGCAGGTCTTGAGGGCATCACCTCCGGTGCGTCCCTTTTCACGAATCCAATAGCCGTAACTGAGGACGGTGACCGTGCCTCCCACTCCACCCATGAGAGCCAGTGTCCACATGACTCCTCCTGCAGGGATCGAGGGAACGAGCAGGCCGCTGGCGGCCGCCGTCCAGGAAGGGCAAATGGCGATCGCAGTGACCAGAACGACACCAAACATGACCCCGATGCAGAGGCCCATGATGCGTTCAAACAACCGGTAGCCACCGATTTGCACTAGCAGGATGGCCAGCACGCTATGCAGGCCACCATAGAGAATTTTGTCTTTATTGGCTTGCGTCGGGTCCATTCCGAAGAGTGGATAGATCGCATGACAGGTCACGCCAATGGCGCTCATCAGGGCACCACCGACCAGGAAACTCCAGATCAACAGGTACACCAGGAAGAACCATTTTGCGGCTTGGCCAAAGCGGTCGTAGCAGCCCTCGATCAGGGTCGTGCCTGTGGCCAACTGCCAGCGGGCCAGCCCTTCGTTGAGCACGAATTTGAAGAAGGACCCCAGCACGACGGCCCACAGCACAGTCAGTCCCAACGCACTGCCGGTAAATGCGGAGGTAGCCAGATCCCCGGCACCGACACCGGTAGCGGCGACCAGAATTCCCGGACCAATGATCGCGAGGAGATTTGATTTTGAGGGCATGGAGTTTGACGGCATGGTACTGCTCCGGTAGTGAGATCCGCGTATCTTACCGGAAGGGACGTCCGCCGGCTCCAGGTGTTCCGAGTTCCCACGGGAGCAGCGCGCTGCGGTGCACGGCTGCGAACCGGTCGCGGACGTTGGCGTGTCGACCCTTCAGGCGGGACTTCCTGGTAGCGAATGGTTAAGATAGAGAGGACGTTTAGGGAATACGTTTCCCGCCACTGCACCGCCTGACGGCGCAACGGCGAATCGCCGCTGGAGCGATTCTGTTGAGGATGTTGTGATGGTGACAGGTTTTGTTGATGATGTGCGCAGCATGCCAATCTGGAGACGGTGGCTGGCCCCAGTTTTTGCGGTCTGCCTGGCAGGCAGTGCCAGCGTAGCCGCTGCAGAGACGCCTCCTCCCGGTGCGTCGACCGAGGAAGACCCCCGCGCGTTCTGGGCTTTTCGTCCGCTGGTGGCGCCGGCGGTACCGCAACTGCCAGGTCCCCTGGCAGAACAAGTGCGTACGCCGATCGATGCGTTTGTCTTGCGACAACTTGCCAAACGCGACCTTTCCTTTTCAGCCGCAGCGCCACCGACGCGGCTGGTGCGGCGCGCCTGGTTCGATTTGCTTGGGTTGCCTCCCTCACCAGAGCAGGCCGAGGCCTTTCTTGCGGATACCACGCCACAGGCCTATGAACGTGTGATTGATCGCCTGTTGGCCTCTCCTCATTTCGGGGAACGTTGGGGGCGGCATTGGCTGGATGTCGTTGGCTATACGGACCTGGTGAGCTATGACGGCGATACGACGGGGATTTTTGGGTTTATCAAAGGTCGTTGGCGTTATCGCGACTATGTGATCGACGCCTTCAACGAAGACAAGCCGTACGACCGTTTCCTGCGCGAGCAAATTGCCGGTGATGAACTGGTCACCTGGCGCACTGCCAAAGAGTACACACCAGAAATGGTGGCGACGCTGGCGGCGACCGGTTTCTGGCGAAACGCCGAAGATCGCAGCGAGTCCGCCAAGGAACTCGAGTACAAGTGGTCTTTCTTGTACAACACGATGCAGACGTTTGGCACCGGCGTGATGGGGCTCACGTTGCGGTGTGCGCGCTGTCACGATCACAAGCACGAACCGATACCCCAACGCGACTATTTTCGGCTCCTTTCCCTGATTACACCAGCGTTCAATGTTGAGAACTGGAAGAACCCCAAGGAGCGTGCCATTCCGGCAATTTCTGCGGCGCAGAAGAAGGTGATGGATGCCGCCAATGCCGCGGTCAACAAACGGGTGTCAGACTTGGAAGCACGCGTGGCGATGGTGAAGGCAGCCCGCCAGCAGCAACTGATCACGGCGAAACTGCAGTCGGTTCCGGCGGCCCAGCGAAAGGCCCTCCAGGCCGCGCTCGGCACACCGGACGACAAGCGAACTGCAGCCCAGCGCGGCCTGTTCAAGCAATTTGGTGACCAGGTCACGGTTAAGAACGAGGAAGTGGATCAGGCGTTGACTGCGGACGACAAGTCGGTGATTGCCAAACACAACCAGCAGGTGGCAGAACTCAAGCAACAGGTGCAAACCCATGGCTGGATTCAGGCCATCTACGATGTGGGACCGCCGCCGGCGACGCACCTGCTGGAACGGGGGGAATTCAAGACTCCGGGTGAGGAGGTGCGGCCCGGTTTTATCGAGGTGTTGTCGGCGGGACCGGACGCGTTTGCATCTTTAGGCCGGCCGGTTGCCGGCAGTAGTGGGCGCCGCACTGCCCTGGCCCACTGGCTTACCCAGCCTGGTACGCCCGCCGCGGGGCTGGTTGCCCGGGTGATCGTCAATCGGCTCTGGCAACACCTTACGGGGGTGGGCATCGTGCCGACTTCGGAGAATCTGGGGATGTCGGGTGATCCACCGACGCACCCCGAATTACTGGATTGGCTGGCGGCCGAGTTGGTCCAGAACGGTTGGCGCACCAAGCCGCTGATCAAGAACATCATGCTGTCCGCAACCTATCGCCAGGCCTCACGTCGTGAAAACATGTCAGCGGTGAAACCGGATCCGCGGCAGCTCGACCCGGAGAACCGATTCCTCTGGCGGGCCCGCCTGCGGCGACTCGAATCGGAGGTCATCCGCGATGCGATGCTGACCGCGTCGGGAAGCTTCAACGCGGACATGGGCGGACAACCCGTGCCACTGAAGTATCGCCGGGATGGAGTGGCTAGTTTCGATGAAGAAAAACTTTCGACCCCCCAGACGGCCTGGCGCCGCAGTATCTACCTGTTTCAACGTCGCGTCTACCATTTGACGGTGCTCGGTGTATTTGACCAGCCGGTCATTGCGGGAAGTGTGTGTCGCCGCAATACGTCCGCTGTCGCGTTGCAATCGCTCAGCATGATGAACGACACGTTGGTACTGGAGCAAGCGGACCAGTTCGCCGGCCGTGTGTTGGCGCAGGCGGGGGATTCGCCTGAGCAACGCATCGAGCTGGCTTTCCGGCTTGCTCTGTCTCGGCGTCCCAATACTGAGGAGCTGGGCTGGAGTTCGGAGTTGTTGCGACAGCAAGCCCAGCGGTACCAGCGTAGCGGTGCGGCCCACGCCGACGCGGAGCGTCAGGCGCTGATGCACCTCTGCCGGGTGCTCTTCAATTCGAGCGAGTTCTTGTATGTGGAATGAACCTGCCATGGATATCAATCAGGTACCGCTTTCACGTCGCCAGCTGTTGCAGCGATCGGGAATGGGATTCGGATCGTTGGCACTGGCAGCGATGCTGGAAGACGATGGTCTGCTAGCGGCGTCGACGACCAGGCCCCGGGTCGATCTGCGGCCCCGGAGAGGGCATTTTCCTGCCCAGGCCAAGAGTGTGATTTTGTTGTTCCAGTCGGGTGCTCCCAGTCAGATGGACCTGTTCGATCCGAAGCCTGAGTTGCAACGACAGCATGGCAAAGATGTGGGAATCGAGAGCCTGCAGGGCCGCGCCCGCGAACCGCTGATGGCCAGTCCGTTTCGGTTTCGGCCTCACGGCGAATCGGGAATTGAGTTCTCTGAACTGGTTCCGCATCTGGCCGGCGTTGTGGACGACTTGTCTGTGATCCGATCGCTGTACACGTTTGATCCGTGTCACGCCGGTGCGCCGTTGATTTTTCTGACCGGAAAACTTGCCTTCGGTCGACCCACCCTGGGAACCTGGGTGAGTTATGCTCTGGGGACCGAGAACCAGAACCTGCCCGCGTATGTCGTATTGCACGATATCGAAGGGCACAACACGGCTGGCGCTGCCCTCTGGGATAATGGTTGGTTGCCGGCGCTGTACCGCGGCACAGAATTCCGGCCCAAAGGGTCACCCGTATTGAACCTCCGCGCTGCCAAAGCGTTGCCGGCCGGTGCCGATCGGGATGATTTGCAGTTGATTGGTCGGTTGAATCAACGTTACGCCGATCGCTATCCCAGGGCCGCGGACCTGGAAACCCGGATTCGCAACTACGAGTTGGCGGCTCGCATGCAGCTGGCCGCAGAGCAGAATCTGGATCTGTCACGGGAGACCGCTGAAACGAAACGGCTTTATGGGCTGGAGAATCCAGTGACAGCCGAGTACGGAACCCAGTGTTTGATGGCGCGACGCCTGGTCGAAGCGGGTGTGCGGTTTGTCCAGATCATGAACAAACCACATAACCCCTGGGACCACCACGGCAATTTGAAGAAGCGGTTGCCAGCAACCTGCGCGGCCACGGATCAGGGATCGGGAGCGTTGATCGCCGACCTGAAACGTCGTGGGTTGCTGGACGAGACGCTGGTCTTGTGGGTAGGGGAATTTGGCAGGTTGCCTACCTCGCAAGGCGGGACCGGCCGGGATCACAATATGCACGCCTTTACAGCGCTGGCCGCGGGCGGCGGATTGAAAGCCGGCTATGTGCACGGCGCCACCGATGCGTTTGGGCACCGCGCCGAAGTTGACGCGGTCAGTGTCCTCGACCTGCTGGCCACCATGCTGCATCAGGTCGGATTGGACCACACGCAGTTGACGTACAAGCACAATAACCTGGATGAATCGTTGACCGATGCCCGCACGACCGACGCTACGGTGATTGCCGATCTGCTAACGCGTCCGGCGCACGCCTGAACGCAGGTTGGCGAATGCGCGCTGGCAGAGTTGTGTGGGAGAACTGCGGAGATTAGCCGCTGAACAATCCGGGGACCCCGTGTGTGTCGTCGACGACACCAGCAGCGTGCAGCTGGTGCAGGTCGAGTCCGACCATGTCGAACACACTGGCCAGTGTGTTTTCGGGTGTGACCGGATTGTCGGCTGGGTAGGCCGCGTCACCGTCACTGGCGCCGATCACCCTGCCTCCCGGAATTCCGCCACCCGTGATCAGGTAGGAGAACACGTTAGGCCAATGGTCGCGGCCTTTGTTATTGTTGATCTTGGGGGTACGGCCAAAGTCACCAGTCATCAGGACCAGCGACGTCTGTGACAAACAACGCTGTGACGAGCGACGCAACATGGATTCTTGCGTGGAACCGTTGCCAACGCATCCTGTAAACTCGGTATGATAGTAGGTCAGCGTGTGGCGTGCCCGTATGTGATCACTTTCACTCATCATACCAGTCCTATGGCGAAAAGAATTTGGCCTGGCGGTCTCCTGTTGGTGGTGCTGTACCAGGCTCTGGCGATGCCGGCGAGCGGCGAAGACGAGCCGTCCGAGGCACATTGGGCTTTTCAGGTGTTACAGCGTCCGTCGCTCCCCTCGGTGGAGGAGGGGCGTCGCGTTCGTGCGCCTCTTGATCGATTCATCCTGTCGCGACTGGCGTCGAAAGGACTTTCCTTTTCTTCTGATGCTGAGCGAGTGACGCTGGTGCGGCGGGCCTGGCTCGACCTGGCGGGCGTGCCGCCAACGCCAGCAGACGTTGCGGCGTTCCAGGGGGATGCGTCTCCGGACGCCTATGACCGGGTGGTGGACCGTTTGCTGTCGGGTCCAGCGTTCGGCGAACGCTGGGCGCGGCACTGGCTGGATGTCGTCGGCTATATGGACACCACCGGTTTCGACCAGGACGCCAATCTGATTCTGGTTCCCGAGGGCAAATGGCGTTACCGCCATTACGTCATCGACGCCTTCAATAAAGACAAACCGTACGACCGATTTGTCCACGAGCAACTGGCGGGTGATGAACTCTACGACTGGCGCAGTGCGGATCGCTATACCGACGAAATGCGGGAAGCATTGATCGCGACTGGATTTTTGCGGACCGCGGCCGATTTTACGCACGAGCCAGAGAGTTTCATCGAGCTCAATATGTTCGAGGTATTGCACGACACGATCGAGATCGTGAATACCAGTCTGCTGGGCATTACGATGCACTGCTCGCGCTGCCACGATCACAAGTTTGACCCACTGACCCAGCAAGAGTACTACCGGTTGATGAGCTGCTTCACCCCTGCCTACAACCCTGAGAACTGGAAGGCCGTCTACCCCTGGAAACCGGACATTGTGCAGCGTGGCATGCCTGACGTGGCGCCGGCCGAAAAGGAGCAGATCGACCGTGACAACCAGGCTCTCAAGACGCGGGTGGCTGCCTTGAAGCAGCAGATAGCTGCGATCCACGAACGTGCTCGCCAGGCAGTTCTCGACAGGAAAATGGCTGCCTACCGGAGCGGATTTCCCGCCATACGGAAAGCCAGTCCCAAGGCGCCGGTTGAGGCTGGGTTGTCGCTCTGGTTGCGTGCGGATCAAGGCGTCTTTTCCGACCCTGCCAGCACGGAACCGGCAGCCATCGGAGCGACCGTCGGTTCCTGGCAGGACCAGCAAATGGGCGACAATGTCGAGGCGAATGATGTGACGCAGCGTCTGAGAGCGCAGCGGCCGACGCTGGTCGAGGGGTTTGGAGTCACCAATGCCCGCGCGCTTCGTTTTGACGGGAATGCCACGCATTTGCGGGCGCCCGATCACCCGACCTTGCGGCCGGAGGCGGGCCTGACGCTGTTCGTTTCGTACAAGCTTAACCGAGTACCTGATGGCGACCGGACAATGGTCGCCAAGTATGCCGAGGACGGGCGCAGCCATGGTAATTGGGGCGCGGACCTGTATCACGAGTCGGGACAGCCGGCGAACCGGGCGCGGATTTATTTTGGCGATCCCCAGAAACCGGGGGATTACGGCGGCGGCCGCGCGGGGAGCCGATCGCTCAGTGATTTGTTGCCGCATCAGCTGACCTACGTTTACGACCAGGGGCAGACGACGATTCGGGTCGATCAGCAGGCGGAGGAGACCCGCGTCGCGGGGCGCGAGCCGCCACGTCCGGCCATTGACGCGATGGAACCGGTGGACCTGCTCGTCGGCGCGCGGATTACGGGGCCGGAAACAGGCGGTACCGTTTTTCCTGGGGACATCGCGGAAGTCCTGTTGTATCGCCAGGCGCTCGCTGCGGACGAGATCGCGCAGGTGGAGAAATATCTCGAAGGGAAATACGGGCGTTCGACGGAAGCCATGAAGGTCAGCGAAAGCGAACGCAAAGCAGCGATCAGTCCGTCTCAACGGACGGCGCTCGTGGATCTCCAGAAGGAGATCACAGAAGTCGAGGGGCAACGCAAAACCGTGGGTCGGCTGCAGGCCTTGTACGACGTGGGACCACCGCCGGCGACACGCTTGCTGGAAGGCGGCAGCTACCTGTCACCGGGAGACACGGTGCAGCCAGGTGTGATTCATGCCCTGAGCCGTTCGGATCGCGATTATTTCCAGGAGTCCGCGGACAAGGCATCCAGCGGACGCCGTACAGCGCTGGCACGCTGGATGACTGACGCGGAAGAACCAGCTGGCGCGTTGTTGTCTCGGGTGATGACGAATCGCATCTGGCAGCACCTGTTTGGTGAAGGGATTGTACCTACCTCCGAAAATTTAGGCCTCAACGGGTCGGAACCGACGCACCCGTTGTTACTAGAGTGGCTCAGTGATGAGTTCGTGCGCAGCGACTGGGGCGTCAAGCAGATGTTGCGGAGGCTGGTGACGTCCACCACGTATCGACAGGCGTCGCTTGGTACGGTGCCGCCAGGTCATCCCGATCCAACGAACCAGCTGCTCGGCCGGATGCGTCTGCGGCGTCTGGATGCCGAAGTGATTCGCGACTCGATTCTCGCCGTGACGGATCAGCTGGACCGAACCATGGGGGGCCCGCCGGTGTACGTCAAAGCGGGGACTGACGGTTCGGTCACGATCGATGCAAGTAAACTGTCGTCTCCGTCTGCCGGTCAGCGACGGAGTGTGTACCTGCTGCACCGCCGGAACTACAACTTGTCGATGCTTTCCACATTTGACCAGCCGCTGATTGCCACCACGTGTGCCCGCCGGAACCCGGCCGCGGTGGTGTCCCAGTCCTTGATGATGCTCAATGACCGGTTTTTGTTCGAGCAGTCGCAAAAACTTGCCGACCGCGTGATGGAGATGTCGGGGGAATTACCGGAGCAGCGTATCAAGGCCGTATTTCGCCTCGTGCTGGCCCGTTTACCCAATGACACCGAGCTGGAATTTTGCACCTCGTTTGTACAGGCCCAGAAACGTAAATATCCCCAAGACGCAGATCAGCAGGCACTCGTGCAGCTTTGCCATACCTTGCTGAACACAAGTGAGTTCCTCTACGCGGAATGAGGCAGCCCATGTTAACTGGAAATGAGAGTTTTGCTCCGGTCGCACCAACGATGACGCGACGATCGGTGTTGCAACAGACGGGGCTGGGGATCGGGTCGCTGGCATTGAGCCACCTGGTGCAGCAAGACCGCGCGCGCGGTGCCGGTAGCGGCTCATTCGACTTGCAGCCCAAGCCGGGACATTTTCCCGCTCAGGCCAAGTCCGTCATCATGCTGTTAATGAATGGCGGGCCGAGCCAGATGGACTTGTTCGATCCCAAGCCAGCGCTCAATAAGTATGCAGGTCAGAAGCACCCCGAAGATGTGGAGAGCTTTCAGCCCGGCAGTGAGCAGGATATCGTCAAGGGAACGACTTTCAAGTTTCAGCGATACGGCCAATCGGGCCTCGATTTTTCGGCGGACCTGGTGCCTTATCTGGGGAGTGTTGCGGACGACGTCTGCCAGATTCGCTCGATGTGGAGCGACAATAACAATCACCCGCAAGGTATGCGGGTGCTCAATACCGGAAAAATCTTTCTCGGTCGCCCGACGTTAGGGTCATGGGTCAGTTACGCGCTCGGTTCCGAGAACCAAAATCTGCCCGCGTACATCGTGCTGCGTGACCCGGATGGCTACAACAACGGTGGCACCACGATTTGGACCAATGGCTGGTTGCCGGCAATGTACGGGGGTTCGGAAGTGCAATCCAAGGGTGCGCCGGTATTGAATCTCAAGCCGGCGGTCAAAACGCCCGCCGGTGTGCAGCAGGCTAACCTCAGCCTCCTGGCAGCGCTCAACCAGGAACGCCGCAAACGCTATCCACAGGACTCTCGACTGGAAGCGCGGATTCAGCACTACGAGCTTGCCGCGCGGATGCAACTTGCCGCGGAGCAAACGCTGGACGTATCGCGAGAAACCGCGTCGACCCGCGCGTTGTACGGTGTCGACCAGCCGGAAACCGATGGATTCGGACGCCGCTGTTTGATGGCACGGCGGTTGGTGGAATCGGGAGTTCGGTTCATCCTGGTGACCGCCCCCATTCAACACGGTGGTATGCCGTGGGATCACCATGGCAGTCTCGATCGTGATATTCCCAAGATTTCTCGACAGGTTGACAAACCCTCAGCAGGGTTGATTGCCGATTTGAAACAGCGTGGATTACTTGATGAGACAATCGTGATCTGGAGTGGAGAATTCGGCCGCCTCCCCACGGGCCAACGTGGTACCGGGCGCGATCACAATCGGTTCGCCTTTACGACACTGGTTGCGGGAGGTGGTTTTCGAGGCGGATATGCCCACGGGGCCACCGACCCATTTGGGTACAAGGCGGTGGATGACCTGGTCAGTTGCCCCGATCTGCACGCGACCCTGCTGCACCAGCTCGGTCTCGATCATAATGCGTTGTCATTTCGACATTCCGGCCGTGACGAGACACTCACCGATTCGCCGGTGACTGAGGCACAGGTGGTGACGGAGTTGTTGCAAGGGCCATTGCGGGTTTAGAAACGGCAGGGATTGTCCCAGGGGGGATCGGAACCGCGGTGAAACGCTACATATGTGCGGTAAAACGGTCGGGGGGGCTGCGCCAATTGGCTCGACATGAACTCGGAAGTTGCGGTATGCTAGAAATGCTTTCGGGCTTGCCGAAGGTATCTACAGGTGGATGCGTGGCAGGCGTGGAAACCGTGAACTCAGCCAATAAATCGAATCACACAGACACAGTCAGGTGACGTATGGACAGGTTTGAATTGAACCGGCGACAGGCGCTGCTGGTCGGTGGCATGGGCGCGCTTTCCCTGGGTATGCCAGGAATGGTGATGGGGAGTGACGAAAAGGATGCCAGCGGAAATGCGGTGCGCGCGGAGAAGTCTTGCATCTTTGTGTTGTTGTGTGGTGGCCCGAGCCATATTGATACCTGGGACATGAAGCCCAACGCGCCGGACACGATCCGAGGGCCCTACAGTCCGATTGCCACCAAGGTTCCCGGGATGCGGATCAATGAGATGCATACCGGATTGGCGCAGTTTACCGACCAGTTCACGCTGATTAATTCGATGACCCACCCTGGTGCCATCAGTAACCATTTTGATGCGATGCACAACCTGCTCAGTGGGCAGTCCTCCAAACGTGTGCAAAACGGTGTCAGTGATGATCAGCCTTACCTGGGATCCTTCGTTGCCAAACATAAGCCGAGTGAACGAAACATTGTCTCCAACGCCTGGCTGATCAAATGTGTCGGACCGCCGGTGTTTTGTGCACCGAACATTGGTATTGGGGGGTATCTGGGGTCCGCTTATGCACCGGTCTTTGTTGGTTCCGCAAAAAATCATCCGGCAATGGAGACATTTGAGCCGCCTCCGATTTATGACTTGGGTGACCCAGATCGCCTGGCCAAACGTCGTAGCTTACTCAGCAGTCTGGAAAGCAATGCCGTGTCGAGTGACGCGGTTGGCGCGGACTGGGCAGATTTGCGAGAAAAGGGTTACGACGCGATGACACGCCCGGAGGGGCGTGAGGCTTTCGAGCTTGAGCGCGAACCCACGAAAGTGCGAGACCGTTATGGTCGTCATCCGCTCGGGCAGAACTTGCTGTTGGCGCGCCGGATGGTGGAAGCTGGGGTGCGGTTTGTGACTGTCAACGGATGGACGGGACAGGCCTCACACGACACAGCCGGACCACCTAGCAGCAGTTGGGATATGCACGGGGGCAACATGGGGATGGGCAACGCTTTCGGGAATGGGTCTTACGGTATGGGCTTCTGCCTGCCTCGGCTGGACCAGGCCTTGTCCGGTTTGTTTGCTGATCTGACCGAGCGTGGCATGCTGGACAATACGTTGGTCGTGGTGACAGGTGAGTTTGGGCGTACACCCAAGGTGTTGACCCAGATTCCACCTGGACGCCAGCACTGGCCGAAGTGTTTTTCGTCCATCATGGCGGGTGCCGGGATTGCAGGCGGTCAGGTGTACGGTAAGACGGATCGGCACGCATCGTATGTGACCAGTAATCCGATTCGACCCGAAGAACTGTCCGCTACGATCTATCATGCTCTGGACATTCCGCTCAACGAGCCGCAGAACAACACAGGCATCTCACGCCCCCTTACCACCGGTAAGCCCGTGATGGAACTCTTCGGGTAGTGGTGACCTGGCGTGGAGACGTGGCAAGCTACCGATCCAGCAGTGCGTGGCTTAGCGCACTGGCCGCCTACGTGGATGCCGAAGCAGGCGAGTTACCAAACCATACGTAACTCCCAGGGGGCATACAGAATCAGTCCACAACCGGTCAGCGGCATGCCGCTGGAAACGGTGAGGTGATGGGACTCGC
>PBOG01000113.1 GCA_002724245.1 Planctomycetaceae bacterium
CACCGCACACGACTTCCACGCCACCTTACTTCACCTGCTAGGCCTCGACCACGAACGGCTTACCTTCTACCACAATGGCATTCAACGACGTCTTACGGATGTGCACGGACACGTGATCAAAAGCCTGTTGAGGTAGTGCTTCAGGATTCGCGCTCGTCGTTTCGCGAAGCGTGGCCAACCGTGACACCTGAAAGCAAATTCAAAGTCAATTGAGAGCAGCAGGTGAACGGCCGTCAGACGTGCCGGGCGATCATGTATTCGCAGGGAAGATCACGCCTCGGCCGAGGTGGAAACCAGTATCCAAATAAGGTCCCGGCTACCTGGCGAATCAACGAATCGACGTCCCTGCACACCGCCTGCTGGCGTCGCAGATCCAGCGTAACTTCTGCTACTGATGATACGCGGCGAACTCCAGCAGTACGGTTGCTATTACCGGGCGATGCCCTTCAGCTAGCCCAGGATGTCGTGAATGACTGAACCGCGTTGAGCGATCGGGTGTGGTCTGCCGGATTGGTCGGGGATAACAGCATCCGCATCAATGCCCATGGCCCCGTAAATCGTTGCGATAAGGTCTTCGGGGCCAACAGGATCGGCTGCAGGATAGGCGCCGATTCTGTCTGATGAGCCGTATACGTGCCCCTGCTTCACTCCGGCTCCCGTCAACAGCACGTTGTGACAGAACGACCAGTGGTCTCGACCGGCGAACTTGTTGATCTTCGGCGTGCGTCCCATTTCTCCCATAACCACGATTAACGTTTCGTCCAGCAGGCCGCGCTCATCGAGATCTTCACACAGTGCCGAATACGCCCGGTCCAGCACCGGTAGTCGATGGTCACGCAGGATGTCGAAGTTGCGACGATGTGTATCCCAGCCGTCCTCGTCGACGCCCGCTTTCTCGAACACTTCCCATGTCACCGTGACGAATCGCACATCTGATTCGACCAGTCGCCGCGCGATCATCATCGACTGACCGTAAAGGTTACGACCGTATCGGTCCTTCAGAGTATCTGCCTCGTCATCCACGCTGAATGCTCGCCAGGGACTGTTAGAACGGTTCGCACTGGTCAGTAAATCGAACGCCTGACGACGCGATAGGTCGAGCCGATCCGTGACGCCCAAGTGCTCGATCCGTCGCAACTCGGCGTTGAACTGCTCGACCAGTGTGCGCCGACTGTCCAGTCGATCAATCGAGATCTCGTCGGCGAGTTTCATCTCGGGAAGCACAACATCACCTAGCACGCGTTCGGGATAAGCGTACTTGCACTTCTTTTCGCTGTAGGGCTTGCAGGCCGTGAAAAACGGGTCGTACTGTCGTCCGAGCAATCCGGCGTACGGTCCCGGCCGGGGACCACCCTGGCCCCACCCGGTATAGCACGGCATCCATACGGACGCAGGCAACTCACGCGTTTCGTTACGGGCGAGGTACTGGATAACCGAATTCATACTCGGCGCCTGCGTCGGCAACACAGGCACGGCCGATTCAAGCTTCACGGCACGCTTGCCGGTCATCGTGTAGAGCAGGCCAGCGCTGTGATCATTGTGCGGATGCGCAGCCGAGCGGATCAGTGTTGAACGGTCCATCCACTTTGCCATGCCGGGCAACAGATCGCAAAAGTGCACTCCGGGTACACTTGTGGGAGTCGAACCGAATTCACCGCGGACTTCAGCCGGAGCATCTGTTTTCGGATCAAACGTGTCGTGCAACGGCGGTCCACCGAACAGGTAAACCAGGATCACCGATTTCGCGCACCCTGCTCGCGGCCGAGGCAGCGTCGCCCCGGAGTCTTCAGCGTGGAGCAAATCTGGCAGCGACATGCCGAGCAGCGACAGCCCACCGGCCGTCAGCGCGTCGCGTCGAGTGAAACCGTCACACATTCGTTTTCGTGAACCTGCTACGTGAATCATCCGCGGTCTCCTGCTGTCTCACATTCACCGACCCAATCCTGTAAGTCTACACAAACGAGAGTGCTGGTGAACATCAGATCGGTCGTTACCTCGTGAAACAAGCCACAAACACCAGGCGTGCCAAACCGTAAACCACTCCCGCAGGGCTGGTGCATCGTGAGCGAATGCCCTGTTTGCAGCGGCCAATCCTTTTCGGCAGCCCAAGAACGTCCCGCACGACCTTTCGAGATGGCTCGGTATAGCCCCCCTCTGTCAGAGACCTATGATCTGTTTCAACACATCGGGAGAGCTGGATTTGGAGACTTTTCAGAGCACATCCCGGCTGGACGAATCGTCGACACAAGCGGACCTGAGAACTTACTTTCTCACAAAGAAGAGGCAGCTAGTGACAAGGCCTGCCCGCGCGCCGCGCTTTTCCCAAGCCTTCCAGGTGCGTTTGCTACACAACGATCGAGGCGAGTGCAGGGGGGTGATGAAGCCCCTCCGCCACCCAAAAACTCACAGGCAAAGCTCGCTGAGCGGTCTGCCGAGGCAGCTGACGTAAAGGCCGCCACCGCAGCAGAGCAACTGGGGTCACGATCGAGCGGAACTGGTGTCCACGGAGTGCTGTTTAAATGGCGTTGCTCTCCGACCTGGCAGAAAAGTCGGGGCACGCAACGAGACACATAAAAAACTTCGGTCTTTAGCGGATCGCTGAAGTTCCGGTCAACGCCAGCAGCTCAATTCTCCGAATCTGTCCGCTGGTTCCGCCGACCGCGACGCTCCGACCTTTTGGATGGATAGCAATCGCATAAGCCCATCCATCAATTGCAGGTAGATCCTGTGTAACCGTGACTTCAACCGGATCGACGACGCGGACGTGACCATCCAGACAGACGGCCAGAAGTCGGGCGCCATCGCTCGTCCAGGCGATGTTCAATGGCTCGGACTCTAGCCGAATATAGCGAACCATGCGGCCTATCGTCGGTTGCCAGAATCGAATCGTCCGATCGCCGGCGGCTGAGGCAACCATCGGCAAACCATCCTCGGCAGGCCGAACGGCCAGTGCGTGTACGGGCTTGATGTGCTGGTTCAAACTGTGAACGAGCATCGCCGACTCCATGTCCCAGACACGCACCGACTGATCCACGCCTGAGGACACGAGCGTTTTGCCGTTCCTCAACAGGCAGAGCGCGTCGACACTGCGTGAATGTCCTCTGAGAGTAAGGATGCAGTTCGCCTCCTTCCGGAGATCCCACAATTTGATTTCACGATCGATACTTGCCGAAAGAAACCTGGCATCATTTTGCCAGACCACGGACCGTACCGAATCGTCATGGCCATCGATTTTTGCGACCGGCTTGCCTGCCGGCCACGAGAAGACTTCCACGCCACCTTTTTCTGATGGAGAGCCACCACCGACAGCGACGTGGTTGCCACCTGGTGAAAAGGCGACACAATGCAGATTCGGCGCGGATACCTTGATCGTGCGCTGCCAATCTAATTTGGGCCAAACATGGATGTGCATACCCGATTGGCTGACGGCAACAATGGATGTCCCATCCGGCGTGAATGCCACCGCGGTAATCGGCGGCTTGGCGGCGAATGTGACATTCGCAAGCAGACAAAAGCAGATCAGGCGTGCGCCGCACGTCCATCCGCCTGCTCTAACTCGCTGTATCGGCCTGAGTCTCAACTGCGTCATGCGAAGGATGTCAATCGCTCTATCCAATCAATGCGGAAATCTTCGTTGCGCCATCAGGCACAACGCGTACGGGGCGACCGTCGCTGGTATGAAGTTCGCTTCCGGGATCAATGCCTAGCAGCGTATAAATCGTCGCGGCGAGATCAGAAGGAGTGACCGGATTGTCTTTTGGCAGCTCGCCGAGTGTATCGCTACTTCCCACAACCTGCCCCGCGCGAACGCCACCGCCAGCCAGTACGACGCTAAACACGTTAGGCCAATGGTCCCGTCCGCCAGCCGAGTTGATCTTGGGTGTACGACCAAACTCACCCATCACGACGACGAGGGTCTCTTCCAGAATTCGGCGATCCGACAAATCCTCGACCAGTGAACTCAGAGCGCGATCGAGCGATGGCAGATGTGCGTTACGGTCAGTTGGATAGCGTTTCTGCAATTGAATGATGTTCTGATGCGCATCCCACCCGGTGCTGTTCACTGTCACGAAGGGAACCCCGCGTTCGACCAGACGCCGGGCCAGCAGACAACTCTGGCCGATGCTGCTGCCGCCCCCACGGCCGTAGCGATCGCGGACCACGCTGGGTTCTTCGGAAAGCTTGAACGCGTTTTTGGCGTCCGCGGAAGCGATTAGATTGTACGCTCGTTCAAGATCAGGGTCTGATGGCGCCGCCGCCGCGTCCTGAGTTCGGCCAAACTCGTTCAGCGCACGAACGATTTGGCTACGGCGATCCAGACGTGTGAGGTCCAGGCCTCTGTAGAAATCGAGGTCGCGAACTTTGAAGTCGGGGCGATCGGGGTTGCCACCCACCGAAAACGGCGCGGTCGCACTCGGCAGAAAGCCGTTACCGGTCACGTTTCCACTAAAGGTCGGAACCGCGATGTGCGGCGGGAGAACGCCCGCTTGGTTTCGTACCTGAGTGACTGTCGCCCCAAACGTCGGGTATTCCAGTGCCGGTGAAGGCTTGTAGCCAGTCATCAAGTAGTGCGTGCCGAAATTGTGTTCGCCGAGCGGCGACGTCATCGAACGGACGATGGCCAGTTTGTCCATCACTTGCGAGGTTCGTTCGAAACACTCGCCGATGCGAACGCCTGCGACATTCGTCGCAATGGTTTCCAGCGGACCACGCACTTCCTCCGGTGCGTCCGGCTTGGGATCAAACGTCTCAAGATGGCTGGGACCACCGTCTAGCCAGATCAAAATGCACGATTTCGCTTTCGTTTCAAGCGGAGATCCGGCCGCACTGGCGTTGCGCAAACGGAAGAGGCCACCGAGTCCCAAGCCCAAAGCTGACAAACCGCCGATACGAATGAGATCGCGGCGACTGACTCCGTCACAACGTCTTGGACTGTTCATTCTATGTTCTTTGTTTCAGTGATTGGTTACGAATTCACGGCTGGTCAGGAGACCCCACACAAAGTCTTCCAGGAATGCTTCCTTCTTGTCGACTGTTTCAAGCTGACGCTTCCAGTAATTCCTTTCCTGGATCGTCGGATGACGCCCAAGCGCCACCATGTAGAACTCGTCAATGATCGCAGCCGGTTGTTTCCCAGCATCCCCAAGCCGTTTCAGCCGACTGCCCTCTGCCGTAATGCGAGCGTTCAGCAACGGACCGTTCAACAGATGCAGCTTCTGAGACAGACCGCTGACCGCTCCAGGCGCTCCTTCGCAGGATTCGTCTCGACCGCAACGGCCGAGAATGTCCAAGGTCCGTGACGGTGTCTTCGGATTGACGAGCGCGATCGCTCGCGTGCCATCAGGTTCTTCGCCATACTTGTCGGCGATTCCCACCACATCAGAAATCGCATCCGCCAGAACCTCGGGCTCCAACGGGCGTCGAATCGCGTGTGCGTAGAAACGATCGTCGTCTTTGTTTTGCTCAATGGCGTTGGCGCTGCGGGCATACGCGTCGCTGGTTGCGATCACTCTCAAACTGTGCCTGAGGCTGTAACCATTCTCGATGAAATCCGTGGCCAACTTGTCCAAGAGAGCCGGATGCGTGGCGGGGTTCGTGTCTCGGAAATCGTCAACCGGCTCGACCAGCCCGCGCCCCATCATGCGCTTCCACAATCGGTTGACAATAGCCTTTGCAAAGTAAGGATTGGAAGTCTCCGTTAGCCAATCGGCCAACTGCTTCCGACTGTTATCCGTGTCATTCGCCAAAAAACGCTCGCCGGGGATACGCTGGATCGCCGGCTCGAGCGTTCGCGGGTGAATCGTCCGGCCGCTCGGTTTTTCGCTGACAATGCGTCCGCGTTCGATCTTTGCAAAAATCGCAGCAAGGCCGTGATAGTCGTTCTGAGTCCAGCGGTCGAGCGGATGATTGTGGCAATTGGCACATCGCAAGCGGCTTCCCATGAACAGTTCGCTCATAAATTCCGCCTGCTCACGAGGCCCGGCGACGGTGCGATAGAAGTTCGGTGGTCCGCTAGTGTGAGAATCGCCCGTCGCCATGATCAGGCTGCGAGCCAATTCTTTGTAGTTGACGTTGTCACGAATTTGGCTGGCGAGCCAACGGTGATACGTGAGCGCTCCCTGGCCGTCGTCTCGCTGTGGGCGAATTCGCAATAGCTTCGCGAACTGAAACGTCCAGTATTCGCTGAACTCCTCGGAGCGGATTAGCTCATCGACCAATGCTTTGCGTTTGCCTGGCATAACGTCAGCAAGAAACACCTTGACTCGCGCCGCAGATGGCAAGCGGCCGGTCAGATCAAGCGAAACACGACGCAGAAAGGCCGCGTCAACAGTGGTTGGCGACGGCTCCAAGCCGAGCACCGCGAGCGACTTGAGTATCTCGTCGTCAATAAAGTTATTGCGCGAGTTCGCGGTCAGGTCGACTTCGGAAGCGGTCAACGGCACGATCATTTCGATCGGTACAACTTCACTGAGATAGCGTGCCACAACGATATGACGACCCCGTCGAATTATTGTTGACGTCGCCGATTCCGAATCGATCTCGACGGCTGACGCATCCTCAGCCGCAAAGATAGTCCACTGGGTCACGTCTCGTTTCGAGCCGTCCGAGTAATACGCGACCGCTTGCAATGGCACCGATTCGCCTGGCGACTCCGCGACATGTCGTACGGGTGTGACCTCGACACGATTCAAGCGTCGAATCGTGTCGTCTCGAGCGCCCTGTCTGATCCAGTCGATCAAAAGCCGGGCGCTTTGGCCGTCGTAATCAAAAACCGTTCCACCGCCGTGCTCGACGTACTCCGCCGGCTTCAAAACGATGAGACTTTCGTTCGGCCTGGCCAGGTTGACGCGTCGGCCACGCGCGCGTCGAACGATTGCTTCGTAGTCAGCCGCGGGGTCACCACCGTAAAGCGAAAGCTTGAATCCACCGCGTCCGATCGCGGCACCATGGCATGCACCGGCGTTGCATCCGTGTTTCGTGAACACCGGAACAAGGTCATTCTGGAAGTCAACGCGTGATGATTCGTCGTCCGCCAGACTACTTGAAGCCAGCGTGGCCACAACGGCGAGGGTTTTGAGTAGTATCTTCATCGTGAATCCGACTGAACATCGGTTCAAAACCTGGCGATCTGCGCGTCCGCTGCGGCCGACACGATTTGGAACAGTCCTTACCGATCCTCGCGTTTCTCACGTTTTCGCCCGTCGCGATCACGTCGATCACGCTCCCTCGATTTACGGTTGCCGCCCCCCCCCGCCGGCTGGCGCTCGGGAAATGCGGCCCGATACAACACACCGGCTTCCTCGCGAGTGAGTTTGCCGGCTTCCACCAGTCCTCTGAGCTTCCCGCCCAACGCCCTCTGGCGTCTGGCGAGGTCATCGCCGGATCGTGGGCGTTCGCCTGCCGCAGCCTCGTTCAGCCACACCGTAACCGTTTCGCGTTTTTCGCCAATCAGTTCGGCGACGCCTCCCAGCACATGCGGGTCCGCGTACAACAGAGGTTCCGGGAAAACAAAATTCCGAGTGACTTTGCCATCCCCGGCAAGAATGATTGTCTGCGAGATGGTTCGATTCAGTCCGTAAGCGCCCGGACCGTCTCGACCGCCTTGGGAAACCGCAACCACATCGACACCCCGCTCAAGCAATAATGGAAACGCCCGTGTTAAACCTTTCCTGATACGATCCGCATCGTCAACCAAGAATACACAGGCAATCTGCAGGTCCTTGTCTGTCTTTCGCTCAATCTTGCCGATCGCGTCCATGACGCTCAAGAGTCCTGCAATCGCCGTACGACTCACATCTTGAAAAAACAGGACTTGTCGTTTGTTTCCTGCCAACCTGGTGGGGTCGAGTTCTTTGCCATTGTTATCGCCCGCGAGACTGGTAGCCTTGAATACCGGCAACTTTTCTCCCGGTTGCGGTCCTGAGAAGATTTGCTTGCCTGCGGTCTTGAAGCCCGCAGGATCTTTCACGCCAAGTTGGCGACGGTTGCGTTCTTCGGGACGGTATTCGCGACGGTCGCGTTCTCCGCGACGCTGGCCTTCTCGTGTTCGCTCTCGTGTCTCACGTTCCTGTGCCAGGCTGCCCGAGCAGAGTAAAACCACGAGGGTTAGTGCAAATGCCGAACGTTTCATTTCAATTGTCTTTCCCCAAGGGTGTTGCAATTTCACATCTTGACCCCAGGAACCTCGGCGAGTGCGGCCGGAGGATAGCATATCACATGCCCCGGCATAACAGCTAATAGCCTTGCAACGAAACATGTCGCTTTCTGGTGGAAATTGACGCTTTCCAGCAACAACGCTTTCCTTCCGGTCTCGTGGCGATCCAAGGCTTGTCACGAACAGGAAATCGAGTGCAGGTAAGTCCCGGTTCTAGCGACCGCAGAAAACCTCTCGGCCGGTCGCTGGGTATGTATGGCAAGATTTCGACTGGGCGACCGGCAATCCGTTTGGGGTCCGTTGAGCCAGACCGTGGGATGCCTCAACTATTCTCTCCCGAGTCGCGGCGCAGTGACAGACACGGTCCGCTTGCCTCAAGGCCCTTCACTGTTTCACAATGCACAAATGCAATACGCAAATCAGCCGTTGAGTGTTAGCCTACGGCTACTGGAGAACTGGATATCGTGTACCGGCTGATCGCTAAACTGACACGACGAATC
>PBOG01000114.1 GCA_002724245.1 Planctomycetaceae bacterium
CAGCACTGGCCCTCTAAGTTTCAACCCCATACACCGTCAACGGTTCCGGCCTTATTCGCCGGATGCCTCACGATTCCCCCGGTAAATCTTTCTGCCTAACCCAGGTTGATATGCAGTCCAAGACGTATCACCACCAACCTCATTCTTGACGATTTCCAACACACTGTGGAGTTTCGCATCCAGATTGTCCAAATGGTGCAGAGCCAATGCCTCCAGTGTCATAGGCAGCTTGGGACTGCCAAATTCATACTGCCCATGATGGCTCACAATCATATGTTTCAAGGCCAATGCTAACTCTTGCGGAAAACCCTCACCGATCAACGTTTCCGCCTCTTGGATCTTGGTACTCAAGATTTCCACCCCAATCACCAGATGCCCCATTAACTGTCCAGCATCGCTGTAGCCCAAGTCACGCTCGAACGTCAGTTCATCCACTTTCCCAATGTCATGGAGAAAGGCACCCATCAACAAAAGATCCCTGTCCAGATCGGGGTAACGCGGTGCAACCACCAAAACTAATTCCAGCAAATCAACAACATGGTGCAGCAACCCACCAAGATAGGCGTGATGGTTGCTGATTCCGGCGGGCGCTCGGACAAACCGGGACATGAAATTCTCATCCCCCAGGAAACTCTCCGCGAGACTACGCAAATGCTGATCTGCGAGATCGCGTAGAATCTCCGACAAACGCCCTTGCAGTCTTTCCACACGACTCTGGTCAAGAGTCGTAAAGTCGGACTCGTCAATCTGCTCCGCGGAGACAACCTCAATCCGGCTCACGATCAATTGCAGACTCGAATTGTAGATTTGAGTCGTACCCTGAACGCGCAAGTACTCACCGGCTTCAAAACTGCCGAAAATCCGCTGATTAGCATTCCACATCATTGCCGCCACAGCTCCCGATTTGTCGGACAAACGAAGCTGTAGATACAAATTGCCGTTGCGATTTGTACGGAGTTGCTTATCGACGACCAGGAAAATCTCGTCGACAGCTTCATGCTCAGCTAAATCGCTGATAAATCGTCGTGTCATCAGTACACCCTCTCCGATGCAAAAGATCTGCCGATTCTAGAGTGAACCCCCCGCTGCCTGGTAGTAGTGAATTCGTGAATTGCTTTGCGGCAGGCAGCAAAACCCCAGAAGTGGGCGACTAAAGTCGCCGCGATGCCTGGCTTGCTTCGCTACCCAGCTCTTGGCAAATCTGCATGGACCCGATCGATCGACGCAACAAGTCACATACCTTCAACGATGGTGACGCAACACAGTCTCATATTGCCGGTTGCCTTACGGGTAACCTAAAATGCTCGCCAATTCACACTTAGTCCTCTGTCCTGCCAGCAAAGACTGTGTCGCGGTGCGAATCGCAATTTTCGACAGAGGCCTGTAAATCGTGGCGTGCTAACCAGAATGTCGTGTGCCTGCCAACGCCGAACTACTCTTTCACGCCACTACTTTGCCCCACACACCCAATTCGTCTCTGTGATTCTCAAGCGACCGTGCTTGCAGTAAAGACCCCATCCAAGACAGCTTCAGTGTTCCAGCGAGCAAAAAATGGCCAAAAAACGCAAGAATGCAATTAGTCCAACACGCGCAGAGGACTACCCAGAATGGTATCAACAAGTCATTAAGGCTGCAGATCTCGCCGAAGTCTCTCCCGTTCGCGGCTGCATGGTAATCAAGCCCTGGGGCTATTCGCTTTGGGAGAACATGCAACGCGAACTCGACCAGATGTTTAAAGCAACCGGTCACGAAAATGCCTACTTCCCGCTCTTTATTCCCAAGAGCTTCCTTGAAAAAGAAGCCGAGCATGTTGAAGGTTTTGCCAAGGAGTGCGCCGTCGTCACCCACCATCGCTTGGAGGCAGGCCCTGACGGAGGCTTGGAACCCGCAGGCAAACTCGAAGAACCTTTGGTCGTTCGACCAACTAGTGAGACCATCATTGGATCGATGTACTCCAAGTGGATCCAGTCGTACCGCGACCTGCCAGTGAAGATCAACCAATGGTGTAACGTCGTACGTTGGGAAATGCGTACCCGACTGTTCCTGAGAACTGCGGAATTCCTCTGGCAAGAAGGCCACACCGCACATGCAACCAAACAGGAAGCGCTGGATGAGACACGGCAAATGCTCGATGTCTATGCTGACTTTGCGGAAAACTATATGGCAATGCCCGTGATTCAAGGAGAAAAAACAGCGGCTGAGCGTTTCCCTGGAGCGGTCTCGACCTTGACCATCGAAGCGATGATGCAAGACCGTAAGGCGTTACAAGCTGGGACATCACATTTTCTGGGACAGAATTTTTCCCAGGCACAGCAGATTGTTTTCCAGGACCAGAACGGGGAACAACAGTTCGCCTGGACTACTTCCTGGGGTGTTTCCACCCGCTTGATTGGCGCACTGTTGATGGTGCACAGCGATGACGATGGACTAGTATTACCACCACGATTGGCGCCTAAGCACGTGGTCATCCTGCCGATCTTCCGCGACGACGACGAACGTACAGAAGTCTTGAATTACTGTGACGAACTCCGGCAGCAACTCAGTGCACAACATTATGCAGGGCAACCTGTACAAGTCCTGCTTGATGACAGGGACCTGCGCGGCGGTGAAAAGAATTGGCATCACGTTAAACGCGGCGTCCCTATCCGCGTGGAAGTTGGCCCACGGGACATGGCTGCAAACCAGGTGTTTGTTTCCCAAAGAACGACGGGAAAAATTGGTGGCATCGCGCGCACAGAATTTGTCGAAACAATTGCAGACAGGTTAGACGCTATTCAGAGTGGTTTATTCCAACAGGCCCTGGAACTGCGCGAGCAAAACACCCACCCCATCGACACACTGGATGACTTCCGAGACTTTTTCACCGAATCGCCCCAATCCAACCGGCAACCTCAGGGTGGTTTTGCACTGTGCCATTTCGACGACGAATCGGCGCTGGAACCGCTGCTGAAAGAGCTCAAAGTGACAATTCGCTGTATCCCGCTTGAATCGGAAGAGGAACCGGGAACATGCATCATGACAGGCAAACCGAGTGCGCGCCGTGCAGTATTTGGTAAATCCTACTAGCGGACTCAAGCGACCATTATACCGACTTTAACGATTTTTCCGGTTTTACTGGTCCCGGTGTCCACCTTTGCCGATGAAAACAGCACATGAGGGCGGTTTGCCCGTGCGCGTCTATTCTGACACCAAGCACCAATCCCTGTGAATCACAGGAGCAGATCATGCAGATCTCTACGAGTCGCTTTGGAACTATTTCGTGTGCGGCTGCTGAGATTTGGCTATTTCCGCGCGGCTTGATCGGACTTGAAGATCAAAGGCATTGGGTCCTGCTCACGGACCCCGAAAACGAACGTTTGGGATGGTTACAGAATCTTTGCGACCGCGAAATGGCGTTGCCTGTTGTCAGCCCGCGCGAGTATTGCCCTGACTACGACGTACATGTCAAACAATCCGATGTCGCGCCATTGGAATTGGCAGACGATCGTCAGGCTTTAGTCTTCGCAACAGTCGCCAAGACGGGATTTCAGCTGACAATCAATCTGCAAGCGCCCCTCCTTGTCAACAAGCAGAACTGTATCGGCCGCCAGGTTCTCATTGCCAATTCCCAGCCGCTACAACTACCGGTAGGAACAACCTCTCACGTGACAAAAGCGGCTGCCTAGCCACCGTCCAGAAGAGAGTCGGAACCACCTTCCACGGCAGGTCCACCCTTGCGACCGGAACAATACGTCTGGTTGCGCGCAAACTCCCGGTACTACATCCGTTGCCTTCCGAACAACGGGTATGTCAACGAGCCAAGTGGCCCTTCGGCATTCGGGCGTCGATAAATGGCATTAGCGCGGCGCCAGAAGTGTGCAGTCCAACAGCACGACTGGCTTTGCCAAAGAGCAGAGAACCATTCCGAGCCCAACAAGAGTGGATGGGCGATACGACCTGTAAGGTCCAGTAGTCGGCTAGAGGAGGTACCCAGGATGCTGGTTCTTTCGAGACATCGAGACGAAAGTATTATGATCGGCGACAACATCGTCCTGACGATCGTAGATATCCGGGGTGACAAAGTTCGTCTGGGGATCGATGCACCACAGAACATTCCAGTGCACAGGCAAGAAGTCTATGACGCGATTCGGCGAGAAAACCGCCAGGCGGCAAGCACTCAACCCTCTGACGTGAAACACGTCGATGGTGGTGAATAGACTTCTTGATATCCCGAGGCATCGTAACCCGGAGATGCGGCCAAGAGTCTTTTGTTCCAGAACGGCCGCTGAATACTGTCCTTAGGCACCTTCGTCAATGATTCGTTCCGACGGTCGTGAACCATAGGACAAGGGCCCGGAAAACCCGGCATCCACCGGCAGCGTCAACACGATAAGACTCCACTGCCCTATTCTCTCACGGTTCGCTCTACCTCCTCTTCCACAGGAGGTTCTCCCTCTCCCTTCTCAGAGAGACTCCCCACCAGAAATCGACAACTAGTTTACCGCGCTACTGGTTGCGATTTGAGAGCGATTGGGACAAGATGTCGTGATTGCAGTTCACAATCATGATACGAACGGAATCCAATCTTGCCAGAACAACTTATTCGCGTCGGCCATAGCCCAGACCCTGACGATGCATTCATGTTTTATGCATTAGCTCGGGACAAGATTGAAACCGGAGATTATCGCTTCGAACATGAGCTCGTCGACATTGAGACACTGAATCGCAGGGCTTTCTCGGGCGAACTTGAACTGACCGCTGTCAGCCTCCACGCTTACGCCCACCTGGCCGACAAGTACCTCCTCTGCGCCTGCGGTGCAAGTATGGGGGATCAATATGGACCAATGGTAGTCGCACGGCAATCTTGTGAAATCGATGCACTCCGCGGCATGACTCTCGCAGTCCCCGGAACATTGACAACGGCCTATCTTGCCTTACGCATGTGTCTTGGCATGGACTTCAACCACGTCGTTGTCCCCTTTGACGAAATTCTGGAAACGGTTGTCAAAGGTGAATACAAAGGGCAGACCGTCGATGCCGGCCTGATCATCCATGAAGGCCAACTCACCTACGCCGAAGACAATCTGCAACTCATCATTGACCTGGGTAAATGGTGGTTTCAGGAAACCGAATTACCCCTGCCGCTGGGGGCCAACGCGATTCGCAAAGACCTCGGTGAATCGGCAATTAACGATGTCCACAGGCTCTTGAAAGAGAGTATCCAATACGGGCTCGACAACCGGGATGCTGCACTAGACTACGCGCTCGGATTTGGCCGCGGCCTGGACCGCGCCATGGCAGACGAATTTGTCGGCATGTATGTGAACGACTGGACACTCGATTTCGGACAGCGTGGGCGCGAAGCGGTCACGGAACTATTGCGTCGCGGTCATCAGACTAAGGTAATCCCAGAACTGGTGACGCCAGAATTCGTGGGCTAAGGACAATCACCCCCACGTACCTGCAAATAGCCCATGCCCACTCCCACCCTGCCGGAAAAACCGCCACTGCAACAAAGTCGCCCTGCCGGTTGGACGACCATCGCCTCGGCATCTGGTGCGATGGTCGTAATCACGCTGTTGTTGATGCTACTACCGGGGATGATTGGCATTGCCATTGCGATTGGCATGTGGATGCTATTGGGTTTACTCCTCTTTCATTACCTTATCTGGGGCTGGTGGTTGCGTAAAATCATCCAGCCTGATGAGGCGACCGAGGATTCTCCCGGGCAGTAAGGGAGTACTGTCTTGGCGTTAACAGAAACGCCAGTCCAAGGAAACGGGGTGAGCCCCTCCCCGAGCTTGCCCTTCTCCACCAACATTGGATGGGCTGTGGTTGTTGCAAGTAACGCAGAGGTGGGCCGCCCTATTCCCTGGAGTCTTCCATGATTCGCGACTGGCAATCGGAACTCGATCGCGTCGTGGAACGTCAGTTTGCATCACTGGTTGAATTGCGCAGACATCTACACATCCACCCGGAACCATCGGGGGAAGAGCGAGAAACCACCAGATACATCTCGCAGTGGCTTGAGGACTCAGGCTACAACACCAGGATCGGTCCTGACGGCCGAGGTCTACTCGCGGATTTCCCGTCAAAACAAAGCCGGTTTCCGCTCCCCCGCATCGCTCTCCGCGCCGACCTCGACGGATTACGCATTCAAGACAGCAAACAAGCTGCCTACCAAAGTAAGGTAAAAGGTGTGATGCATGCGTGCGGACATGACGCACACACAGCTCTCGTCGCTGGAGCGTTGTCGGCGATCTGTGAATTAGAGCAGCGAGAATATCTACCTTGGCCGGTATCGCTCCGCGGAATATTCCAACCAGCGGAAGAGACTTGTCAAGGCGCACGAGACATGATTGAATTTGGCGCGCTCGAACGAGTAGAAGCTATTTTCTCGACCCACATGGATCCTCTTCGTAGCATCGGACACGTAGGACTACGAAAAGGAACACTGACTGCCAACTGCGATGAAGTAATGCTGACCATTTCTGGTCGTGGTGGACATGCTGCCCGCCCTCATGAAACCAGTGATCCCATCGCTGCAGCTGCGCAACTCATTAACGCAATTTACGTCAGCTTGCCGCGTCTCACTGACAGCCAAGACGCCGTGGTAGTTACGATCGGCCAAATCTCTGGGGGTGAAAATGCCAATGTGATTCCTGAAAAGGTACAATTACGTGGCACGGTGCGAACTCTGGACCGAAAAGTAAGGGACCAGACTCTAGCACACCTTCAACAATTGGCGAATGGAGTAGGCAGCACTACGAGAACAGCCGTCACGCTCACCCTTGGCCCTGGTGCGCCTGGTGTCTTCAATGACCACAGGCTATTCGATCTGGTCCGTCACTGTGCGCGGGAAGTGGTCGATGAGAAGGGACTGGATTCTCTCGCGCGTCCCAGCATGGGAAGCGAGGATTTTGCTTTCTATCTTCAACAGGTCCCTGGATTCATGATACGAATCGGCAGTCATGCCAAACATGCGCAACCCACTCCTTTGCACACACCTGAGTTTGACATCGACGAAAAGGCCATTTCGATAGGCGCCAAAATTCTGGCTCGCATCGCGATCTACTGGTCCGATCCCAACCGCGTGCAGCTTGAGAACCCGAGCCTCCGTCAGCCGATCGCAGAAACCTGAACTACCGCCAATCCAAACGCCTACTGCAACTGCCAACGGAATCCAACTATGGGTAAACTCGCGTTCCACTCCAACGACCGACCCACCATAGGTATTGAACTGGAATTGGGAATCGTCGACGCCCAAACGATGTCTCTGACCAGTGCCATACAACCACTAATCGAACTCCTGCCGGAAAAACGGCGTATCGATTTCAAACCCGAATTAATGCAATGCTGTATTGAAGTCATTTCCGGCGTCTGTGATACGGTCGCAGACGCAGAAACTGACTTGACTGAAAAATTGGTCTTATTGGAACAGGCAGCAGATCAACTGAACCTAGGGCTCTGGTGGGGTGCCACGCATCCGTTTTCGTCTTGCCACGAACAACAAGTGACACCTGACCCGCGTTATCAAGATCTCGTTGAACTACTGCAAGAAATGGCTCGCCGGCTTGTAACCTTTGGTCTCCACGTACACGTCGGAGTCGATTCTGGGGACAAAGCCGTTATGATCTGCGACCGAATCATGCAATACCTGCCAGTCCTGCTCTCACTCAGCTGCAGCAGCCCATTCTGGGAAGACCGAAATACTGGTTTAGCCTCATACCGGTCGAAGATAATGGAGGGCTTACCGACCGCTGGCCTGCCGACACTAATGCGTAATTGGAGTGAATATGTATGGTTAATAAACCATCTCGTCGACACCGGGTTTATTAACACCATCCGTGAAATCTGGTGGGATGTACGGCCGCATCATAAATTCGGAACTGTCGAACTGAGAGTCTGTGACATTCCGGGACGTCTCCGTGAAACCTTGGCGTTAGCAGCACTAATTCAGTGCCTGGTACAAACGTTATCGGACGAGATCGACGAAGGCGCCTATCAACATGACTGCCATCCAATGATGGTGCGGCAAAACAAGTGGCGAGCCTGCCGCTTTGGCACCAACGCCCAACTTGTTAATTCTTTTACATATGAAGTGGAACCTGTTCCCAAAGTCACTGAGGCACTCATTCGCCGCATGGCTCCGCAAGCCAGTGAATTAGGGTGTGCCGAGCACCTTGAATACATCCAGGAAATGGCAGAAGCTTCTGACAACGCATCGCGGCAAAAAGCCTTGCTGGCGGAAACGGGTGACGTACGGGAAATGGTACGTCAACTCACACTCGAATCACGCCTCAGTCCGCGACCTTAAACAAGATGGCTCGCCGCAGCTTCCCAAAGCTGGAATTGCTAACTCACTCGGATGGCCCAGGCGGTTCGTAATCAAAATCCCGCCATTTCATCGCACGTCGGAATGGAGCCACTCGAAGCATCACTTCTCCATTCTGCCATACGCGGACGATCCCGTTGGACTGGCTAACGGTGATCGCGATTGCCTTGCTGGTCTTCGAAATCGCCGCAGCTGCCCAATGCCGCGATCCCAGTCCTTTGGACAACGTTAGATTCGCATGGGAAGCTTCAACCAATTGGCATGAGCGTTCTACGATACCATCAGCCGAAATGATGAATGCACCGTCTAATTGGGCAATCTCTTTGATCGCTTCCCGAATTCTGCGGTCACTCAAACGCCGCTCTTTACGACCGTAGCCACGCACCGGATCAAATCCCGCGGGTCGGCTTAGCGCGAGAACGGTCCGTGTATCGCCAACAACAAACAGCGTTCCTACGTGCTTTCCTTCACGGCCCTCTCGGCCTACTTCAATCGCCAAATCCAGGACTAGTTTAAGGGTGTCTAGCGAGACACTCGTTTCTAACTGCCGTAAATCCCGGACCGTGAGACGCCCCAGGTGTTCGTCCATCCGGATTTGACTAACCGAGTCGATCTTGCCTTCTTCAAATCCACTGTAAACCGCGATGACATTCGCTCCAGGTTCCAGAATGTCATCCGCCACGGCCTCCAGTAGCGCCTGGGTCAATTTCTCGAATACGGGAGCCTCTTCCATATCAAGCACTAACGTTGCCAACCCTTCCTCAGCGGCCCCCTCCAACTCCTCTTCCAAATCAGCGACCACGAGAATTTTCGTCCGGCGAGCCGCCTTTTTGATCGCTTTCCAATCGGTGGAACCGTCTAACATGACCAATAGGGCATCAGCATCTGTGGCAACGCTCAGCTTGACGGCAAGGCCGTAAATCGTTGCAAACTGGTCACTGAAAGGCAGGGACACCATAGGCACAGCACTCGTCGTCTACAAATACACGGCAGAAGAATCATCACACAGGGTGTAAGGCTGGTATCCGAGCAAACAGCAATCCATGCTCACTGGCTCCGCGCCGTTGCCGTATCGCCTGATCAGTCGAACCCTACCAAGAGATCGCAGGGTGCCATTGGCACCTCGCGTCCTCAACCGCCAAACCGACCCAAACGATAGCTAACACCCTGCGTCACACGGTTCGCATCGTAAGAAGTTTGGTAACATGCCACAAGAATGCACAGCCCGACTTTCTTGTAAGAAATGCTGTCGACATCGCGGCACTGGATACGTTCCACACATCTGTGCTAACGGTTCGTTACACTGCGCCCTGCATTGCGGAGCGGTGTATCGCCTTCCAGAACCGCTTCCTCAGCGGCCACCACACGACCTTCCAGAACCGCGGCTCGATCTCCAGGCTTGCTTCCAAACACACGCTCGTCGTAGAGTGCCAACGCATGCAAAGCGTGTCCGCGCGGACCAATTTCCCAATCATGATCTCGATTCTGCAGCATTAGCTCTGTGAGATAATCTACCGCCCGCGTTACCCTGGGCTGCAACAAGTCCTGCTGTGGCAGTGAAAATATGAGCCACTCCAGGATATGTCCCGTCGTTTCCATACGACGGTTAATGTCGCGGTCTCGGCCACGCCCTGTAAACCAATTGGTACTAAAGCTGGCATCCCGATTTTGTAGCGTAAACGTGTAATCCTGGAATTCTTCGATATATTCCTTGGCGCGACTCCACGCACCTACAAACGGCTCTTTACGGCGAGCTCTTTTATAGATTGCATAGCTCAACCCCATGATGCGGTGTGTTCCGCCACATGCGGCATCCACAACGGATTGTGCCAGTTCCTCTTCAATCAGCCGAGGAATATCCCAGACTTCACCGCGGTCATTTTCCCATTCTTCGTCAGAAGGAAGGTAATGCGAAAGCCCGATCAGCTTGAACGTCAATTCGGCTCCGGACCGGCACGTTCGCTGCTCGTATTCCACCAGATCCATCACATCAAAATTGGCACCATTTACCTTGAGTCCGTAATTCCTGCCAACTTTAGATTGAGCGAGCATGGAAAGAAATTGACCGTCATGCCCCTGAAATCCTGGTCCAACATTTGCACCAAGCCGGCCTCGTTTTCTTGTAAACAGCCGTTGGCCATTGCAGGCACCGTTCCAGCAAAGCCAGCCTATCGCATTCACGGAACGCCCTTGGGCCACAATCTCCGTATCAACGCCGTATGCAATGAGAGAATGCATGACACCCCAAGGACTTCGCTCGGCGGCCATTTCACGCCGTTGAAAATAGATCGACAAACATTGTCGCAAGCGATCTCGCCGGCGGACTCTGGCCGCATCCAATGCCGTCAACCTGGTAGGACTCTGCTTGTTTACCGGGCTGACTGCGACCGGCCGTTTCTTTTCAGGAACCGGCTCCCCAGCCACCCGAATCTCATCGTCATCATCCCCATCTGAGTCCGTAAAGCGAACTACCGTCTGTACTCGCCCCAGCGAGTCGTCCTCGCCTGTCGGCAATTCCGCGTCGCGCAGAGGAACTTCGCGTAATTGCAAGTTTTCAGGTGCAACTAACTGTGGCCCTCCTTCGTTTACCACAGACTTCGATTCACCTTCTTGTGCAACTGCAGAACCAGCAGCAACAACACTCACAAGCATCAATCCAATCGACAGAAAAGCTGTACGGTGCATATACTCCCACCTTGAATTCGATGCGCTCCGCTGAGAGCTCACAAGTCACAACGCGCAAACAGCTCAGCCTGCACAGGCTCGACATCACCAGGTGCACGTGCGGTAGAGTGATGTGCTGTCTTGCACCATCACGACGCGGTCCCGAGACGGACGAAAACGCCCGTCATACTGGGTAGTATCGGTAATACGCATCTGGTGAATTAAACCGGTCGATCCGAGAAGCGAAAAATCTCGGCCGATCCTGGGTCCTGAAGAGCGAGGGGCCGAAACCCTATGACCAGCGACTTGAGCCCAGCCCAGCGTGCTAGCAAAGCTGTCTCCAGTTCATGCACCGCGTCAGCAAGCGCACATGGCGCCCCAGTTCAATGCGCACATATTCCAGGCGCGCGGTCATCAAAAACGAAACAAACCCGACATCCGCTCCGCCACCGAAGGCCTGCGTTCTGGCCCTGGATTTCCCCCACTGACAAATTCCCGCCATGCTGGAACATTGTCACCGTAGTCGAGCCCAGTGACCACCTTAAGTGACTGCATGGCTCGCCACTGGACCGCCGCGCTGCGATCGTCAAGAGCGACTCCTAATGTGGTGACCGTTTTCTTGCCGGGAAAACGCGATAACGCTCGCAAGGCTGCCAAACGTACGTCTTGATTGGTGTCAGCGCCCGCAACCGTCGCGAGCTGGTCGGCCGCTTCGGTGCCTCCGCGTTCTGCCCACGCCAAACAGGCCGCCGACCGCACATCGGGTTCAGGGTGCTTTACAGCGGTGCGTAACGCCGTAGCGGCGGTCTCAGTTGGCAATACACCCAGCGTACGTACTAGAGACTCCATGAGTACTGGACTGGCGTTCGCTTCCGCCAGTTCCGCTAACCGCTGCGACCATGCTTCCTGCTCAGTGGGCGACAGAGTCTCCGCCGCATTACGTAACTTCTGCAAATCTTCGACTTGCTGGTGCAACGTCGGGCCAAACACGGCATCCTCTTTCCATTCGCGGCGCAAATCAGGACGCCACTTGGCGACACCGGAGAAAGGACCAGTCATACAACCCGACACTGCGCCAAGCCAGAGCACAATACAGCTCGTGCGCATTGAAAAGCGGTGATGGAACGGCAGAACGCGCATACAGCATCCAGTCAATCGAGGCACACAACCACCCAGATTAGGGAGCAAGGCTCCGTACAGGGGGCGGACTATAGCAAAACCTGCCTTTTAGAGCCAATAGAAGTCGCCCCACTCGAAACCCGTCTTGCCCGCGGCCCAATACCGGCCTACATACACCATCTGAAACAGGTTTTCAGGCGAATGACCGTCATCGAAATCTGACAATTTCAAACGACCTTGCCAAGAAACTACAACCTGGCAACGAACTTATTACAGGACCTGTGCAGTGCCGGTATTCGACACTGCCGCCGCAAACCGAGCAGATAAAGACACGACTGCTCAAAAGATTTGTTAGGATGGCGCAAGTTACGGTCACGACTACTGGTCAACTCAAGTGCGCTGCGCGCCAGTCGCAACGAAATCAGCGACATGGCACACCGTCTATAGGTAAAGTGAGGAGCTTATTTGTGATTGATCCTGAACGTCACGCCGAAAATCGCGGTTGGATTGAAAGTACACTAAGAAACATTCCAGGTTTTCGCGGCTACTTGGAAAAAGAATATCGCCGTGAAAGCGATTACACCGTCCGGTCCTGGATGGCGGACTTGCTTCAAAAAAGTAAGGTCCAGCTGGACACCTACGCCAGGACCCTCGTTGAGAGTCTACAGATCGACGATCTGCCGGCGCTTGACCGGGCCCGTGCCAGGCTCGACCAGCTTATGTCGAAGATCCGCGGCGATGTGCGTGGCTACAGCGCGTTTTTTGGCTTTGTCAACGTCGACGAACAGCGGCTTGACGCCGTTTACGATCAAGACATGGCAATGGTGACCAAAGTGGAAAAGTTTGTTGCCAAGATCGAGAAGCTGACCAGTGCCCAGACGCCTGCCAAACAAGTTTCAGACCAGTTGCTGCAGGGAATTGCCGAGCTTGAGCAACACTACACCAAACGCCACGAAATTCTCAAAGGGCTGGCAAACGAGGGCTCCTAGGCAGCCGTAGGGCAACTTGATACCACGATGCGCGCTTCTACCAACCGGAAGTCGTGCTTTGTTAGAATGACGGTGCGTTTGACAGACAGAAGAACAAGAACGGACAGTACGTTCCAAAATTCACAAACTAAGGATTCCCTCAATGGGCCTCTTTGACCGAATGGAAGTCATTCAGTTCGCTGATCACTCCAATCAGGAACTCGTCCATCGTTGGCCAGCTTCTGGTAGCGCTGATATCAAAATGGGTGCACAACTGATCGTGCAAGAGAACCAGGAGGCTGTTTTCTACCGGGATGGTAAAGCAATGGATACCTTTTCCCCCGGAAGACATACACTAACAACGGCGAATGTGCCGCTTATCACCCGCCTCTTGACGATGCCCTGGGAAAAATCACCGTTCCAGGCAATGGTCTACTTTATTGGCAAGCAGACGTTTCTCGACCAGAAATGGGGTACCAAGCAACCGATCATTTCTCGCGACCCGGATTTTGGCCTCGTTCGTTTACGTAGTAACGGCAAATTCGCAATGCGTGTTACTGATGCCCCATTGTTGCTCAACACGCTAGTAGGTTCACAAGGCAAATACACCACTGACCAGATTTCTTCCTATCTGAAAGATCAGATCGTTTCCAAGATGACCGATCTGCTGGCCACACTGAAAATCCCGATATTAGATCTGCCCGCCAAGTTCGACGAAGTGTCTTCCGCAGTGCGGGTCAAGTTAGCAGAAGATTTTGCCCGGTATGGGTTGGAACTCGTAGACTTTTTCATCAACTCGATTAGTCCACCCGAGGAAGTACAAAAAGCCATCGATGCCCGCAGCAGTATGGGTGCGGTCGGCAATCTGCAGGCATTTACGATGTACCAGGCCGCAAATGCAATGGGCAAGATGGCCGAAAATGGTGGCGGTGCAGGAGGCGCCATGGGGATGGGTATGGGCGCCGGATTCGGGATGATGATGCCCGGAATGATGCAACAGTCCATGTACGGTATGCAGCCTGGCATGTACCCACCTATGCAGCCTGGAATGCAACCACCGATGCAACCAGGAACGTATCCTCCCCCGCAACAGGGCATGCAGCAACCTGGCGCGCAACCAACCGCGCCGCCGACAACTCCCCCACCCGCACAGTCTACTCCCAGGCCGACCGTGAGTGCCGCAGCCGGAAGTAGTGCTGATGACTTGGGCGCGACTCTCGATGAGCCCGCGGCGGCCCCGGTGGATCCACGTGGTTTAATACGCGTCGTCGTGCAATCCAATGACTGGAAACTCACAGAAAAATCGTCGAACCTCTGGCAAATCGTCGTGAATGTCGGCGCTTTGCGAAAACAAACCATCACCGTCCAATTTGACGAACAAGACGACGATGGGAATGACCTCATCGCTTACAGTTCAATCTGTGGACCGGCAACGGTTTCGAATTCCATGAAGTTACTCAAACACAACGCCAAGATGGTCCATGGTGCCTTTGCGATTCAAAGCAGCCCGACCGGTGATCAAGTTGTCATTCAGGCCAACCAACTCGCAGAAACAGTCGACGCCCTCGAAGCGACAAAGATAATTTCCGCCGTTGCCTGGCAGGCCGATCGCGTCGAAGAAAAACTGCTCGGACAAGATCGGCATTGATGGCCACGGATCGTACTTTAGCAGCTCTCCACTGGACACGCGCCACTCTGAAGGAAGTTCACTCGTCAGCCTCAGTACCATCTGACGCGTGGGCTGTTTGGGCCACGTGGAGGGGATAGTTACTGAGCTCGGCCAGTAATTCGCTCACAACCAGTTCTGGCTGAGTGGCCGTTGTTACGGCGTTGGACACAGCAATGCGTCTTACTCCAGTAGCGAGGACACGTGAAACATTTCCGGGGTCAATTCCACCAATAGCAAATGCTGGCAGACCTATTTCTGCGCCAGCCTCCTCCAGAAACTCAAGCCCCGCAAACGTGCTGAATTGCTTCGTCCTGGAAGGAAAAGTAGGGCCACACCCCAAATAACTTGCACCTACCATCACTGCTTCGCGAGCCTGGTGAATGGAATGGGTTGAAACACCTACCAGCATTTCTGGTCCTACCACCGCGCGCACATCTTTTACCCCCAGTTCCTCTTGTCCAACGTGAACGCCATCGGCGCAAGACAACAAAGCGATATCCGGGCGATCATTGACAATAAACAGGGTCTGTTGGTTTGCCGTGACGCCGCGTAACCCCCTCGCCGCTGCGACTAACCTTTCGTCTGACAACCCCTTATCCCTCAACTGCAGGACGTGCACACCTGCCTCTACCAATGCTTGCGCCAGGCAGAGCATCGCTTCAATACCTTGGCTCGCGTCGATCAGCACATAGAGCCGTGCTTTGGCCAGTTTCCTGTGCGCGTCGTCAGCGATTTGAAAACAACGTTCCAACGTATAGGAAGAATACCTCAACGCCTCAATCTGAACGGCAACCGCAGGCGATACGAGTTTTGCATACTCTTCCAATACGCGTAATGCCTGCTGTAGACGTTTCCAACTCGAATACGCCACGGACTGCGCGGTACGACGAACGTACTCACCGGCGACCTCTACTTCGGCTCCAACATCGGCAGTCGTGTCCCGTGAAACAGCGAGACGATACTCAGGAATTCCCGCTAGAAGTGCACTGAGGTCATGACGCAACTGCTTGCAACGTCGCGTCAAGAGCGGGTCATCGAGGACGAATCGAAAATACTCCTCCACGACTCGCAGCCCCTCGCCAGCGCGGTTTCGGTTCGCATCGATCACGCGTAATGTCGAAGTCGCACAATCAGCGAAAACCGACACTGGACCTGAGGAGCTCACGCAACCACTCTCCTTGCAACTGGCAAACATTCTTTGTGCGACTTCGCCACCCGAGACTCTGTGACAGAGTGATGGAAGACAGGTTTCACACCTGGCAACGCCACGAGGATCTAAGGCAAGAATCCTCTTTCACGAAGCTCCTGAATGTTGTCCGGCGCGCTTTCCCAGATGCGTTCAGCTGTGTATCTCAAAACAGCCACTCCACCCAAATTCGCTGGTGCTGTAAGAATTGCAATCTGATCTTCTTCCTCATCATCCAATTTCCGATTCAGGCGGTCGACCGCTTCGTCAATACTGTCGCTAACAATCTGCTTTTCGCCTTGCTGATTGACAAATTGAAGGCTAGAAAAATGCGCGCTCCGTGCCAACAAGTAATCCGCCACCTCCTCCTCTTCAGGATTTTCAAAGAAACCCTCAAATTCAGGCTTTGCGCTTTGTGGCGTAATAATCGTTGGTCGTTTTACCCGCACCTCGCCCGACGTCACTGAAACTGGTTGCTTGGTATCGGAATCACCACAGACGAGGTAATACCCCAAGTCCGACGCACCAAACGTAAACAACGAATACGAAACGCGGCGAACGATACCAACAGCATCCCAGGCATCTCGAAATCGCTGTTCCTGTTCCCAGCCGTCAAACATAGTGCCCAATCACTTTACAAAGCAGGTGGTGAAAGGCCACCTGCATGACCAATACGGACTTCGCCACTCGCTGACTCGACCAAACCTCTCACTAGCAAGATCCCGCAGCCGGGTCTGCCACACCGCTAATCACCACCGGAAACTCCCTTTGACGCACGGGCAGCGGCCTTCAGTGTCGCATTCGACCGCTTCCCGCCACTGCGAAGATACGCAATCAAGTCAAGCACCTCCGCAGCCGTAAATGTGTCGAGCAATCCGGTCGGCATCAATGACGTCGTCGAAGGCAAAACTTCGTCAACCTGATCCCGGTTGACCGAAGCCGGCCGCCCCGGGTTCAGCATATCAGTCATCACCATAATCCGATTTCCGGAAAGATT
The DNA here is from genome assembly GCA_002724245.1 of Planctomycetaceae bacterium. Lineage (GTDB taxonomy): Bacteria > Planctomycetota > Planctomycetia > Pirellulales > Pirellulaceae > UBA9264. The sequence continues at coordinate 16,918 of PBOG01000114.1, forward strand.
TACTACCCTGCCAGAAACCGTCCGGCCATCGGCCAACACAAACGTGGACGTGGCGTATTGATCCGAAACAACTTTGTTGGGCTCCAATAAAGACTCCAGCAAATTACGGTTGTTAAACCGGCCGGCAACACCGGTCAAATCTGGGCCCGTAATACCGCCCTGACCTCGAAAACGATGGCACTTATAACAAAGAGCCTGGGTAAACACGGCGCGACCACGCTTCAAGTTCGCGGTTGCAGTCGCTTTATCAACTTGTTGAAGCAACTCGTCGACTTGCCACTTTTTGACTAATTTACGGGCAGGACCTTCGACTGGAGCTGGAGCTGGAGGCGCTTTTACCAGATCTCCTAGAGCCTGTGCGGTAGCGTCATCCAACGAGTCGGCGGCCTCTTTGTGGATATTCTTGAGAAAACCTGTAAACGAGTGGCCACCGCGATGGCTAGCGACGGTGCGGAACGACTCGAAATAGGTACGCCGTTGTTCCACTGACCAGCCCACCTTGAGATTGCGCAAGCACAATAAATAGTGAATCTGCTCCTCTTGAGTGGGAGCCTGCTTGAGCAAGTCAAGCGTTCGTGCTGCGACTTCAGGAGCCTCCAGAAACACTAGCAAACTGCACAATTCACGATTGACCCGCACATCCTCTGCAGGAAAAACGCCATCGAGCGTGTCCAACAGACTTTCGCGTACCGAGGGTGCCGGCGCCCCGTGCCTGGCGAAGGTCAGTCCATAAGCACGCAGTAACTCAAGACGGGCCGAGACGTCTAATTGAGACCAGGAAAGGCGCCCTAACGCTTGCACGATCTGTGGTTGCAAACTCTTGTCTCCCTGCCGGGCGAGTGCCACCATCGCGTTGATCAAGCCACGCGCACCGGTTTTTGCCAAGGCACGCTGCTGCCAACTCTCAACCGGCTGATGCTCAAGCGCAACCCGCGCCGCATAACGAAGATGGCGATCACCACTTCCAAGATTCGCCCAGACCTCGTCGGTGATACCAGCACCACGTTTGTGATGGTTCTCCAGTTTACGACGCAAGCTTCTTTCTTTCCCACCCTCTGGATTTGGCTCAAACGGCACCATTTCAGTTGATTCCGAACCCTGGTAGGTGATGCGATAAAGTCCAGACTGGGTGCCCCGGCCACCAACAGTTACGTACAACGCACCATCATGGGGATTGACAACCATGTCTGTTACAGCAAACGGAGCCGCCGTGGCAAACTGCTCTGCAGTGGCCGTGTAGGAGGAGCCGGACGGCGTCATATGCACTGCGTAAATCAAGCCGTAGCTCCAATCACACAAGAATAAGGCACGCTGGTACTTGGCCGGAAATTTAGCGCCCGTGCCAAACACAATTCCAGTCGGAGAACCCGGGCCAATATCGACGACTGCATTCAGGCTGTCTGGATAATACTCGGGCCACTTGCCAGTCCCAGAACGCCACCCGAATTCACTACCACTAACCACGTGATTCACTCTCGTCGGACGATACCAGGGCGAACCGATGTCCCATTCCATATCAGCATCAAAAGTGAACAATTCACCATCCGAATTAAATGCGATGTCGAACTCATTGCGATAACCACTGCTTAAAAGTTCCCAGTTCTTGCCTTCGGGATCCACGCGTGCAATCCACCCGCCTGGTGCCATGCGTCCCACCGCGTGACCACCGGCATCCCACATCCGTGGCAAGACCTGATCCTCCTGCCAATTGCGTGGAACACGTGACGATTGAAACTCCGTGGGATCCGTGTGATTTCCGGCACATACCGTAAGCGACTTGCCATCGGGACTCAGCAGGATGGCATGTGGACCGTGTTCCCCGCCGCCACTCAGCTTACGCAACAACTTGAGTTCATCGAACTCGTCGTCACCATTCGTGTCACGCAAGCGATACAAACCCGATTTATCTCCTGCATTGACCATGACGTACAGGCTGTCGAATGCATACAGCAAGCCGTGCGCAGCTCCAATCGGTGCTTTCATTTTCTGCACCTTGGTGTCTGCTGGGTCACCACCCAAAGCTGGAGGAGTAATACGATACAACGACCCGCCTTCGTCGGTCACCTGAAAACGTTCGTGAGAAACCAGCAATCGTCCACGCGGGTCAACAGTCATATTCACCCAGGAGCCCTGACGCGCCTGGGGAACGGAATAAAGCAGCTCCACCTGAAATCCAGGCAACAAGCGAACCTGTTTGGCGGGCGTCGCCTCGGGTGGCGCAGAGAAAAGAGCTGTTGAACCTCCCACTGACATGAGGCTCGCCAAGATCAAGCGTCGCAAACTGAGCATCGTATTATCCCTCCGGCTCTGAATCTGAAGTCGGTCATGCTACCGCATCACACTCTCTGGTGTCCATTGATCGGTGACAAAATCGATACGACAATCCGCAACGACACAATGAGCAGCAGAGGCCACCCTGCACGAACCATACGCGGCGTTACTTTTTTGCCACAACGCGACCCTCGGTTGCCATCCAACGGACAGCGTTTTCCACAACCTGCAGCGTTTCCGGCTGAAAATAAACATTGAAGGTCTCGTGCCCGGGGCGAAAATAGAAGAGCTTCCCTTTGCCGATTCGCCACACTGCCCCACTACGAAACCGCTCACCTAACTCCCACCGTTCTTCAAAAATGACCACGTCAGGCGGTGGAACGTGAAAAGGTTCATCATACATTTCAGTATGTGGGACAGTGAATTTTTCCGGCAACCCTCGCGCGATCGGGTGATCTATTTTCAATGTATGAAGCGTGCTGGGTTTGCCATCCGGGCGGTAGGCTGGGAAACAACAATTCGGGCGTTTCATGAGTAACAGAAAGGTGCCGTCAGCCTGCTTGCGGATTTCGCTTGACGGCGTCAAGGGAGTGTCTCGTTGGGGTGCGCGTCGTATGCGGGAGTCAACAAATACCACACGGGTTTTGCTCCGTTGGTCCTCTGGGAGTTGACCTAGTGCGTCTTCTTTGGCACGTTCCTCCATAGCCACCATAAACGGCATCGACCAGTGGGCCGAATGCAAGGGAAGCAAGCTCAACTTGCCAGCCTTGACTCGAGCGACAATCTGCTGTGCTTTACGTTCTGAAATTCGGTCCTGGCGAACGTGCCCCCACCAAATCAAGACGTCACAATCATCAAGAATCGCATCGCTCAGTCCCTGGTTCGGGTCATCGAGACGGACCGATTGCACCTTCAGCCCGGACCGGCTCTCCAGGTAACCGGCAATCTGGTTCCCAAGAAAGCGCGGGTAAGCCTGTTTCTGCTTGGGTTGTTGTTCATCCCAAACGACAACACGAATCGGCGAAGCAGGATCAGCTGCGAAAGCCAATTGGGATACTAGACAGCAGGTAATCGTGAAACCGACCACCATTAGTTTCCGCCGGCAAGCAAACATAAACGCTTCTCCCTCAAAGCTGACCACATACTGTTTCACCCAGAAGCACCATAATAGCCACGCCCCAGCAAAGATGGCTAAACGGATATCATAGACGCTATCTTGATTCAGTAGACGATTTTGGCACACTATCGCTTGCGTTCAACCCGACACACAGACACCGTTCTGGGATGAAACTGCCCTTATGGCTATTCAAGTTACCTGCCCTGGTTGCAAAAAACGGTTTGAAGTCAGCGATAAGTTTGCCGGACAAGAAGGACCTTGCCCCAGCCCAAACTGTAAAACCAAGATCAAAATTCCGGCTGCAGGCGAGTCCGTCGTGGTCCATGCTCCGGAAACCTACGGGCCAAAAGGAGCCACCGGCAAGGCGATTCTCAAGCCAATTACCCGAAAAGAAATTCGCTTTTCACCTCTACTCGCAGGGGGAATTGGCCTATCGATCCTGCTTGTGGTTGGTGCTGCAATTGCGGTCAGATTGTCCGGCAGCCCACTCTCTTCCCCTCTGCTGCTACTCGGTTCTCTGATTCTTGCGCCGGTACTCGCCTTAGCCGGGTATGTCGTGCTTCGTGACAACGAGCTCGAACCCTTCCGCGGCAAGGAACTGATGCTCCGCATGCTCCCGAGCATCTTCGTATTCCCACTCCTCTGGATCCTTTATTTCATCGTGCCTGGCTATGTCGGGCTCGACCAGACCGGGATCGGATACATTGTCGTGATGCTTCCCATCACACTGGCGATCGGCGGCTTTGCCAGCCACTGTGGGCTGGACTTGGACTACATGTCTTCGGCAATACACTACGGACTGTACCTGGCCGTTACGGCGGCTCTCTGCTTTGTCATGAATGTCGATGTCGTCAATATTCAGACGGCAAACCCAACCCCCGCGGCACCCCAAGTCGATCTACGCACCAAGAAAACCGTGGAACCCGTAGAGGGGCAATCCAGACGGAAAAAGAAAACTGTCCAGCCCGAGTCTCAACCGTCAGCCAAATAACCTGAACGACTATGGCAGCTTTGTTGGACATCCCGGAGATTCGGGGACTTGACGCGCGGGGACACCAAATCCGGATTCCCCAGGAAGTCGATATCCCTCTCACTCCCAGGGTGCGTCGCCTGATCGATACCGAGGCCTTCCAAAGACTGACGAGGATCAGTCAACTGGGACTTGTTTCACTGGTCTATCCGGCGGCACACCACACACGATTTGAACATTCTCTTGGTGTTTACCGTGTCGCGCTGTTGTTTCTCAAACAACTTTCTTTCGACAGCCGCTTCTCGGAGGCTGTCTCCTCAGTCGACGCCGAAAAGCTGATTGTCGCGGCCTTGCTCCACGACGTAGGACACTGGCCTTTTTGTCACCCGATTGAAGACATGCAACTACAGGAAGTGCCGGATCACGAGGAACTCTCGCGGCGTTTCATGTCTTCTCCGGAAGTCGTAACAGCCCTCCATGAAGACTGGAATATCGACGCGAAAGAAATCGTCTCGCTGCTGTGCAAAAAATCAGCAGACAGCCACACACGTCTACTACAAAGCTTGTTGTCTGGCCCCATCGACATCGACAAGATGGACTATCTTGCCAGAGACAGCCTCCACGCAGGTGTTCCCTACGGTCGAAACTTCGACCAACAACGCCTCATTGGGAGCCTCTGTCTAAACCGTTCCGGAGATGGACTGGCGATCACCGAAAAAGGGCGCACGGCCGCAGAGATGATGGTTTTCGCTCGCTATGTGATGTTCAGCGAGGTCTATTGGCACCATGCGGTCCGATCCGCTACGGCAATGCTACAACGAGCTTTCTACCTGTTACGTGATCAGGTCTCTCTCGATTCGCTGTTCGAACTGACAGAACAGCCGATGATCTCGCAATTACGTGACGTCGCAGGAACCAGCAATGCCAGCGAGCTACTTGCCGGTTTATTCGGCACATCACGGCGTCTCTACAAACGCTTGGCGCAGTTTAGTTATTTCCAGGAACGAACAACTTACCAGAAATTGGCTCGCCAGCCGTATCCTTGGCTCGTGGACTGCGCGGCCGCGTTGGCTGACCGATGCGCACATGCTCTGGGGCAAACCGTCGCCGCAGAGGAAATCCTGATTGATGCCCCGCCCATCAAACTCGAAGTCGAATTCAATGTCGATGTCTATTTCGCGAACGAAGACTGCTACCGTTCACTCGGCGAAGTCTCTCCTGTCGTCCAGACATTAGCGCGCAAACAATTCGACGACTATGTCAAACGTGTCCGTATCTTTGTCCACCCCGCTCGGCAAGAAGCCTTAGCTTCCCTGGACAATTTTCACGAACTGGTCCATGCGGCTGCAGCCGATCTCGACTGAAATCCACCGGCGACTCCAGGCCCCAGAAACTCCTGCGGCAACACCAGATCCTGTAATTCAGGACCGGCCTGTCAAAATGGGTACCGTCCGTTTCAGGTGATATCCCAAGTGCCCTGCCATTGACTCCCCCGCTGACTGCACGGAGTCGCCGCACATACTCAGGCTGCCTCCAAACCCAGGTCAGCGACTGGTGCTGGGTGTGAGCGATACATTATCCAGCCCCATTACTTCGCTGGCATTACTAAACCCCTCGACACGAATCAGCACACGTTGAACATCCGACAAAATCTCCGCCCACTGTCGGGGTTGCACACGAAACGTTTCGTGCGACAGGCGGAGCTGGTAACGCCTCCACTCAGATCCAGGCACAACTTGCCCTGGACCCGCTGCATCAGCGCTAACGGTCCGCCCTGCCCCGGTAATTTCAATCAACCCGAAGTCCTTGTGAGGCGCACCCGCCTGGGCATCGACAGTCCTCGCATCAAAGGAAATAACACCTCCCAGAAAACCACTCAAATCACCAATCCACGTCTTCGGGAATACGACCGCCATCCTACCCGCCTGGACATCTTGCAACTGCAGCCAGCCCCCGGGATTGCCACCTGTCGGCATGTGCCTGGGCTGCGTCTGTGAACCGTTATCCGTAAGCTGCCATTCAGTCACGGAAACAGCAAACCCAATACGTTTCCCTTGCAATGGCGCGAGATCGTTGTGCAATGGCTCGGAAGGCCTGGACTGCAGAAAGGCAAAGAGATCTCGGACCTCTGCGGGGTTCATTTCCGCGAACTGCTTTTCGGGCATCAATGACTGGGGCCCGTCTTGCAATTTTTCGATCGAATTGCGTGCAATGACCGAACGGTTGTTTTTCGCGTCGAGGACCGTAATGGTCTTTTCCGATTGCTCAACGATACGCCCCGTCAGCACGTTGGCATCAGCAGTCACCACAATCACGGTTTGATACGCAGGTCGAATCACTGCATTTGGATCAACCGTATGCAACAACAAATAGACGAGTTCATGCCGTGGATAGGGAGTCAGATCTGGTCCAACCATTCCTCCGAAGCCATGCAATCGATGGCACTTTCCACAAGTTTTGTCGAACAACCTCTTCCCTTGCAACGGATCCCCTGCACCGCTCTGAACAATCTTTCCCAATTCCAACATCCGCTGACGTTTCGATTCAGGTGTCTGCAAACGAAATTTGCCCCAGTGCTTTTCCACGAGGTCACGAATTTCCGGAATATTATGCTGTAACAATAAAGGCAATTCCTGATTAGGGACTCCAACGGCCGCTAATTTTCCTCCATCAATGTCGCGTAACAGCGCCAACGACCAGGACGCACGACGGTAGAGCATCTGCCGCGCTTTTTCCCGCAGAGCCAGATTCATACTGACATACCGGTCCAATATCACACGACCAGGTGACTCCCCGGTATACATTGCAATCGCAGAAAGTGCGGCTGTCTGTAGCACCTCCGCTTCACCCGGTGCCAGCAAAGACGTCAGACTATTCAACGCAGCGGGATTCCTGGAAGCTCCCACAGCCTGGACTAATGATTGTCTATCCGACAAAGGCACATCCGGCTGGACAATCCGGTTGAGTGCTTCCTGAAAAGCCGCGTTGTTCCCCATTCGTAGCGAGAACACGACCAATGGAACAGGGTGATCAGATGCCTCCCAGAGCCGCGCAATTTGCTGCTCTAACGCAGCTGGCCATTGCCGCTGCTTGAGGCCTTGTAATTGCTGCTCCATGCCTTCGATGATGCGGTCCACACCAGCAGCAGTCGGTGCCAATGACAAAAGTTGGGCGCAGTAACCAAATCCGTTTTCACCGCCCAACGCAGCGTAGCGACGAGCCAAACGGGGAACAATCACGTCACGTACTATCTGCACCTGCCAGACTTCAGGGTTGCGCAGCCAGTCCTGAAGCAAACTTCCATGTGTCACCGCTTTCGATTCAACGGCCCACCACAGTAACATTGGCAAGTAGGGATCTGCGTGGGCATCATCCGCGCGCACCAGTTCTTTGACAATCGCCAGGCAATCTGTTCCTGGCAGACGTTTGGCGCTACAAGCCAGCTGAGTGCGCACCAACATGCTTGGATCCGTCCTGGCCAAATCAACGCACTGGGCAAGTACAGCAGCTGAAACACGCCCTTGATCACCCAATAAACGTACGGTCCATGCACGAACTGCAGCAGCCCGGTGCGTCAAGCCGCGTCTGACAAGCTCTCGGTCCTCAACCAGACAGACGCAGTGGTTTAAGGCCCACAACAAGTGCAATGCTTCAGTTTCATCTGCTGAGGACGCAAACCGGCGTTTCAATTCACCTGCGGCCAGAGGATCAGCGTGCTCACTTAAATGCTCCAGCGTTTGCCGCACGCGGGTAATGTTCACATCGCGCAGCTTGTCAACCAGTTGCGTGTTGTCAGCGCCGCGCAAAGCGTGGCTTTCTTTTGATCCCCGCTGGGCCGTAATCCGATAGATTCTTCCCCGCTGGGAATCGAAGTTCTCACGATTACGATACGTCATCTGGTAGTTGATATTGCCGTCGTACCAATCGGCAACCAGTAACGACCCATCAACGTCCAGTACCAAGTCCACCGGCTGAAACCACGTATCCTCGCTCCACATCACTCGCTCATGAAAGTGGGTGCTGAATGTCGAGCCGTGCGGCCGCAGCTCAATCGAGTATAAAGCGTGATTGAGTGGATTTGCCGTGAGATACTTACCGTGAAAACGTTGGGGCCACCGCGTCGCCTGATAGAACACACCTCCCACACTCAGTTTGCCAATCGCCGCACCGTGGTGAGGCATATGGGGAAAATAGCCAAAAGCATGCGGATTATGCAGCGCTCCGTGCTTCCCAAAAATCTTGACGTGGTAGGCGCCCTGCATCTGATGAAGTCCCGGAATCCCCCAGTTGGTGCCCGCAATCGCATTGCCAACGCGATCAAAATCCAGCCCATACGTATTCCCCCCTCCCTCGGAGAACAACTCGAATCGATCATCGCGTGGGTGGTAACGCCAAATGCCCTGCTGAAAGCGAATACCGCGAACATTCGCGTTGACGGTGCTTCCGTGAGCTCCGTAGAGCCAGCCATCTGGGCCCCATTGCAGAGAATTGGCAACAGAATGCGCGTCATCCAAACCAAAGCCGACCAGGCGCACTTCCGGATCACCGTCTGGACGATCGTCTTGATCATGGTCCGGATAGAAAAGTAGATAAGGTGACTGCAGCACCCAGACCCCACCATGTCCCAGCGCCAGACCGGATGCCAGGTTTAACCCAGAGACAAAATCCCGTGCCTTATCAGCTTGCCCGTCCTGATCCGTGTCCTCAAGAATCGTCACCCGATCTGCACCACGAGGACCGTGCGGCGGTGGCTCAGGGACCCGGTCATATCGGATCCGGTCATAACGGTCACCAGTAATCTTTTTGAGTCCCGCGGGTTCTGGGTACTGAAGATACTGAATGACCCAGACGCGCCCGCGTCGGTCAACCGTCATTGTCACAGGCTGCCGCACGAGCGGTTCAGCGGCAAACAACTGTAACTCCAGGCCTTGTGCCACGTGCAGTTTGGACATTGCACGAACCGCATCACGTTCATCGTCAGCGCAGGCGACCTGTTCCGAATTCATGAAACCGAGCCAGCCAGCCCCTGATAACACGACGACCAAGAGAGCTTCACGTAACGCCGACCGCTCAGCATGACTCATCATTAGACAACAACCTCTTCCAGCACGGTTTCACTCAGCCCCAAAACGCAAAGCCAACGAACTAGATCCACTGCAAAGGATCTGCCTCTTCCTGACTGGCCCACACGACCAACTCTGGAAAATGACGCCCCAGCGACTCGGCGAGTGATTCGACGGCAAATCGCTCACTAGCATAATGACCCGGTAACAACATCGCGATCTGGTCCGCCGCAGCCGCCAGACATGTATGAAAGCTGGTTTCCCCTGTTATCAGCAAGTCACACTGATGTTGTTGCGCTGCCCCAAGAAACTGACCTGCGCTGCCACACGCTACGGCCACCCGCTGAATCGGCTGTGCCGGCGCCCCTACCATATGGAGTCCTTCAATCTTGAGAAACTCCTTCAGCCGCGCTGCCACGTCGACCAAGGCGAGCGACTCGGCCAACTCTCCCCAGCGTCCAGCACCCAGGCCATCAGGGTCATTCTCAATCGGTTCCAGCGGTTGAATCCGAAGTAATCCGACCCCTTCAGCGAGACGTTGATTGATCCCGTCGCGCGCAGAATCAAATGCCGTATGGGGACTGTAGACCGCGATTCCCGCATCAATCAGCAACAACAGTAACCGACCGGTCGTCTCTTCCGTCGTCAATCGCTTCAAGGGGCGAAATGGGATGGGATGATGGGCCACAATCAGCTCAACTTGCTGATCGATTGCTTCTTGCACACTCTCCGGTGTTACGGTCAGACAGGTCATAATCCGCTTGACAGGACGCTCTCGATCACCGACCAGCAAACCAACATTATCCCAGTCTTCAGCCAGGTGATGGGGCGCTAACGATCGCAGTACCCCGCTCACATCATCAATTGTGGACATATCACTACCCGTAGCCCTGACGCCGCAATGTCCTGGCGCCACGTTCTTCAAAAACCGGACACCAGCGTCCGACCTTACTTCGACCAACACGCACAATACCAAAAAATGGGCCGCTCGATCCTCTGATCCAGCGGCCCATGCAGATGCTCTTGCAAATCGACACGCAGCATTTGTCACAGGAGCGTTACCCGGTGACAAATTCAAGCGGGTAGAAACCTGGCGAGCCAGCGTCCCCTGATTTTCAAACCAGTGCCGCAGCCCAGCTTCTCCATTACGCAAATAATTCCTCGATCACTTTTCCACCATTGGCAATCTTCATCGGACGTCCAGTGGGGGTAGTAAATGTCGTCTCCAGCGGAATCCCCAAAGCCTTGACAACACTCGCCATCACGTCTTGCGATGTGTAGGGATCGGTCACGACTTCGGTACCATCATCACTTGTCGCACCGACAGCGGTTCCACCCTGAATACCAGCACCACCAACAACCACGCTCCACGCCCTGGCAAAATGGTCACGCCCCGTATTGCCATTGATTCGTGGAGTCCGACTGAACTCACCCATCCAAATGATCGCCGTGTCCTCCAATAGACCTCGCTGCTCAAGATCTTCGACGAGCGCACTCATGCCGCGATCCAGTTCGGGCAGCTTGTTATTCTCCAGTGTCGCAAAAATATTGCTGTGGTTATCCCAGCCTCCCAGTCCGACTTCGACACAGGGTACGCCCGCTTCGACAAGCCGACGTGCCATCAAACACCCCCTCCCGAAATTGGTGTTGCCGTAGCGTTCACGAACGGTCTCAGGTTCCTGAGCAACCTTCATGGCCTCCATCTGGTCGCTGCTGAGCAGGTTCCAGGTCTTACGGAGGATCTTGCGATGTTCTTCCGAAGCTGTGCCCCGGCGTTGTGAAACGAATCCCTTCTCGATCAGATCGAGAGTTTCCATGCGTTGCACGAGACGACGGTCATCGAGACTCATCTTCAAATTGCGTACGGTTCCATTACTGTTCACCGAAAACGGAGCCCAGGCCATTCCCAAAAACCCGGGGCCAACGCTCCCTCCACCGACAGTGATGAACGGCGGAATCTGCAATTCGTCGGACCGCGTTTCGTCTTCCATCAACACCCGTGAAATCACAGATCCATAACTGGGATGTTCCACTCGTCGTTCAGGAACATATCCCGTGTGCATGTAATAACGCCCACGCTGGTGATCGGCCTCACGGGTATTCATCGACCTCACGATCGACATGTGGTGCATCTGCTTGGCCATCATTGGCATGTGTTCGCTAATCTGCTCATTGCCACTGGTGGAAATAGCCTGAAAGGGTCCACCCGTGGCAGCACCAGGCTTGAGGTCCCAGATGTCCATCGTCGAAGGACCGCCACCCATCCAAAGCAGGATCGCCGCCTTGTGATTACTGCGCAGCTCGTTGGCATGTGCACGAATACTATGTCCCAACGACAAGGCGGGAACGGTCAACGCACTAGAGCCAGCCACGTGCTCCATAAAATGACGCCGCGTCATTCCATTTGATAATCGACTTTTCATGACCATTCACTCCCCATACTGATACTTGTTGTGTAATCGGTGGCGGTAATAAAACAAGGCCTTTTCGGCCGGCAAACCGGTCTGAGCAAACAGAAGCCAGCGCTAAATCACAAGGCCTTTCATTCATCCAACATTTAATGGTTGATAATAAACTCATTACTATTCAGTATCGCCCACCAGACATCTTGCATCGCAGCAATTGTCCCCTTGTTGATATCGCCTTTTTCGTCCTGCACCCGCAAAATCAGCAAACGATTAGCCCGATCTATTTCCTCATCGGTGGGCCGTCGACCGAGTCCCGCTTGAAACAAGAAGTCAATTTTCCGGCTGTTTGGAATACGGCGATTATTGGCCAGATTCGACAAAAACCCACCTTTGTCAGCACTTGTCGCCTTCTTGATTAAGTCACCGTTAAACATCATCAAGGCCTGCGGAATAGTCCCATTGAAAATAGTCGCCTCTTCGCCCTCGTCGTTTCCGAACGCCACGGTGAATTGCTGCAACCACTTGTTCTTTTCCTTTTCCTGCTCCTCGTAGCTAGCGGCATTTTTGTCGGCTTGCGTCGCGGCGACCAAAGACTCGTACAGTTCTTCGGCACGCATCTGTCGCAAATAAAAGCGGCTGAATTTTGGATCCTCACCAAGCAGCGGGTCGTCGAGCGTGACATTCGTCGTATTGGACTGGCTCGATAGTCCGTATGGCGCGCTTAACGTAATCCATTCAGCCATCTGCTTGAGGTCATAACTTGCCTCGCGAAACTGCAAACCCAAATAATTCAATAGTTCGGGGTGCGTAGGTGAGTTGTGCGGCCCCATGTCGTCAATCGGCGTCGTGAATCCATACCCTAAAAAATGGCCCCAAAGACGATTAGCCGCAGCTAGTTCGAGATATGTCGCAGTCTCCCGGTCGACCGTACGATTGGTACTCGTCATCAAGTCCGCCAATAGCGAACGACGATTTGCATCTTCGACGAATCCACTACGGGCAATCTCACGACCATCGACAAAAACTGGATACGCGGCCAACATGACCGCGTTGCGCTGCTCGTAGTAGATTTCTGCTTCGCCAGGGGTCTGGGGTGTGCCTTCACCGCCAAAGTCTTCATCAACCAGTTCCGCCGAGTTGACATCACGTGTGCCGGGACGGAAGCGACGGAGGGCACGCGTTTGCCGGAAAAAGGCATTGAACTCCCAGAACTTCTGTTGTTTCCATTCGTTAAAAGGGTGATTGTGACATTGGGTACACTGTACCTGTAATCCCAGGAAAATCCGTGCCGTCGCGGCGGTGGCCAATGTGCCCTTTTCTTCGTTGACCTTCATGGCCAGAAAATTGGTCGCTCCGTTAAAGTTCTCCGCACCCGGCTTACTGCTGCCAACTGCGGCCACCAGCTCGCGCACCATGCGGTCGTAGGGCTTGTTGCGGGCGAAACAATCTCGCAGGTATTTCTGCATTCCTTCACGGCTAGTCAAGGAATTGCGTTCGGTCCCACCACTTCGACCAATAAGGACATTCGTCCACACCGTCGTCCAGTTGCGTGCATACTCCTCGGTGTACCGCTCGTCATACAACAATCGGTTGACCAGTGTCCGCTTCTTGGACTTGTCCTTGCTCTTGGTAAAGGCATAAAGCTCGGACACCGTCGGAATCCGACCAATCACATCCAGGTAACCCCGCCGGCACCATTCACCTTCGGTTGCATTCTGCGAAGGTTTGATTTCCCATTCTTTCCACGAATCAATCATGCGTTTGTTGATCGTGGCAACTTGAGGAAGGTCATACGACGCCCAGCGCGCGGCGGGACGCTTGGCGCCATCGGCCACTGCCAGCAGGGAAATCAGGGCCGTTACGACTAGCGGAACGGAAAATCTAATTTCGCGACTCATTCCTGGTGACTCCTTGCTACCTCAGTCTACTGTCCCGGTGGCATCATGCCCGCATGTTTCTCGTCAGGCGCCCGCCCCATGCAAAACGAGCACTCCTACGCCTATTCTAGCTGTGTGGCAGCACATTTTGAACTCAAGTCGCGGCGATTTTCGCATCTCAAACTGCTTTTCCGGTGTGAATTGCGTCGCAAAAATCACCTAAATTTCCCGATGGGGTCACCTTCAGGCGGGCCAGCCCGTAACCGCTGGATGTCTCGACATGCTACAGGGTGTTGCATAACGGCGCAGCACCACCGACAACCGCCAACACAATCTGGGATCGCCCGCAGAAACGACCCGACTCGCGCATGACTACCTGAGAGCATTCGTGCCATCCTATCCAACAAACTCGAAAATGCTGACAAACCCCTTCACATCATTGACTTACAGCCGCCACTTCGCATTAACTAAGCCGCTTCGCGATCATTCTTCCAACCTAAATGCGACCCGCCAACTGCACCGCCCCCGCTGCCACAACTCGCAGTCAGGTGAGAGTCAAAGCACGTTTCATGCCAATGACTCGCGAGAAAACCGCACCCAGCCTGCGGCCCGCACGAAAGGCTCAGGCTGACGTTCGCGCCGTCGCGTGATACAAGCGGCGAAACAGATCACAACGGGCCAGCAATTCGTCATGCGAACCGGCATCCAGAACGACGCCTCCATCCATCACGACAATCCGGTCAACCAGCTCCAACGTAGAAAAACGATGTGTAATCAGAATGCCGGTCCGCTCGGCCAGAAACGATCGTAGCGCCTGATGAATGAGCTGCTCACTTTCGACATCAATCTGGCTTGTCGCCTCATCGAGGATCATCAACTCGGGATCCCGGAGCATGGCGCGGGCCAGGGCTATCCGTTGGCGTTGACCTCCTGACAGCTTTCCACCACTTTCACCAACGACCGTCTGGTAACCCTGCTCCAACTGACGTTCGATAAACAAGTCAGCGCGTGCTTGTCGCGCCGCCTCGACCACCTGAATGTCGCTGGCACCAGGAGACCCATAACGGATGTTGTTCATGATCGTGTCATCGAACAGCAATGTCTGCTGCGTTACGATGCCGATGCGGCCACGCAAATCGCGTAACCGTACTTGCCGCAAATCAACTCCGCCCAAAAAGATCGCGCCATCTGCAGGATCGTAAAACCGCGGAATGAGATTGGCCAAAGTGCTCTTCCCGCAACCATTGGGCCCCACAATCGCGATGGTCTCGCCCGCCCGAACACGCAAGTTGACGCCGCGCAGGACTGGCTGTTCGGCTGTGTAGCGAAAATGGACATCTTGAAACGTGAGCTCACCGACCCGCCCTGGAATAGGCTTGGGATTGTCCAATTCAACAATCGCCGGCTCACGATCCAACAATTCATAGATACGATCCGCCCCCGCAGCACTGCGCTGCAACGACTGAAAGACATCCGCCATTTTACGTGCCGGATCGATCGATCCTATCAACAGCGCAAAAAATGTAATTAATGGCGCCAAGGTCAAAGGACGATCGCTAATCTTAACCCCCAATAAGGCTACCTGCTGATTGAGCACAAGGTAGCCGCCAGCTATTATCGCCATGCTAATCATCGACATCCCCATGATCTCTAATGTGGGGCGTGCCAGTGCGTTGTAGGTAATGATCCGCATTGCTTTACGAAAATACTTCTTGGCGATTTGATGAAAACGGCCGCGTTCATACGGCTCCATCGTGTACGCCTTCACAGCTTGAATTCCGGTAAAGGTCTCGCACAAGACGCTGTATAGCTGTGACATATCTTCCATTGCTCGCCGATTCGCCCGCTTGATCGACTGCGCCAACCTGGCCATCAGCACGATCGCCAGTGGGGAAATAATCAATGACACCATCAGCAGACGCCAACTGATCATTCCCGCGCCGACCAGACAAGCTGTCATCTTCAAGGGCTCGCGGAGGACCTTGCCAAACAATGTTGCAACACCACCTGTTAATGAACCCATGTCGTTCGTAAATCGACTCAACAAGCGGGGCGTTCGATCCTCACCAAAAGCACCCAGATCCATGCGTAATGTTCGCCGGTAAAATTGTTTCCGCAGGTCGAACGTCGCTAGCTGTGCAAGCCGTTCAACCAGAATCAAATTGATGACCAGGAAAATATTCTTGACGATCGTGCCCAGAACCAGCGCACCGATCAAGAATAAGAGCGTCTGAAACGGCGAGGACGGCGTAAATCGAAGTATGTAAGGCCGACTCCACCGATACCACTGGAGTACCTGCGTCGATCCCACCAACTGCTCCTGCAGTGCAAGCGCCTCTAAAGATTGATCGGATCCAGAAACCGCACCCTGCTGCTGACTTCGAAACTGATCGAGCGCCAGCTGGTGTTGAACCACCTCCGCCTCTGTCACGGAGACACGGCGTTCGATCCAATCGTGCAGAGACTGGCCCTCGAAGACGACTTCCACGACCGGATAGATGGTGCCGATATTAGCACCCCAAAAACAGGCGACACCCAGGGACGTCAGGACCACGCAGCAAATCGTCAGGCGATGGCGCAGTGCCAAACGGACCGCGCGGAAAAAATTCTTCATGAGAGTGCCTGATCAGCGTAGCCGGGCGAACTGTGGCGGACCAAATTAGCAAATCCGTCGATCCACAGGTATAGGAATACCTGTTCACCCGCTAGCAGCACGCCAAAAACTGGCTCACCAGCTCGGGTCGCGCCCCTGGATCGCAGCACACAACCGAGAAGAGCCGCGGACGCCGCTATTCAGGTGTTACAGCATCGTCCACCGCATCGTCCGACTCGCCAGTAGCAGCGACCGGTTCAGGCTCTTGTTCGACGATTTCCACGCCCTTGAAATCGAGCCGGCGGACTCTCCCCTCATCATCGTGCACCGCCGTCACCATGATCCTGGTTTTCCCCTGGAATTCGCCCTTGAGCAGCTCTTCTGAGAGCGGGTCTTCGACACGATGTTCGATCGCCCGGCGCAATGGACGTGCGCCATAGTCAAGATCTTTACAGGCCACGCGAATCAAGAACTCCTTGGCACCTTCATCGAGTTCCAACTCAAATCCACGTTCCGACAATCGTCCGCGGACGTGAGCCAATTCGAGATCGATCACGTCCTTCAGGTCATTCTTATTGAGATGGTGGAAAACGATTACATCGTCAAGACGATTGAGAAATTCCGGTCGAAAGACCTTTTCAATCTCATCGGTGACCCTCGTTTTCATATTTTCATAGGAGAGGTCGTCACTCTCTTTCCGCGCGGCATGCAAACCAAATACGTCTTCGTTCTTGATCGCCTGTGCACCCGCGTTGGTGGTCATGATCATGATCGTATTACGGAAATCAACGTTGCGACCGAAACTGTCAGTCAGCCGGCCTTCCTCCATCACCTGCAAAAGCATATTGAAAACGTCTGGATGCGCCTTTTCAATTTCATCCAGCAGCACAACTGCATACGGCCGGCGGCGAATCTTCTCGGTCAATTGCCCGCCTTCCTCATAGCCCACATAACCGGGAGGTGCACCGACCAACCGGCTGACGTTGTGCTTTTCCATATACTCGCTCATGTCGATGTGCACTAACGCGTCAGAATCACCGAACATGAATTCAGCCAGAGCCTTTGCCAGCAGGGTCTTGCCAACGCCGGTCGGCCCAGCAAAGACAAAACAACCTGTCGGCCGCTTGGGATCCTTCAGGCCACTGCGACTTCTGCGGACCGAGCGTGACAGCGACTTGATTGCCTCATCCTGACTAACCACACGCTTGTGCAGCTCACCTTCCATCTTCATCAGACGCAAGCTGTCTTCCGTCGACAAGCGAGTCAATGGAATTCCAGTCATCTTGGAAACAACTTCCGCGATCACTTCTTCATCCACAACGCCATCGGTCTCACGTGATTTCTCTCGCCACTCACGCGTGATAGACTCCTTTTTCTTGCGCAGCTTGTCTGCCTGATCGCGGAGCGACGCAGCCTTCTCGAAGTCCTGCGATGCGACAGCCTCCTCTTTCTCCTTGTTGAGCCGCTCCACCTCTTCATCGATCTCGTTGAGATCCGGGGGACGCGTCATGGAACGCAGCCGAACCCGCGCCCCGGCTTCATCAATTACATCGATTGCCTTGTCAGGCAGACAACGAGCAGTGATGTAGCGTTGGGACATCTCAACCGCCGCCACGACTGCATCGTCGGTAATCTGCACGCGATGATGCTCCTCGTAACGGCCACGCAACCCCTTGAGAATCTCGACAGTTTCATCCTTGTTGGTGGGATCAACGACAATTTCCTGAAACCGCCGGGCCAAGGCACTGTCTTTTTCAATGTATTTGCGATACTCATCCAGCGTCGTGGCACCGATACACTGAATCTCACCGCGGGCCAGTGCAGGCTTGAGCACGTTGGCCGCATCGATTGCACCTTCCGCACCGCCGGCACCAACCAGCGTGTGCAATTCATCAATGAATAAAATCGTGTTCTTCGCGCGCCGCACCTCATTCATTACCGCTTTAATACGCTCCTCAAATTGGCCTCGGTACTTGGTACCCGCCACCATCATCGCGAGATCCAGAACAACGATCCGTTTTTCGCACAACAGCTCCGGCACATTTCCAGCGACAACACGTTGGGCAAACCCTTCCACGATGGCAGTCTTTCCGACCCCTGCCTCACCGAGAAGCACTGGATTGTTCTTGGTACGGCGGCAGAGGACTTGAATCGCCCGGTCGATCTCTCGTTCACGACCAATTACCGGATCCAACTTCTTCTGCTTGGCCAGCTCAGTCAGGTCACGACCGAAGCTGTCCAAAGCAGGCGTTTTGGACTTGCTTCCTTTGGAGGGCCGCGATTCACCACCACCGCCACTCTCACTGGGACTGCGTTCCTCCGCTTCCAAGCCATGCCCCAATAAATTGAGTACTTCTTCACGCACCTCTTCCAGCTTCAATCCAAGATTCATCAGGACCTGGGCTGCAACACCTTCTTGTTCACGCAACAACCCCAGCAAAATGTGCTCGGTACCCACGTAGTTGTGATTCAGATTCCGCGCCTCCTCCATGGAGTACTCGATCACTTTCTTCGCACGTGGTGTCTGTGGCAATTTGCCCATCGTGACCATCTCGGGACCACTTTGAACGAGCTTCTCCACCTCGAGCCGAATTTTCCGCAAGTCCACATCCAAGTTTTTGAGAACATTGGCAGCCACGCCACTGCCCTCTTTCACCAGGCCCAACAAGACATGTTCGGTCCCGATATACTCGTGGTTAAACCGCTGCGCTTCCTGATTCGCGAGTTGCATTACCTTGCGTGCGCGGTCTGTAAATCGCTCGTACATCTCGTTTATCCCCTTGCCCAGCTTCACGAATACCGAACTGGTCGTTGCTATTCAATCTGTAAATGTAACCCGTGCTGCACTGTCACAATCGACCGGACTGTCACAATCGACCGGACACACGCAGGGACGCCTATTACGCCGCACGCATCTGGACACGGTCGGAACTCTCACCTGAAGACTCCGCAGTGTTAGTACGGCACGGTGCCGCTTGCATCTCGTCACTCTCTGCGTCCAGACGTTCTGCGTCCAGACGCTCCAACAACATCCTCTCCTTTTCAATCTCCAATCGCCACGTATCGGCACCGGCGAGTTGCTCCAGAAACCGCAGTCGCCGTCTGGCTGTTCCCGGGCGTTCGGTATGTCGATACAACGCCGCCAGCATGAGCTGGGCTTCGACGTCGGCTCGATCTAACGCCAGTAACTGCTCGAGTAGCGTTTGAGCGGTCCACCAATTGCCTCTTAAGTATTCGCCCTGTGCGCGAATAAACAAGTCCTGAAGTCGCGCATCCGAAAAACGTCGAGTGGCAGCCGCAATGTCATCATATCCAGACCAAAGTCCAGTAATCCAAACGGTCGCCAGCACCAGCCAAATGACTTTAACGCTCCTGGGGTTCACCGTTTCCGGCCAAAAAAAAGTCACCGTCACGGCCACTTGCAGAAGGCCCGCAAAAACCAGCGCCGCACTCAACGCCAGCCATTCTCCACGGCTTCCCAACCGAGTCAAACCGGGCCACAGGCACCGTAGCCAGTTCAAGCGTCCCATCCAGGTCGCGCTCCGCGAGCATCACGAACGATCCGTCGTTGCGGAGATTGTAGCGGCCAAGGCCAGAGCCAACAAGGCAAGTATCTGACAGCTCGGGACTTAGAGCGAATTCCGGTCAGGGAGCGGGCCTGGCAACAGAACTCTGGGAAGTCTTTTTCCACCGCTCCATGAATTCCTGAGTCTGATCGCGATAAATTCCGATGAAGTGATCGCGCAGCTCGACAAATTTTGTGCCCTCGGGTGTCTCGAACGGAGTCGCCTCATCCTTTCGCTTGGGGAGATGGCAATCGATACAGTTTTGGCGAATCGCCGTACCTATTTCACTGGCCATTCCACAGCGTTCCGGTTCATGGCACTTCATGCAACGCTCTGAGAAGAGTGACAGCTGGCCTCGTTCAAGCGCATGCGGGTCGTGGCAGGTAGTACAGGTCATTTGCTCACTGCCGATAAAACAAGGACTCTCACTGAGCCTGGCATACTGATTGTCACTATGAACACCAATGCGATTCTGAGCCTCCAGGGGATCCAGCCGCACGTAATCCGCCAGCTGCTGCCCAGGCGAATACGTAAAAGAGGGCTGCAGAGGTTCTCCGGGACTGGAATGACAGAACGTACAGAGCTCAATTTCACGCAAACGCCCCAGAGACCCCGGATTCACAATATGCCTCGCCACCTGCTCGTCTGGATT
The DNA here is from genome assembly GCA_002724245.1 of Planctomycetaceae bacterium. GTDB lineage: Bacteria > Planctomycetota > Planctomycetia > Pirellulales > Pirellulaceae > UBA9264. Next base: position 37,435 of record PBOG01000114.1, read on the forward strand.
ATTGCGGTGGAAATCGACATGGTCACGCCCCGCGCCGTGGCATTTCTCACAGGAAATACCCAGCAAGAACGCCTCCTTGCGGAAGGCATTCTGGGTTGGTTGATCCGGCTCAATCGGATCAAACCAGGTCGCATGGCACTCCAGACAACGCGGAAAAATCCCCCGCTCAAAATTCGGTTCACCATCCACATACCCTGGGCTATTCTCCCATTTCCCGCTGCCGCTGACGTAAGAGATGGGAAGTTGAAACAACAAGTCAAACTGCCGCCCATCCGCTGTCAATCCTTGGTGCCAGTACAAATAGCTCTGCCCCAGCTTGCCGCTACCAATCACCATTTCAATCCGTTCAGTCCGCCTCTCCTCTGTTGAGCCACGTTGCAGAATCCCTGTTTGATAGAACTCATCGCCACGTTGCTCCATCAGGTAACTCAACTTCGGATTACCGGTCTGAAAAACGTTCTGGTCCGCGGAAAAAGACCCCAGGATCGCTGCTTCGCTCGGCAATTGGGAAGTCAGGTGGTGCGCGGTGTGCCGAAACCCCTCATATTTTTCTTGATGGCACTCGCGGCAACTCTCTGCCCCCAGAAACGAGACGTCCTGCAGCCCTTCTCGCCCCGTGGCAACCGGAGCAACCTGCTCTTCAGTGACTTCCGGCCATAGAGCTGGGAGAATCGCAGCAAACAAAAAGCCGATCGCAAAACCAACGACTGCCAGAAGTGTTCCAAGCCGCCTGCTACGCCACCGCCATCCCAGCAAAAAGCCGAGAACGGCGATCAGAATGCCGTACACCAATGGAGCAAAATCAACAGCATTACCCGTCATTTGGTTTCTGACTCCAAGCCGTTTTGTTTCAGATAAGCCGCACTGGCAGCCGGGTAGATCCCGATCAGGTGATCTCTCATCTCGACGTAGAAAGTACCCTCGGGAGTTTCAAATGGTGTCTTCTTGTCCTCGTGTTTAAGGACGTGGCAATCGATGCAATTGTTGTTGAGCTGGGTCCCCAAGGCCCGATGCGTTCCAGTCAATCCAACCTGATGGCACTGCAAACATCGCTGGGAAAACACCGCCAGATCGCCGCGTTCAAAACGATGCAAATCGTGACAAGTTGTGCAGGTCATTCCCTCCGTTTCTTGAAAACATCGACTTTTACTCAACCGGGCGACCTGATTGTTGCTGTGGACGCCAATCCGGTTCTGCTCATCGTACGGGGGCAGTTCGAGAAACTCATCAAGCGCTTTACCGGGACGATAGCTGAACGCTGGCTTGAGGGGAATTCCAGCTCCGGAGTGACATAAAGAACAAAGTTCGATTTGCCGCTGGGGCGGCAAGGACCCCGGATGGGTAATGTAACGAGGGCTTCCAGCCTCTGGATGCGCTCGGTGGTAGGTCACGTGCTCAAGTCCGGGACCATGGCATTTTTCACAGGAAATGCCTAACACAAAACGCTCCCGATCGTAGGCATTTACCCCGGGTCGCGGGCGAGCAGAAGACTCGAACCAGGTGGTATGACACTCAAGACACCGCGGCTGGATCACACGATCGAAATCCGCCTGGCCGTCATTGTATCCAGGACTATTTTCCCACTTGTCACTGGGCGTCACATAAGAAACCGGTAGTTGAAATAGCTCGTGTTCTCCAAACCCATTCGTGCGCCAATACAAAAACGACTGCCCTAGCTTGCCGCTCCCTAAGATCAGGTCGATACGTTGCCGCTGGCGATCCGAGCGACCGTTACGAAAACCGACCGCTGACTGAAAAAAACCGTCTTCGGTCTGCTCCAACTCAAAATGCAGATCGGGATTTGCAGTCTCCATCACCCCGGGAAAAGTCCCCAGCATGGTTTCAGGGCTCGGCAGCAAGGAGGTTCGATGGTGCGCGGTCCGGGAAAATCCTGAGAACATCTCCGCATGGCAATCACGGCACGCGGTCGCCCCCAAAAACTCCTGGGGACTGGGGGGATCCTTGGAAACTCCGGCAACCGAATCCCCGGCAGGCATCACGTCCACTGGCTCGGGGTCTGGTGCTGGCCGCAGCAGCACAACCCCTGCCACCAGGCAGGCCACCAGCGCCAGGATCGTCAAAACAAGGGCAAAACGCATCCGGCTGAACCGCCGTTCGACAATCAAAGGAGGACCAACAGAAACGTTGGCCGTGGTCAGCAGAGAGCGGCCCACCTCCGGTAACCGCCATCCGGGCAAACCCGTTCGCGGGTTGCCAATCTATTATTATCATACGCCCGAATTTGGCCACCTGCGGGATCGGCCGCTCCCCCCCTGTCTCTTGACGTTATTTTATTGGTATCTCTATACTTGCGCAAAATCAGTCCCGACATCCAGTTATTCGGTACCGGCGTTCCGGAACACCCAACTGCCCCGACAACCATGAATTGTTGTCGGTATGCAGCGGGACCGCGGCGTCACGACACTTATAATCCTGGTGGGTTCCCCTGGCCGTGCTGGCAGATGGGGTATTTTCACCGTGGTGGCTGTGCTCCGTCGCACTCACCGATTTGCACGTGGAGTTTTCCAAGCATGAAACCAGAACGCAAACCGAAGCCAGAACTCAAAGAGGAACAGGAAGCGGACTCTTTGTCCTCGTTGCTGCAAGCTCTCGTGGAAAAATTACCGATCGCACCAGAACTAAGAGTGCCCTTGGTGCTGGTCTTTCTGGTTGTATTTGTTTTCGCAGGGGTGTGGTACGGGCTGAAAGATCTCAATGAGAGCCGGAATGCGGCAGCATGGCAGGAGTTGTTCCAGGTCGCTGTGCCACCTTCGTCGACACTAGGTGACAACAGCGAAAACTACGAACGGCTGAATGAGTTCATCGACGAGCAAAAAGTGGCACAAAGCTCCTTGATCTACATGGTCCCAATGCTTAGTGACAATACGAACGTGATCGCGTGGGCCACGGTCAAATCAGCAAATCTTGCCCTGGCCATGGGTATCAACAGTGCCTACCAGGCCGACAAGAATGAAGCGAAAAAACAACTCGAAGCAGCTTGTAAGAAATACGAAGAGGCCCGGGACCTGATCGGCCCAACCAGCAAACAGCACTTAGAACTACACCGAGAAGCGATCTACGGACTGGCCAAGGCGTACGAAACAAGAATGGCAGTCGCCGAGCGGAATCGCGACGAAAACCACAACGCAGCAGTGAAATACTATGAAGAGCTGAAAACCCTGGCTTCCGAAAGTGCCCTGGCAGACTTTGCAACGGAACGGCTCACCCAACTTAATGATGAGCAAACAGCTGATGACGGTTTCTACAGTTACCTCGCGACATACAAACCAGAGGTGATGGACCCGGTCCTGCCAGACGCGGGGCCGGTTACCCCACCCGACGCAACCCTCACACCCGAATCCACACCCGAATCCACACCCGAATCCACACCCGAATCCACACCCGAATCCACACCCGAGTCCACACCCGAGTCCACCGACGATCAAGCCCCC
>PBOG01000115.1 GCA_002724245.1 Planctomycetaceae bacterium
AATGCCTCTAAGCTGAAAGGCTGAATAAGTGTAGCGCGGAGGAAAGGTCTGAGCACTGGCGCGCCCTTGATTCGGCCTATTTCCAGATTGAAATTCGAGGAGTTTACAGCAGTTTTCTGATTGAGCGATTGGTGATCAAGGAAGTCGTGGAGAGACATCCGAGTTGAACTATTGCCATCACGCGTCGTGTGGCGGTGGTTCTAGATGGATTTGAAGAATGTCTGTTCCCGCTGGCGTTTCAGGCTGGTCAGGTGTGACCGAGCAGGCTGACGCATTTGATGACTCGTTCAGACCGCTTACACACATGATGGCAGGGGTTCGTTGCGAAGGCACCTGAGGAGAATTGGGAACCGGTCACCAGTTGACCGCGCACAAGCATCTAAAGAATCCACATGACAGGCGTCTGTTGCGTAGGCGGTCCATCGCTCGGTCGCGGCGTTTGAAGCCGTTAGATTGGTTTTTATCGAGTGAAAGGACATTGCGAATGAAATTTGCCGACTTTGTTTGTGCCGAGTCTATTCAGGCACAGATAGCGGCTGAAACGAAAGAGGAGGTGATTCTAGAACTGGTTGGAGCACTGGTCGACTCGGGTTCTGTGAAATCCGATGAGAGAGAGAGCATCGTTAAGGCCATCATGAAACGAGAGGAGTTGGGGAGTACCGGCATCGGCCGGGGTATTGCGGTACCGCATACCAAACACCCCAGCGTGGATCGCCTGGTGGCAACGGTCGGGGTCAGTGCATCCGGTGTCGAATTCAATAGTTTGGACGACGCAAAGGTTCAGATCTTTTTTCTTTTGGTTTCACCTCCGGATCGACCTGGTGACCATCTCCGTGCCCTGGAAAACGTAGCGCGACAATTGCGCGACAGTACGTTTTGTCGGTTTCTAAAGCAGTCGACGACCCCTGAGGATATCTGGCAACTGCTTGACGAAGCTGACAGTGGTCAATTTGGTTCCTAGTCTTGTTGTCCCCGTTCGGCTTGCTCGTGGCATTGCTTCTGCTGTGTTGCGTTCGGGCATCTTCGACTACAGAAGGGACGTGTCGGGATAATGGCGAAAGAAACGGTCACCTGTGAAGTCACTGTAATCAACGAACAGGGACTGCATTTGCGCCCAGCAGATGCTCTAGTTCAGTTGGCTCAGAAATTTGATGCCGATATTGAGCTTTTGCATGACGGTGCTTGTTGTGATGCCAAGAGCATTCTTGACGTCATGGCTCTTGGTGCAGGACCGGGAGCCCAATTGGTTATTCAGGCGCGTGGGTTCGACGCGAAAAGGGCAGTGGATTTGCTGGCTTCTGCATTTCAGGAAGGATTCGACCAGGTTTTTTCTGACAACGCAGATGGGTGTGACGAGGTGGGTACAGGCTAAACAAGATTCGTTACAGATCAGATGATTGCACTTCAGGGTATTTCGGTTTCATCAGGCGTCGCAATTGGCGAGGCGTTGGTGATCGATTACGAGGGATTTCGAATTCCCCGGCGGTTCCTGATGCGCGATGCGGTGGATGACGAGCTGCAGCGATTATCGTCTGCAATGGAAGCGGTTGCGGAGGATATTGAACGCAATCGTGTTTCAATAGCGTCTCAACTGGGTGAGAAGTATGGTGCGATTTTTGCTGCGCACCTGCAGGTGTTACGAGATGAGCGCTTGAATAATGAAATCAGACACCTAGTGCTGGAACGACACTATTCTCCGGAGTACGCGGTCAGTCGTACTTTGCGTCGATACGCTAAGGTGTTTCTCGAGCTTGACAGTGCCCATCATGCCGAGCGTGCCCAGGATATCTTTGATATTGAACGCAGCCTCTTGTACTATTTGTTAGGCCTGCGGCGCGAAGAACTCTCGCACTTGACTTCTCCAGTTGTTGTGCTGGCACACAATCTGCGGCCCAGTGAGACGGCAAAGTTGAATCCTGAATTTGTCCTCGGTTTTGCGACCGAGATTGGAGGGGGGCTGAGTCACACTGCGATTGTTGCGAAAGGTCTGGAGATTCCGGCAGTTGTAGGAATGGGTGAGTTTCTTACTGACGTGTCGGGCGGTGATCTGGTCATCGTCGATGGAGACCATGGGCGGATTATCTTGCAGCCCGATGAAGAAACCATTGCTCGTTACCGGCACGAGGTGGAAGAGCATCGAACAATTTCTGCGCGGTTGGATGAATTAGCGGAGCTGCCGGCGCAGACCCAGGATGGGACACTTATTCGGCTGGCAGCGAATATTGAATTCCCGCACGAAGTGGCGTCATGTATCCAGCGTGGCGCCGAGGGAATTGGATTGTATCGTACGGAATTTCTCTATTTGGGTGCTTCCGAAGAACCGACCGAAGAAGACCACTTTCAAGCGTACAGCCAGGTGGTTAGTGCCATGAAAGGGCACTCGGTCGTGATCCGTACCCTCGACCTTGGTGCGGACAAGATGGGGCACAAGCCTTTAGGTGAAGAGGAGCATAATCCTTTCCTGGGGCTGCGTAGTATTCGATTGTCTCTGAAGAATGTGACGTTATTTCGTACTCAGCTGCGAGCGATATTGCGGGCGAGCGCCTTGGGGCAGATTGAGTTGATGTTTCCTCTAATCTCAACCATGGTGGAACTGCGTCAGGCGAAATCAGTACTAAATGACGTCATGGAAGACCTCGCAGAGGAGGGTATTCCGTTTGATGCTGACTTGAAGGTTGGCATGATGGTTGAAGTGCCGGCGGCGGTTATGATGATCGATCGCTTTTTGCGGGAAGTCGATTTTGTCAGTATTGGTACAAACGATTTAGTGCAGTACACGCTGGCCGTTGATCGCGATAATAAAGATGTTGCCGATCTGTACCAGACGGTAGACCCGTCTGTACTGCGACTGATTGACGCGACGCTCAAGTCCGCTGCGGAGGCTGACGTATTTGTAAGTGTCTGTGGCGAGATCAGTGGCCAGCCGGCCTTTGCCATGTTGTTATTAGGAATGGGGGTCCGTGCTCTTAGCGTTCCTCCTAGTTTAATTCCAGAGATCAAGAAGTTATGCCGCAGTGTTTCCGTGCCCGACTGTGAGGCTATTTATCAATGCGCGATGGACATGGAAACCGCGGGTGAAATCAAGACTTATTTGCATGAGGAGTTGCGGAAAACAGTTCCTGAGCTCGTACCTTTCTAGAGTTTTTTCTATGACCAGGATTCGTCAACGCGTTCGCATTCACTTTCAGAAAGTCGGCGATTTGCGGTGGATAAGCCACCGTGACTTGGTGCGTGTTTTTGAACGCATCTTTCGCCGCGCTGGCTTGAAGTTGAGTATGTCCGAAGGGTTCCACCCCAAGGCCAGAATGAGCTTTCCCTCGGCGCTAGCCTTGGGGATTGCTGGCCAGGACGAAGTCATGGATGTGGAATTGGCAGAAAATGAGGCGACGGAAGTCATTGCGCAAAAACTAGACGCTTTGACGCCACCAGGTTTGATAATTGATGAGGTTCGAAAGTTGGATGCCTCAGAAGGTAAAGCTCGTGTGGAACGGTTGGTTTACCAGTTTCCAGTTCCCGAATCACGGCGTGACGAGGTTGCGGACAGAATCGATGAATTTCTGTCCCGATTGCCCTATTCGATCAAGCGGGAAGGCCGTAAGGAACCGATTGACGTAGGCGACAGTCTCGAACAATTGCTGCTGGAAGACGGATTCGTTCGTGTTGTGTTGCGAACGACCCCCACTGCCGCGGTCCGTCCTCGAGAGATCTTAATGCTCTTGGGTTTAGACGATTTAGAGGCCGCAGGTCATTGGATTTCCCGAACTGCAGTGGAGCTTGCGCCATGAATCCATTTACAAAGAACAGAATTTGGCACTATGAAAAAAGAAATGCTGATCAATGTATCCGAGCCAGAAGAATGCCGGATTGCGGTCATCGAAGATGGGCGTCTTGAAGAACTTTATATCGAAAGAAGTAGCCAGGACAATTATGTCGGCAACATCTATAAGGGAAAGGTAGTAAACCTCGAGCCAAGCATTCAGGCTGCGTTTGTCGACTTTGGTGTCGGAAAGAATGGTTTCCTGCACATTAGTGATGTTGAGCCACAGTATTATCGCCAGGGCGGTTTTGACCCGGCGGACGCGCAACGTGATGATGACGAAGACGAAGCGGGTGAGGGTGGTCGACAAGGCAGCCGACAAGGCCGACGCCGGACGATGCGTCACTCAGGGCGGCCCCGTATCAAACCACCGATCCAGGACATACTTCGTCGCGGAGACGAAGTGTTGGTCCAAGTGATCAAGGAAGGAATCGGTACCAAAGGGCCGACGCTTTCGACATATATCAGTATCCCGGGGCGTTATCTCGTCTTGATGCCGGCACTGGGACGAGTCGGTGTTTCCCGCAAGATTGAAGACGAAGAGAAACGCCGTAAATTGCGTGAAACGATGCTCGATTTGAATCCTCCCAAAGGCCTTGGATTCATTGTTCGGACAGCCGGGCAAGACCGGCAACGCAAGGAACTGTCGCGTGATCTCGCCTACTTGTTGCGTCTGTGGAAAGTCATTGTTCGACGTCTCCGCAAGTCGGAAGGTCCGTTTGGGATCTACGAAGAGAGTGACATGATCATCCGTACGATCCGGGACATTTTCTCCCTCGAGGTGGATGCGATTTATGTGGATGAAGCGGAGGCCCATGAGCGCGCCAAGGAATTCTTGCAGCTGGTCATGCCGAGGTTTGCGAACCGCCTGCACTTTTACGAGGGCCGTGAACCACTGTTCCACAAGTATCGTTTGGAGTCCGACATTGCTCAGATTCACAAGCGTGAAGTGAGACTTAAAGAAGGTGGTTCAATTGTCATTGATCCGACGGAAGCGCTGGTAGCGATTGATGTCAACAGTGGTAGTTTTCGAACGCAAAAAGATGCAGAAGAGTCGGCTTACCAGATGAATCTTCTGGCGGCTCGTGAGATCGCCCGGCAGTTGCGGTTGCGTGACTTGGGTGGTGTGATCGTGAACGACTTTATTGATATGCGGCGTGAAAAACACCGCCGGGGATTGGAGCGTGCACTGCGTGACGCAATGAAGCGAGACCGCGCTCGGACTAAGATTCTCCGTACCAGTCCATTTGGTCTGATTGAAATGACGCGGCAGCGCATTCGCCCTAGCGCACAGCGAAGTGTTTATGCGGATTGTCCATGTTGCAGTGGCCGCGGTGTTGTTAAAACCGCCGAGAGTATGGCGATCGAGGTGATTCGTATGCTGTTATTAGCCAGTCAGCAGCCGACTGTGTCACGCGTCACTGTCCGCGTCAATGATGATGTGGCGTCGTATTTGAATAACAAGAAGCGCAAGGACATCACGCAGCTTGAAGAGGAAGGCGGTATGGATGTGCAGGTTCTCACTGTGGAAGGGCTGTTTCCAGAGCATCTTGAATTGGACTGCCGTGATGCCAAGGGACAGGAGATCAAATTGCCATGATTCTCGGTAGTCTGGTTGGCCGCAACGCTGCAGATATCGGCTGCTGTCTGATACGCGGGGTTTCTCAACAAAATTATTGACCGAACCAGAAAAGCGACGTACGGTTTCATGGCGGAATTCCGCCGCCGCTGTCGTAGCGTATACCGGTTCGGGAGAGAGCACGCATGACTTCCACTGAAGCGCCGTTTGTTGATCGACGCCGTTCGGGGCAGAGTTCTACGGCCCCTGGTTCGGAGCGGAGGCAGTTTTCCAATAGCCACCAGAATCTGTCGCTCCCGGCCCAGGAATTGGCCCAGGCGATAGACTCCTATAAGCTCAACAACCGCCGTCGATTTATCACGTGTGAGGAGATGCTGGAAGTGATTCTAGCGTTGGGTTATCAGAAATCCTGAGAGCCGACCTGAGACTGTTGCCTGTTGGAGAGGCCCGTCTTATGCCGGACGGATTAATCACCACGGAACAGCGGCTGAGTGAGCTGTTGCAAATAAACCAGGCCCAGCACCTGGTTTCTCTCATCTACTACGCAAGCCAGGTTTTCACGGGTAGCCTGGATTTGCGCAACCGCATCAACGTGCCTGGTCTGAGCAGGCAGGCGTAAAAGTGGGTGTATTGGGGCGGCATCCAGGGAAGGCGACAGTTCGAGTTCGATCGTTCTGACGTAACTAGTGAGTTGTTGATTGTCCTGATCACGCAACGGAATTTCCGTTAATCTTTGACGCCTTGCCAGGCGTAAAATTTCGATGCGGTCGGTGCTGCTTTGTACCGTAGCGATGCGCGGGACTGGTTTGGCGAATTGAATAATGGGTAGCCCGGCGAACTCAAACAGATTCTGGGCCAGACGAGACTGCGCAGATTGCAGGATGCCTGCCTGTTGCCCTTCTTCGAAGACCTGCCGTAATTCTTTCCGTGCCAGTGTAAATTGCACCTGCAGTGGAGTTTCGCCGACGACTTTCTGCAGGAGCCAGCCTAGTGACCACAAGGCAGCTGAGACAGGGGCGAACAGGAGGCCGCAGGAGAGGAACAACGGGCCTCCTCGACGAAGGAGTTGATTGGGAGCGCGGAAGTAGAGATTCTTCGGCAACAGCTCGCCGTAGATAAAAATGGCCGGTGACAGCACTACGGGGGCCAGTAATTGAGATAGTTCTGGACGTGGCAGATTCAGCCAATTAACGGCTTGCACAATTCCCTGGGCGACGAGGTAATTGGCCAGATTGTTGCCCACGAGCGTTGTGGCGACAAACAGTGCGGGGTTGTTGACCAGCCACAGCAGACCGCGGGAAATAAGATCACCACTGAATCCGTCGAGTACCAGTCGGACGCGTGTCGCCCGATAAAAACCGGTTTCTGATCCACTGAAAAAAGCGCTGAAGAAGATCCCCAGCAACAGCATGCATAGAATCCATGCGGAGGTCATTCCAGATCCTCCCGCGAGACACGTAGATGAAGGTCGACAACCAGGTGTCCGCGTTGGGGCGCATCGATGATTTGAATCCGAAACGGCCCCCATTCGCATTCGTCTTCCGATTGGGGCAGCCGTTCCAATTGCTCGTGAACGAGTCCAGAAACGGTAACGCTCTTGCTATCGGGCAAGGCGAAGCCGAGGTAACGAGAGAGTCGGCGCAGACTGGTGATTCCGACCACGCGCCAGCACCCGGGGCTGATTTCTTTGACAGCCTGTTGATTCAGGAGTCGGCCGCTACGTGTCGGTTGCTGACTGAATACGGTTTCAATGATGTCATCCAGAGTAAGGATCCCGATCGTTTCGCCAAATTCGTTTACAACAACCGATACAGGCCGGTCACCACGTTGCATTTTCTCCAGAGCATCTGCGACCGTTGCGCACCAGGGGACGTGCGTTACTGGCTGGGCGTGATATTCCAGGTGCTCTTGCGGCACATCGAACAGCGTTTTCAGATTGACCGCAGAACCGATTTCGTCTCCGCCGTCTTCGGAAATCAGCAGATAGCCACTCGGGGTTAACTGGCTGTCGAGTTGGTCAATGGATACCGGTGCCTGAAAGGTGCGGAATTGATTGCGCGGTCGCATCCATTCGTCGGCCCGGATTTCTGATAGTTGCACGATGTTGCGTAACGCTTCTCGTTCCTGTCGAGCCAGATTTGCGTCGGATGTCGATAGTTCAATTGCACGCTCAAGGTCGGCAACTTCGAGGTACGCTTCTTCCTTGAATCGCGGCCAGATCATGCGCTGCGAAAGCATATTGATCGTTCGCATTGCCGGCATCACTGGGTCGAGAATGCGAATCATTACGGCCAGCGGGATGCTCACCAGACTGGCGAGATTGGGAGCAATCAAAACGGCCACACTTTTGGGTAACATTTCACTGCAGAAGATAATGCTAAGCAGCGCCCCTGCCGCGAAAAACACGGAGGCCGAAGGGGAGAGCTTGAATCCGACAATTGAGGCCAATGCGAAGTAGGCCAGGTTCACAACCAGGTTCCAGAACAGAACCGCCGAGAGTACACGGTCGGGATCTTCCAGTAGCCGGTCGACTAGCTGTTGTGCGCGATTTCCCGAGCGAAGGCGAAGTCGGTCTTCCGAACGCAGGTAAAAAAGGGCAGCTTCGCTGGCAGAAAAAAATGCCGAAGCTCCAATTAACAGCGCCATGGCCGTCAACATTGGCAGGATTTCAGTCAAGTCTGCCACTCTGCCGCCTGTTTGAGGTTAGGGGATTCCACGCATGGCTTTGGACGTACGAATGAAGAGAGTGTCTCCCAGCGGTAGGTTTCCTGCCTGCAGTGGTATCTGCTGTGTCCCACACGTTGACTTGCCGTCAGTTGTTGGTCCAATCCCGACGTTGGCGAGAACTGGGAATGCCCATTTTTTGACGGTATTTTGTCACCGTGCGTCGTGCCACATTCATGCCATGTTGTTTTAACTGTTTGACCAGGTCGTCGTCACTGTAGGGCTTCTGTTTATTTTCGTTGTCGACGAGTTCCTGCAATTTAATCCGGATTCGATCCCAGGCAACGTCTTCGCCATCATCATTTTGACTGCCTCCAACGAAGAACTGTCGCAAGGGCAGGATGCCACGTGGGGTTTCCAGCCACTTGTCGTCAACGGCTCGGCTTACGGTGGTGACGTGAACCCCGACTTTGTCTGCAATTTGTTGCATTCTCAGCGGTTCAATGAAGTCAGGCCCATTTTCCAGGTAATTGGTTTGATGATCAACAATTGCCTGGGCAACCCGGGTCAGTGTTTGACGACGTTGTTTAACCGAATCGATGAGCCATTGGGCCGCGTTCACTTTCTTGCGAATATACTCGACTTCTTCGGGGGTGGCGGTGCCGCTGCTCAACCGTTCGCGGTAATAGTTGCTGATTCTCAACTGCGGGATAAAAGTGTCTTCCAGGATGATGCGGTAGCTCCCGTCGTCACGTCGTTCGACAACGACGTCTGGTGTAACCGTAGGGACGACGTTGTCCATCCAGGCTGCTGCAGGTTTTGGATTCAAACGCTTCAGCTGCTCTTTGGCGTTTTGGATCCGACTCAGTGAAAACCCCGTCTTCTTTTTGATCAGGGGCATGCGGTTGTGGTGCAGGTCGTCGAGGTGATCTGAAACAAGTGCCTTGACCTCGTCGTAGAACGGCATGGTTTCAGTCAGCTGCAACAATAAACATTCACGCAGATCGCGTGCCGCGATTCCTTGCGGCTCAAGCGACTGCACGATCTCAAGAGCACGTTCGGCGAGTGCCAGCTCTTCGGGTGATGCGTCCGCGGGTAACAGGTCTTCAAGGCTGCTGTTTAGCCTGCCGCCATCGTCGGCATCCAAGGCAGAGATGATCCGCATGCACATTCTGAAACATGCTTCATCGATTCGGAGTTCACCAAGTTGGCTAAGTAGAAAGTCATTGAGGGAGGTTGGGCGTTCGATGGCATTCGCCATGGTGTCGTGTCGACGGGAAGCTTCCTCATCCAACTGGTTAGCGCTCTTGCGAGGCGGTTCATCGAAATGATCTGGCACCTCGCGGTTTAGCTCCAGGAGGCGTTCAAAGTCCGAGGCGTTGTCCGAATTGTCTTCAACGACCAGTTCTTCTTCCTGGTCATTGACAGCTTCCGGTTCGTCAAGATCTTCTCCGACGTCTACTTCGGCAGTTTCCGTTTCTTCCGTGACTTCCAGTAATGGGTTCTCGTTCATCTCTTGTTCAATTCGCTGTTGCAACGCCATCACGGGCAGTTGCAGGATTTCCATGCGCTGGATCATCGTGGGTGACAGGACCTGTTTTTGGACCTGTCGTAGCTCGGTACCCATCGAAAGACGCATTGGTACGAATCCGAAAAAGAGAAACCCTGAAGAATGAAGCGATTGTTCGAAAACAGGAAAGGGGGAATGCTGCAGGTCGTGGTATCAAAAAAGAAGAGTAGAGCGGACTTCTGCAAAATAGCAGGGCAGGGTGATGAAACAAGATGTGTTGTGGTTCAGATTCAGTCCACCGTTGGCCAAATGGTGGACTGGACGGCACTTCCGGCCTTAGAGTTGTTGTCGTCCAGATAATGCGTCGGCGAGAATTTCTTTGTTGGTATGTTCCAGAATTGATCCGGGAGTGACCCCACGCGCCAGTCTAGTCACTCGTATCGGTAATTCTTGAAGCAGATTTGAAATGTGTAAGGCTGTGCCGTCGCCTTCGACCGTTGGGTTTGTTGCCATGATCAGTTCTTGAAAATTGCCTTTGTGAGCACGCTGAACTAGTGATTCGATGGTCAGTTGATCTGGCCCGACACCTTCCAGCGGCGCAATTCGCCCGAGCAGGACGTGGTAGACGCCCTGGAAGACGCCTGCTTGTTCAAGCGAGATGACGTCCTGAGGTTGCTCGACGACACAGAGCGTCGACTGGTCGCGCTTCGAATCCTGGCAGATGAGGCACTGTGGAGCTTCCGATAAATTAAAACACGTTTCGCAGTAGCGGACATTTTCGCGGACATTACGGATTGCGTCTGCCAACGCCAATGCTTCACTCTTGTTGACCCGCAGTAGATGGTAAGCCAGGCGTTCCGCCGATTTTCTACCGACTCCAGGAAGCTTTGAGAATTGGTCAATGACGTTGACGACAGACTCGCTTAGTTGTGCCATGCCGAATTGTGTTTCCTCAAGTGTGCATGAAGCCGAATGCCATGTCGTGTATTGTCGGTTTACCCTTAAGAGTGTGTTCTGCCTGGCACTCGTTTCGATGTACAACGCAAGCCAATAGCAGGTAACCCATGGGTCTACGATTCCGATGTGTGATTGCCGCCAAACTGGTCCAGAGCTTCATTTAATCCCGGAATATTGATGCCATTGGTAAGTGACTTGACAGCATCCATATGTAGTTGCTTGGCTTTGGCCTGGACCTGGTTGATGGCTGCTGGAAGGAGATCTTCGATCATTTCCGCTTCTCCCTTTTCGACCAGCGCAGGATCGATTTTCACTTTCAGCACTTCACCTAGACCGTTGGCTTCGATTGTAATCATCCCGGCACCGGCAGCGCCCGTCACCCGCTCTGATTTCAGGCGTTGTTGGATTTCTTCCATTTGGCTGCCAGCTTGTTGTGCTTGTCGCAGCAGAGAGGTCAAGTTTCCCAGGTTCTGAAACATAGCTATTCATTGCTCAAGGGTGCGGGAGAACGTCTCTGCGTGTGCTTGCTCGCAGCACACCCGATGTGGTCACCGGTACGGTCTCCAGGAGTGAACTAATCTCTGGAAGCATTTTTGTGTGCAGGTTCTTCGACTCGCTGGACTTCGGCGTCAAACACTTCCAATGCCTTGCTGACCAGCGGATTCGCTTCGGTTTCCCGCATTCGCTGCCGCCGAGACTTTGTCGGTTGCTGCGTCGGGGATTCCTGAATCTCCTCTGGCAGTACAGCCAGGTCCACAAGCATCGGGCGGCCAACGATCTGCGAAAGCGTCTTTTCAATTTTCGCCTTGCGATCTACTCGTTCGCACGATTCTTTCTTGAAACTATACCCGGCTTGAAAGCTAACGACTAGGCGATTTGATGCGGAGACCGAGACCCGGTCGTAGAACCGTGCAAAGTCAGAAGTCATGTCTTCCAGTTGTGAGAGCACTTCTTTCCAGATCGCTTCGACATTGCCGGAGTGTATTTCCAGTTGTCGCGCGGTCCCGGTATTCACAGGTTCAGTATTTTCAGGCCCAGTAGTTTCTGATGTGGCGGGTGCCGATGTGGTATTTTCGGTCGCGGCCGGTTTGGCCGGAACGGGGTCGTCTGGAGGTTGAGTTGGGGGCGTGTGTTGGCCACTAGGGGGGGCGGAGGGTGGCTGTTGATGCGGCGGTTGTGGTTTGGCAGGTGGTGCCACTGGAGAGGGTTTCGCAGTGGCTGGTCGAGGACCCCCGCCGCCGACTTGAGCAATAAGCGTGGCCAGCTGTTGGAGGTCTTCGATCTGGCAGATGCGTACCAGAGAAATTTCAGCCAGAATGCGAGGGTGTGAACTCTGTCGCAGTCGTATCAGGCATTCGTCCAGGATTTGCGCCATCGCTAGTAGTGTGGGCAAACCAGCCTGCTGGCCCGCCAAGACAAGTTGTTCGTGTTCATCGGGAGGAACTTGTAACATGAGATCCGCTGTGCAACCGACTGCGGCTGCCATCATGTCGCGAAAACGGGTCAGCAACTGTTCCACGAGTTGGCCGACGTCGATGCCATCGCGAATGGCTGTATCAAAGGCATGTAACGCGGCGGCAACGTCCCGCGAAAGAATGTGATGAACGAGCTCCGACAGACGCTCATCCGCCGCGGTTCCAAGCATCTGGTGTACCGCTTCCAACGTAATACGCGCAGCCGAAAATGCCAGTAATTGTTCCAGCAACGACTGGCTGTCACGAAGTGACCCGTTGGCTCGTCGCGCCAGTAGAGTCAATGCGGATTCGTCTGCTTCGACTCCCTCGGACTCAACGATGAACCGCAGCCGATCAACAATCGACTCTGTGTCGACAGGTGCGAAGTCAAAACGTTGGCAACGAGACAGAACCGTGATCGGAATCTTCTCAGGATCTGTCGTGCAGAAGACAAATTTGACGTGCTCGGGAGGTTCTTCAAGTGTCTTTAACAATGCATTGAATGCCGGCGTCGTCAGCATATGAACTTCGTCGATGATATAGATCTTGAAACGCCCGCGGCTGGGGCGAATGTTGACATTCGAGCGCAGCTGGCGTATCTCATCAATGCCACGGTTGCTGGCCCCGTCGATTTCCAGAACGTCCATGTCATCACCACGGGCGATATTTAAACAGATATCGCATGTTCCGCAGGGTTCAGGCGTCAGGCCGGTGGCGCAATTGAGTGCTTTTGCCAGAATGCGGGCAGTGGAAGTCTTGCCGACTCCCCGCGCTCCGGTGAACAGATAGGCATGGCCGATGCGTTGCGTGGCGATCGCATTTTTAAGCGCCTGGGAAACCTGCGGTTGCCCGACCAGATCGACGAAACTATCTGGCCGATAACGCCGCGCTACCACCACGTACTGGTCAGCGGACGCTTCGCTGGGAACGTATTCGCCATCTACAGAAGTAGGCTCAGAAGACATCTACGAGACCTCAGGCCAGGTCGTGGCCGTCCTGGCTGCCGCAAAGCGGCTCTCGCACAAGGGTACCCCGCTTAGGGCTGCTGCTGTTACACCCTGACCCGATTCACGGCTCCCCT
>PBOG01000116.1 GCA_002724245.1 Planctomycetaceae bacterium
CGTAAACGCGAACTTTCCTGGCACTACGGGCCGGTGTTGCCGGCGAAGACAAAAGTGCCGTGGCTACCAACAGAGTGCAACTCACCAAGACTGTTGATTTGAACATGCGTGGTTACCGGTGAAGAAATGGGAAGTTTCATCGCAGATCGGCGTTTCTTGCGCGGCGTCGCAATACCGTGTCGTTTTCCAGGTTATCTCGGCGTTCGAGACATTTAATCTGGCACGTCGACGATGGCCCACAGCATCGCTGGGTGGTCGGCCCAGGTAATCATAATGGGAGCTCCACTGCGAATCCAATCGTTCCTTGTCAACGGCGGTGTCAAAGTCAACGGCGGTGTCAAATCAAGTACGGATGTTCGACTCGTGAGCCGTTGCGCTACGGCCATCCAACCAACGGATTCCAGCCACGCAAGTTCTATTTCGACAACCTGCCCAACTGGCTGAGCTCAGCTCCCAACGGCCTGCTCGTCCCCCGCAACATCGCGATCCAAGACGGGTTGAAGATTCGCAAGTAACGCGCTGCGCCAATTGGGACATTCGCTTCGAGCAGGGCTTGTGCGGCTCCGTGTTTCCGTGGACAGCCGTGACCGCGATACTGATCACCAGCCCCTCCACGGTAAGGATCGCGTCGTGCTTGCATGAGACGTTTTGTGGTATGCTGGTAGTGCTATGAACCGCTTTCACAATGCCGTATTCTTGTGCGCATTTGCCGGACTCCTCCTGGTCTCGACTGCCAGCGCCCAAGAGGTCACCTACGCCAGGCACATTCGACCGATCTTCGTGCAACATTGCGTGAAGTGTCACGGGACAACTCCGCGCGCGGAGCTCGATTTGCGGACTCCGGCGGCTATCCTTCGCGGCGGCGAATCGGGACAGATCATCGACGGCAAGAATCCCCAGGAGAGCTTGCTTTACGAAGTCATCCATGAAGCGAGGATGCCGCCACAAGGAAGCAAGCAGCTGTCGGCTGATCAAGTCAAGCTGATCCAACGCTGGGTTCTCAGTGGGGCGCGGTTTGCTACCGTTGGCAAGAAAGTAGTCAAACGAATCAATCAGCACGACGTGCTGCAGATTCTGCGGTTGCGTTGCACGGTTTGTCATGGGCGACAAGAGAAGTCCGGCGGACTCGATTTACGGTCCAAGGCGTCCATTCTCAAAGGCGGCAAGGCGGGGCCGGCCATGGTCGTCGGCAAGCCGGCCGAGAGCCTACTGCTCAAACGCGTTCACGCGGGGCAAATGCCACCCAAGAGTCGGCTGGCTGCGGTTAGCGTCAAACCGATGGAGAAGTTGGAGATTGCTACGGTAACCAGGTGGATTGCCGATGGCGCTTACGTGGAAGACGTTCGTCCCGACATCGCAACTGAAACGGACGATCCACTGGTAATCGATTCGGATCGTCAATTCTGGTCATTTCAAAAGCCACAAGCGGCTTCAGTTCCCCTCGTTTCACACCTGCAAGTTTACAACGCCATCGATGGCTTCGTGCTGCGTCGCTTGCAAAGGAAGGGCATGGCGTTCGCACCTCGCGCCAGCCGGCTCACCATGATCCGCCGAGCCACTTTTGACTTAACCGGGCTTCCGCCTTCACCGCAATCAGTTCGCGAGTTCCTGGCTGACGAGCAACCTGGCGCTTACGCAAGGCTGATTGATCGATTGTTAGCTTCGCCCCGTTATGGAGAGCGATGGGGGCGTTACTGGCTCGACATTGCTGGCTACTCCGATTCCGAGGGCGGACAGCATGCCGACCGGGTTCGCCCGGAAGCGTATCGCTATCGCGATTATGTGATTCGCGCTTTCAACTCCGACAAGCCATACAGTCGTTTTCTCGTTGAACAAATTGCCGGCGACGAGCTTGCCGATTATCGCCGCGCGAAACAAATCAGCGACGACGTCTACGACAACATCGTGGCCACGGGCTTCCTCCGCATGGCGCCAGACAGTACCTATGCCGGCATCACGGCCTTCGTACCGGATCGGCTCGAGATCATTGATGACGAAATCGAAGTGCTCACATCCTCGGTAATGGGACTCACCGTCCGCTGTGCACGATGCCACTCACACAAATTCGATCCGATTCCCCAACGTGACTACTATCGCCTGGCCGCCGTATTCAAAGGTGCCTGGGACGAACATGATTGGCTGGAACCGAAAGCCAAACGGTATCTTCCCTATGTCGCGCATCGTGAACGCAGCGAATGGGAAGCCGACGAGAAAAAGTCCAACGCTGAAGTTGAGGCGGTGAAGGCTCAACAGGAGGCGAAGAAGATCACAGACAAGGCCGCCAAGGAACAAATCGCGGCGATTAACAAGCGACGACGCCCTGCACCCCAAGTGCGAGCGCTTTGGGATCGTGGCGAACCGACACCGACGTATATTCTCAAACGAGGCAACTACCTTACGCCGGGCCGGCTGGTTGGCCCTGGTGTCCCCTCTGTGCTGACTGACGGGAAAACGCCCTTCGTCGTCCAACCGCCGTATCCGGGTGCAACTGGACGCCGGCTGACCTTCGCCCGTTGGTTGACCCAGAAGGATCAGCCGCTGACTGCCCGGGTGTTTGTCAATCGCATCTGGAAACACCACTTTGGTCATGGGCTTGTTCGTACACTCGACAACTTCGGCAAAGCGGGCATGCGCCCCAGTCACCCACAACTGCTCGACTGGTTGGCGGTCGAGTTTATGCGACGCGATTGGTCGATCAAAGAAATGCATCGACTGATGATGCTGTCGCGCACGTACCAACAGAGTTCGCAGCTGGATGAGTCGTTGCTGAAACAGGATATCGCCAATGACCTGTTCAGCCGTATGCCCATGCGACGTATGGAAGGGGAAGTACTGCGAGATTCCCTGCTCGCTCTTTCAGGGCGACTGAATGAGCGGCCTTATGGTCCGGCCGACAATGTGAATGCTCGCGATGACGGGCTGGTTGTTGCGATGGGACAAGAGGACACATGGCGACGAACGATCTATGTGCTGTCACGGCGAACGACACCGCTGACCATCCTCGACAATTTCGATGTACCGCAGATGAACCCCAACTGTATCGATCGCGGGGCGTCGATCGTCGCCCCGCAGGCGCTGCATTTATTGAACAACCACCGTGTGCATGAACTCTCCAGGTTCTTTGCCGAGCGTATTCGCCGCGAAGCTGGTGCAAATCCGCTGGACCAAATCAAACGCATCTATTGGCTGGCAGTCGGTCGCGCACCAAATGCGAACGAATTAGGAGTCGCAAGCCGAGGGTACGAAACACTGAAGCGTGACTGGATGAAGAAGCTAGGCGGCAAGCAAGTTGTCGTGAACGCAAACCTCCAACTTTGGGCGCGAAAGAGCACTCCCAACAAGGTCTGGGAAAAGGATCTGGTCTCCGTCTGGTCCGCGAAGAAGGAGCTTCGCTACGGTTTAATCGAATTCGATGTGAGCAAGCTAGAACCCGCGGAGTGGCGTTCGGCTCGTTTGAAGCTGGGCGTATTGAACAGTGCTCCCATTCGTCAAAGCGCGGCACTGATTACACCTGGTCTGTCCAACCTGACGTGGAACGGCTACCAACAAACGCGCCATGCACAACGGATCACGTTGGAATCGTTTGGGCGCATCGTCGACGCGGGCGCTCACAAAGTCGGCACGTATGCGATCAGTACTGAGGCCAGCAAGGCGGATTTGAAGAATCTGAACCAGGCTCGGCAAAACGGCAAGATTGCCTTCGTGTTGATCGCGGATGAAGACGGCGAAGTCTATTGGCGAGACTGGGACGACGGCAGTCGAGGCCAACTCCCGCAGTTAGTGGTGCGTCGCGGTGATCCGGATCAACAAGAGGCTGCCGATCGAGCGTTGCAGAATATTTGTCACGCGATGATGAACTCGGCCAGCTTTTTGTATATCGACTAACTACTGGAAGGGTGAGGCTCTTGCTGGTTTGCGCCAACAACGCCAATGCAACTGATGAGCACAGTTAACCTCAACGCAGCGAACGCGGTGCCAGGCACTCCTTTGTCTACGCGTCGGGAGATGATTTCGCGTCGCAGCTTTTTTCAGCACACCAGTGGTGGCATTTTGGGCGCTGCGCTGGCGACGACATTGGCCGAAGATCTCTATGCTGAAGAGCACAAGAATCTGGAAAGGCATATTTACGATCTGAAGCCGCGGCCCAGCCACTTTACGGCACCCGCCAGATCAGTGATCCACCTGTTTATGAATGGTGGTCCCAGTCAAATGGATCTGTTCGATCCCAAGCCGGACTTGGACAAGCAGCACGGCAAGTCCTTCTTTGAAAAGATCGCTGGGGAAGTGGAGAGTCCCGGTAACGCTGGCGCGCTAATGAAGACGCCGTTCAAGTTTGCCCAGCATGGACACTCGGGCATGTGGATGTCGGAATTAATGCCGCAGCTGGCGACCTGCGCTGATGACATCGCGTTGATCCGCTCGATGTTCACGACCAACCTTACGCACGAGCCGGCACTTTTCAAGATCCACTCGGGTCAAGAACTGCCCGGCCTGCCAACACTGGGTGCCTGGGTCAGTTACGGATTGGGGACCGTCAATCAAAGCTTGCCGTCGTACGTTGTGCTGGCGGATCCTGGTGGCTTGCCGGTTAATCGAACTCAGAATTGGCAGGCGGGATTCCTGCCGCCGGTCTACCAGGGTACTCGATTTCGAGCGAGCGGCTCACCGGTACTCGACCTGAAACAGGAGTTCGAAGAACCGCAAAGCATCACTGCTTTGGAACGTAATCTCATCGGTCAGCTGGATCGGTTGCACCAGAAACAACGCTCGAGCAGGCCTGAGTTGGGAGCCAGGATTGCCAGCTATGAACTTGCCGCTCGTATGCAGCTGGCCGCATCCAATGCCCTCGACTTGTCACAAGAGACCAGCGACACACTACGCAACTATGGCGTGGGCCAGAGCCCAACCAATTCGTACGGTCGTCGTTGTCTGATCGCTCGGCGACTGGTCGAACGCGGCGTCCGTTTCGTGCAGTTGTTTGTCAATTTCCAACCGTGGGACAACCATGGCAACTTGATTGGCGGTTTGAAGAGCATTTGCAACCAAACTGACCAGCCCATCGCAGCGCTGATCAAGGACCTGAAGCAACGTGGATTGTTAGACAGCACGCTCCTTGTTTGGGGCGGCGAATTTGGTCGACTACCGATCGCTCAAGGCAAGAATGGTCGCGACCACAATAAGAACTCCATGGTCAGCTGGTTGGCTGGCGGTGGCATTAAAGGGGGCGTAACCCACGGCACAACCGACGAAATTGGATACTCAGCTGCCGACAACAAAGTCAGTGTGGAAGACTGGCACGCGACGATCTTGAATCAGCTTGGGCTTGATTACCGCAAGCTTGCTTTCTACCGCAATGGGCTGGAGGAGAAGCTGACCGGCGTAACTCAGCCGCGCGTTGTCAAGGAGCTGATTGCATGAAGAGGAAACCGCTCATAGACGCGGCTAGTCACTGATCGATCCGCGGGGTCTCATGACGATTCGTCGCGGAGTTGCGCAGTGCTACCGAGTCGGCATCCAGGGATGGATCATGAGCCACGGTCAGACGTACACGGCCCGGACGCCTCAATCATTCCCTCTTCTGCCCAGTGTTTTTCGGAACGTGGCAGTTTTTCGGAA
>PBOG01000117.1 GCA_002724245.1 Planctomycetaceae bacterium
TAACTGATCAAGACGGCCTGGTGTGGCCCTTCAAAGACGAACATGCGACCGGCACCGAGGGCTGCTGCGCCGGCGTCCGCAGCGGTTGCGAAGTCCTGAATGGTGCTGGCGCCACCAAGCGCGATAATGGGAATCTCGACGATCTGAGCGGCTTCGGAGATCGTTGTACAGTCGTAGCCTTGGCCTGTGCCGTCTCGGTGGACGGCATTCAGCAGAATCTCACCCGCACCGAGTGTCTGCACAGTGTGTAGATGTTCTTTCCAGTCTCTCCTCAAAGTACGTTGTTCCTTGGCTGACCAGAGTTTAATCTGTCCGCGCCAGTTCCGTCGTACATCGACGGAAGCGACCACAGCTTGATTTCCGTACCTTTCGGCGATTTGCGGCACCAGGTCAGGGTTCTGAAGAAGGCTTGTTTGCAGAGCGACTTTCTCAATTCCCAGATCAAAAAGACGGGTAGCTTGTGCGCGATCACAGATGCCTCCTCCATAACCCAGTGGCATGAAGCACTCGGAAGCGCAGTCTTCCAATAGTTCGTAGTCCGGTTCTCGATTTTCTCGGCTGGCGCCAATATCGATCAGGAAGAGTTCATCCACTTCTTTTTCATTGAAGATTCGAATCGCGTTAATCGGATCCCCTACGTAAGCGGGGTGGCGAAACCGACGCGTTTTGACGAGCGCTCGGTCTTGCAACAGCAGTACTGGGATGACTCTATGGGTGATCATCAATGGCATCAATGAAACGGTTCAAGAGGGTTTTTCCAAAGCGATGGCTCTTTTCGGGATGAAACTGCACTCCCCAGAGGTTGTCGCGCCGGAAACCGGCGACGAATTCACTACCGTGAGCAGCCGTCATCAACACATCGTTTGTGTCATGGCAGGTGACAAAATAGGAATGACAGAAATAGAATCGATGCGAATCATCGGATTGTTTAATCAGTGGGTTGTCGTGAATTGCGGAGACGTACTTCCAGCCCATGTGGGGTACATGGATTCCGTTCTGTGGGTCTGGAGTGAAACGTCTGACTTCGGCATTGATCCAGCCGAGTCCAGGTGTTGTACCTTCCTGGCTGCGGTTACACATGAGTTGCATTCCCAGACAGATTCCCAAAATTGGAATGCGTTCTCCAAAAGCTGCCTGCTGAAGTGGTTGGATCCAGCCATGTTTATGAAGCGACGTCATTCCGTGGTCAAATGCGCCCACGCCACAAAGGAGAATGCATTGAGCAGACGAAAGTGACGAAGGATCGGCAGCCACCACACACTGGCAGCCAATGTGTTCAAGCATCCGACACACGGAGCCGATGTTACCGCAGCGATAATCGATGACCGTGATGGTGCGCAACAGGAAGGTTCCGTTATGTCAATGCGGTAACTATGGAACATCGATTTGCCGAGCGTATCGCAGCGTTGCAATCGATTGTAGTTGCAGCGGTGTTACAGACTGCCCGTTGTAGTAGTTGTGTGAAACATGACACTGTCGGTCGATTGGCATGATGGGACTATCTACTGACTATGCTCCAAGCACTGGTCGAATTCCAGGCAACTTTGTCAAGGCATGCATATCTGTATTGGCCCACCTGTTGCAATCTACGGGATCTATGGCTGGTAACAAAGAGAGTAGTCATGCGGATATTCGGGTGTCGGTTGGGGAGTGAGTTTGTCGCGTGGTCTGCGACCTGAGCAGGTCTGCTGACGCTTTCTACCAGCAGCGGCAATAGGTAGATGGTGACGACCCTGATAGCGTGTCCATCTGGCAATGATCCACTGACAACAAGGTCTCCTGCCCTGGTGAGACGGAGCAGGGAACGGTCTGTAATCCGTATCGGCAAGCCAGTAGATGTGGCAGCCGGGCTGTTAGATGTGTAGTTCTACAACATCCTGGTCATGGAGCACGTAGTCGCCGTTGACTGTGGTTGCGTCGTGAAGGTGCCGGCTCCACACCCGGGCATGCTTCAAGTTGCTGGCCAGATCTTTGTGTATCAGGTGGGCGATTTGCAGCAGGGTGCCGCCGCGCTGAATCGTGAACGGTCGATCGTAGTCCGGTTCCTTGTTGTTGGGCAGTTTAGTGTAGACCCGTACGACGTCGAGCGCTGCAAAGATAGCCTGGGCCAGGCTTTCCAGACCCTCGCCCGTGTGGGCAGAAACGGACAAGCGTTCCAGGGGGAGCGGGAAGAACGCGTCCAGTAGTGGCAGATTTTCGGAAAAATTAGGCAGATCACATTTGTTCAAAACAGCCAATGTCTGTGTATAGGAAACTCCCAGATCGTCCAGATCGAGATAGGAGGTGGGCGCCAAACGCGTTTTTGTCTGCTGCAGATGCTCGACGATCTGTTGGGCTGCTTCGATGCCTGACGCTTCTCCCAGGTCAATGGTCAGCAGTACCAGGTCAGCGCCACGGATCAGGTCTAGCAGAGTGGAGTCAAATGCCTCGATGGCGATGGGCGGCGTGTCGATCAATTGGACCATTACGTCGTGCCAGGGCATCATGGCCGGTTGCGGTTTGTGGGTCGTAAAGGGGTACGGTGCCACTTCCGGATTCGCCCGGGTGAGCCTGGTGACCAGTTGGCTCTTGCCTGCATTTGGCGCCCCGATCAGGACGGCCCGTCCTGCCCCTTGACGCGGGATCCGCTGCCGCTGGCTTTGGCCTGCAGCATGACCAGAGGCCCCATTGATCAGCTTCCGGGCGTGGCTGATCTTTCGCTTCAGGTCGGACTGAAGTTTGTCGGTACCTTTGTGCTTCGGGATTTCCCGGAGCATGTTCTGCAAACAGTGCAATTCTTCTTCCGCGGTAGTGGCCCTGCGGTAGGCGGCTTCTGCTTTCCGGTACTGGTGGGTGAGGTTGGCCGGCATGAGGCTGCAGAGGTTGATGGAGCACACAGAGCGACGTGGCTGCCAGGGATCAGTCCACCAGCTTTTTGATGGCAGCCAGTAAATCCACCGCGGGGGGCGTCAGCGAATAGACCTGGGATTCACCGGTGGCCAGCTCTTTGAGCTGGCACTGCTGGGCATCGAGTTCGTTTGACCCTGCGATCAACGCCACCTGAAAGCCCCGCTGTCCGGCGTATTTGAGTTGTTGTCCAAGTTTCTTGGGATCGGGGTAAATCTCGGTACCGTAGCCGGCCTTCCGCACCAGTGCAGCCAGCTGTAAATAGTCGCTCAGGCGGTGCTTGTCAAAATATGGAATGAAGACCGGTGCAGTCGTCTGAGTACGTTCGAGTCCCCCTAGTTCTTCCAGTGCCGCGAGCAACCGGTCCAGGCCCAACGAGGCACCGATTCCAGGCAGTTCTTGTTTCGTGTAGAGTTGTGCTAGGTTGTCGTACCGTCCGCCTGAACAGACACTTCCGATTTCGGGGAGTTGATCGAGGAAGGTTTCGTAGATGACCCCCGTGTAGTAGTCCAGTCCACGGGCGATTGAGAGGTCGAGCCGAATGTGCTTCTCGGCGATACCGGCAGCCTCGAGTCCAGTGAGAATTTCTCTTAAACGGGCGAGGCCCGCCTGCCCCGTTTCCTGGCCGTCGATCAATGGTGAGAGCTGATCCAGGATCTCGCTGTTTGTTCCCGACAAGCCGGCCAGTCGCAGTACCGCTTGAGCCTGATCCGGGCTGGCACCAGCTTGATCGGCCATTTCCAGGGAGACTTTTTCAGGGCCAATTTTGGCCAGTTTGTCGAGTGCGCGAAGAATCGGGAGGGCCTGCTCAGCCAAGCCAAGCTTTTCCAGCAGACCATTGAGCACCTGGCGATTGTTCAGATGGATGGTGAAATCCGTCAGCCCTAGCGCTTGCATCAGGTCGTGAATAACGAGGCCAGTTTCAATGTCGGCTGCGACCGAGCGTGTGCCGATCGTGTCGAAATCGCACTGCATGAATTCGCGATAGCGACCTCGCTGTGTGTTTTCTCCCCGCCAGACGGTCGCGATGTGATAGCGTTTGAAAGGAGTTCCCAGATTGCCCGCGTGTTGGGCCATGAAGCGTGCCAGTGGCACCGTCAGGTCAAAACGCAGGGCGACTTCACGGCCCCCATGATCTTCAAACCGGTAGAGTTGTTTGTTGGATTCCTCACCCGCCTTGCCTTCGAGAATTTCTCGATATTCCAGTGCTGGCGTGTCGATCGGAGTAAACCCATAAGCGCGATAGACCTGGCGGGCGATGTCGATCAAACGCTCGCGGGGGATCATCGAAATGGGCAAATAGTCGCGAAATCCTTTCAGTGTTCGCGGCGTAATCCGTGCTGGGGGGCGAGATGGGTTGGTTGCATTCATGTGGGAGGCTGGGTTCTGATCTCGTGTTGGCGGACACTGAGTGGCAAATTTCCGACAGCTTGTGTGTCGCGTAGAACGGCGGCAAGGAAATCAAGGCCAGGATTCGTTATACCGCTGGTTGCGTGGGCAGGGGCCATCGCAAAAGAGGGTATAGGTTGAAGCTGGCAGCAGGTCGGTCAGACGAGTGGTAGCAGTGTGGGGCGTGGGCTGCGCAGACCTTGACCAGCCTTCTTTTTGAGGACTGCTTCGGCGTATTCTGCCACCTGGTCGGCCGTTTCAAAATAACGTTCGTACGTCCAGTCATCTTCATATTCACAGCCGACGGTCGAGTAATCCCGACAGATCTGAGGCCGTGTTTCATAGATCCCACAGCGGTTGTCAGCTTGCAAATGTTCGCAGACGGTATGCACCAGCAAATACCAGCTGTCGTCTTCAACAAAGACCGTTGCGCGATCATGCAGCAGGTACCAGCGGATGAAGTCGAAATCCTTGCTGCGCGTGGGTTCTTCGATCGGCAACGCAAAATACTTGCAGCACTTGGCCGAGCAGTAGTCACAGAGACTCTCATCGGGCTTCAGTGATTCGCGAGGTGGTTTTTTTGTGCGTACCATAAAAAACGGTGGCCTTCCCTGATGGAACGGTAAGACGTGATCAACCTGTAGTCCCGGTTGAGCGGGTTCGTCAGGCCAGGATTTCCTGCACGACACGACCGTGAACGTCGGTCAAACGGAAGTTGCGCCCTTGAAACTTGACGGTCAATTTGAGGTGGTCAATTCCCAGCAGATGCAGCATGGTGGCGTGTAGGTCGTGTACTTCAAAGACGTTCTCAACGGCGTTATAGCCAAAGTCATCGGTCGCGCCGTAGCTGGTACCCGGCTTGATGCCACCGCCTGCCATCCACATGGAGTAGCCTTTGATGTGGTGATCGCGACCGGTCCCTTGTGCCATCGGGGTCCGTCCGAACTCGCCGGCCCAGATCACCAGCGTTTCATCCAGCATCCCCCGTTGTTTAAGGTCCTGGACGAGCGCGGCACAGCCCTGGTCAATCAGCCCCGCGGTTGTCTTGACACCATTCTTGATGCCACCGTGATGGTCCCAGCCACGATGGTAGAGCTGAATAAAACGGACGCCCCGTTCGGCCAGCCGCCGAGCGAGCAGGCAGTTGGAAGCAAACGATCCGTCAGCGCCTTTGGTTCCATAGAGATCGAGTACTTTTTGAGGTTCATCACTCAGGTCCATCAGTTCCGGCACACTGGTCTGCATACGAAAGGCCATTTCGTACTGATTGATGCGCGTAGAGATTTCGGGATCGTCGACCAGGTTGTCGTACAGACGGTTCAATTCTTGTACCGCGGTGACCACATCGCGCTGGCGTCCAGAAGTGACGCCAGTCGGGCGATTCAAATAGAGCACGGCGTCGCCGGTCGAGTGAAAGGGTACACCTTGAAACCTGCTGGCCAGGAATCCGCTATGCCATTGTCGCGCCGCAATCGGTTGGCTCTGTCCGCCTCCTACAGAAGTCAGTACGACGAAGCCTGGCAAGTCCTCGGACGCGCTTCCCAAGCCATACCACAACCAGGAGCCCATGCTGGCGCGACCGGAAATGGTGGTGCCAGTATTCATAAACGTATGCGCAGGGTCGTGATTGATGGCTTTGGTTGTCAGTGAACGAATGATGCAAATGTCGTCGGCAATCTTTTCGCCAATATGCGGTAACGCCGTGCTGATACTCTGCCCGCTCTTGCCATAGTTTTGAAAGGCGTGCTGGGGTCCCAGGCATTTGAGGCTATCCCGTTGTCCCTGTAGTTGTGCGATCGGCTGCCCCTGGGTGATGGACTTGGGCATCGGTTTGCCGTCGTGTTTCGCCAACTCTTCCTTGTAGTCGTACGTTTCCAGATGTGAGGGCCCACCTGCCATGCACAGGAAAATGACCCGTTTTGCTTTGGGCGGGTGATGTAATGTCTGAATTACCCCGGGCCAACGATCGAGCTGGTTGTTGGCCGGAGTGCTCTCGGCGCCCATCAGTCGCGGATCGAGCAGCGATGCGAGCGCCGTTGCGCCAACGCCAATACGGGACTGCGAAAGGAACGTACGGCGGGAAACTCCGCGATTCAGATTGGCGGGAGATTGCATGTGATGTTCTCTCTGTTCGATACGTGGTCCAGAGAACCGAGCGATGCCAGGTGCCCTCCCATTTCCTGGGGGAGGAAGTGTGGTTGGTGGCACCGCAGGTCGTACTCGCTCAATAACGGGTAATGATTTCGTGGAGATTGAAAACGACGCGTGCCAGGGAAGTCCAGGCAGCCAATTCCACCGGATTCGGGGTCTCCTTGACGGTCTGGTCACCGACCTTGAGCAAGGCGTTGGCGGCCTCTTGATCTGCTTTGTAATCGGACATGTGCTTGTCCAGCAGTTGGAGCAAAACAGTCCGTTCTTTGTCCGTCGGCTGGCGGGACAGCGCTTCACGAAATGCCCAGTCGATTCGTTCTGTGGGGGTGGCGCCCCCATGTTTCACAATGCGTTCGGCGAAAACGCGCGCGGCTTCGACATACGAGGGGTCATTCAGCAGGACCAGAGCTTGCTGGGGCGTATTGGAACGAGGGCGTTCTGCAGTACATTCTTCGCGAGCAGGCGCGTCGAAAGCGACCAGGCTGGGGTGCAGGAACGTCCGCTGCCAGTGCGTATAAAGTCCTCGCCGGTAGAGTGCTGCGCCAGCCCCTTTTTGCCATTTGCGTTGTGGAAAGTTGAGGTGTGCCCAATACCCCGCAGGTTGATAAGGTTTGACGCTTTTGCCGCCCATCATGTTGACTAGCAGGCCACTGACTGCCAGGGCGTTGTCGCGTACCAGTTCCGCATCCAGCCGCCAACGCGATTGCCGCGCGTACCATTGATTGAAAGGGTCGCGTTCTCGCAATGCTGGCGTGGGTCGGGAATCTTGCTGGTAGCTGCGTGACATCACGAGTGTTTTCACCATCCGCTTGATATCCCAACCATTGTCAATGAATTCGACTGCCAGCCAGTCGAGTAGTTCAGGATGGGTTGGCCATTGGCCTTGTACACCGAGGTCGTCCAGGGTGCGTGCCAATCCGTAGCCGAAATACAGTTTCCAGAGTCGATTGACGAACACACGACTGGTCAGCGGGTTTTGGCGATCGACGATCCAGTGTGCCAAATCGAGCCGTGTTGCCCGGCGGTCGCCGACGTCGAGAGTGCCGAGGATGGCCGGTGTTTGTGGGGCGACTTCGGGCCCTGAGTCATCCAGCCAGTTGCCGCGTGGTAGTACACGCATCATACGCGGTTCGCGGGCGATTGAGACAAGTGTGGTCGGAAATGATTTGGTGATGGTCTCGCGTTTTTTCTTGAGCTCGGCCAGTTGCTTGCGGGAAGCGTCCAGGCTGGGGGCAACACTGCGATAGTACTTGGCCAGTTCCGCCTGCTGCTTTTCATTGCGTTCGGCCCCGGGCGTCTTCAGGATCGCCAGGACGTTGTCGGGCAATCCACTTCCTGTTTTCTGGAAAATGAAGCCGTAGCCTCCGCTGGCATTCGCCACCTTCAAAAGCAGGCGGTTTTCCCCTTCTGCCAGCTGCAATGTCAGCTTTTCCTGGCCGGCAGCCACGCCACGCTTGACTTTCTTGTCCAAGACGAGCTGCTCGTTGAGCCAGATCTTGATGCTGTCGTCGCTTCCCAGCTCTACCGGCAGCGCGGTCTTCACGCTGGTGGTGATCGTGCGGAACGCGTAAGTCGCAGAATTATCGCCTTTCAGTGAAATCACCTGGCCATCTTTCCAGCCTGCCTGGGCGGTCCATTTGATTTTCTCTTCCTGGTAAGTGCGGGCCAGATCGACTCCCGCTTCGGGGCCAAAGTTGTTCGCGTGCGCCTCATCAAAACTGGCAGCCGCGAATGGGCCGAGGGAATGCCAGGTGCCCAGTTTGATGGCCAGTTGGTCCAGTTGCGGTTGGATTTTCGCTTCCCAAGTCGCGAGGTGTTCATTCAGTTCAGGTGTTTGCGTGTCGAGTGTTTGTTGGGTTGCTGTGACCAGGCTGTCCAGTTCGGCGAGGCGCTGCTCGTGTTCGGCGACTGGAATCGGAGTCGGTTGCTGGCGGCCCACGGGGGTTTCGGTGAGGTCTGCAAAGAAGGCAGCCAGACTGTAGAAATCCTTCATGGTGAAGGCATCGAATTTGTGGTCGTGGCATTCCGAGCAGCCCATCGTGGCACCCAGCCAGACGGAAGACACATTCCGGACACGGTCGGCGGCATACTTGGCCAGATATTCTTTAGCCTGCCCACCTCCTTCTTGAGTCGTTTGTAACAGTCGGTTGTATCCCGAGGCGATCCATTGCTGATTGGTTCGTTTGGGCAGCAGGTCGCCGGCCAGGTTTTCGATCGTAAAGGTGTCGAATGGCGTATTGCTGTTAAACGCCGAGATCACATAATCCCGGTAGAGGCTGACTTCCCGCACGTTGTCGCTGTGGTAGCCAATCGAATCGGCGTAACGCACCAGGTCGAGCCAGTACAGGGCCAGCCGTTCACCAAAATGCTGCGAATCGAGCAGGCCGTCCACCACGCGTTCGTATTGTTCCGCAGAGGGGTCGTTGGCGAAGATCTCCACGGCCTGCGGTGAAGGTGGCAACCCGATCAGATCGAAATACAGTCGCCGGATGAGCGTTCGCGGTGCAGCGATGGGAGCAGGGTCGACCCCGAGGGCGCCCAGACGCGCGAGAATGAACTGGTCAATGGCGGTGGCGCCAGCTTGCACTTGCGGAACTGCCGGACGTTGGGGCGGGATCAGTGACCAGTGACGTTGGTATTCGGCACCTTGGGCAATCCAGGTGCTGACTAAAGAGATTTCTTGTTTGCTGAGTGGCTTGCCGGAATCGGGAGGTGGCATCCGCATTTCTTCGTCATCGGTGAGCAGACGCCGGAGAAGTTCGCTTTGATCTGGCTGGCCCGGAACAATCGCCGGCTTGCCATCCCGATCCGCTGTCGCACTGTCGGCCAGATCCAAACGCAATTCTGCCTGGAGCTGGTCTTTATCGGGTCCGTGGCAGGCAAAACACCGGTCGGCCAGAATCGGTCGGATGTCGCGATTGAACTGTACAGGTTCGGCAGCCGTGGCCATTCCGCAGAGCAGCATCAGCCCAGCGGTCATGGTCGTGGAGGTCCAGTGGCGTGACATCGATGGAAGCTCCCAGACGAGAAGTTGTATGTTGTTGCCGAACAGTAGGTTACACCGGCTTTGTGCAATCCTCAAGAGACGGCAGCAGGTGGCGGGCCGAGTTTGCCCGGATCGATTGCCGGGGGCCCTGTATTTGCTGCCAGGCACACAGCGCGAGGACCGGTTGAGTCCGTTGCGGCGTTGCTGATCCCCACCCTGGCCTGCGTTTTTTCACCCAGGACTGTCGTCAGCCGCGAGTACATCAGTCTGCAACGCGGTGGTGTCAGTCGCGCAGCGCAAAGCGGAGAATGCACCACAGTGCGGAGAGCCCATCCCGCCAGCCGATTTTTTTGCCATCCTCGTAACTGCGTCCGGAGTAGCTGATCGATCTTTCGTAGATGCGGAATTTCCGGCGGGCGACTTTCGCAGTCAGCTCTGGCTCAATGCCAAATCGGCACTGTTTGAGAGTCGGCGTGATTTCGTCCAGGACCGAGCGGCGGAATACCTTGTAGCAGGTTTCCATATCGGTCAGGTTGAGATTGGTGAAACAATTTGACAGGGTGGTCAAGAAGCGATTGCCCAGATAATGCCAGTAGTACAGTACGCGGTGTGCGTGGTCTCCCAGGAACCTGGAGCCGTACACGACGTCCGCTTTTCCCATCACGATCGGATGGATCAGGTTAGGGAATTCGGCGGGATCGTATTCGAGATCCGCGTCCTGGATGATGATGATGTCTCCCTGGACTTGCTGAAAGGCGGTTTTCAGCGCCGCGCCTTTCCCTTGATTGTGTTCGTGATAGAAGACGCGGATTTCATTGTCAGCATCGTTGGGGTGCGATTCGTTCAGATTGGCCAGCAGGTTATAGGTGCCGTCCGTACTGGCGTCGTCAACCAGCAGGATTTCCTTGCGGATTGGTACTGCCATGACACGTTCCAGGCAGCGCAGCAGGGTCGCCTCTTCGTTGTAGACCGGAATGACCACGGAGAGGACCAGGTCTGCGGGGATCGCGTAGATCGCCAGTCGGCGGCAGGTGGTGTCGCCCAGTGTGTCGCGCAGGTGTTCGTACCAGGCAGCACTGTAGGGACGCTCTGCGCCACGTGCTGTTGCGGGGGCCGTCTTGTCGCAAGATTCCGGGGACGTCGTCATGCCGTGTCGCGTGAAAGGAAAAGGAGATTTAGATTCACGCCGCTCCAGGCAAATTAA
>PBOG01000118.1 GCA_002724245.1 Planctomycetaceae bacterium
CCCGGGTCGGCCAGCACCGGGCCGTGTTGTAGAACTGGGTGAACCGCAAACCGTTGCCGGCCAGTGCATCCAGGTGCGGGGTCTCGATCTCGCCGCCGTAGCAACCCAGGTCCGAGAACCCGAGATCATCGGCCATGATCAATAGCACGTTGGGCGGCTTTTCTGCCGCCGGCAACGACACGGACCCTACCACCAAGACCATGCAACCGGCCAGGATGATCAACAGACGGTGACTCATTCGGTCTCTCCAGTTGTGCATGACGCAATTGTGTCGTCCACGCGCTAAAAGAAAAACCCGCACCAGGATGACCCTGGTGCGGGCCCGTTGCGTCATTCCAGGGCAACTGCTGCTAACCGTTTCTCACCCGGCCACGGCTCAGTTGAAACTAATCCCCTTGCTGATCCCGTTGAGCAGAAGCTTGAGGAGACTTTCCTCTCCCGTAACGATCTCGGCCGATCCCGTCATGCCAAGCTTGATGCGACCGCGGAGTTCACCTCGCGCCACTTCCTCCCCGTCGAGTGCGATCTTCACCGTGTAGGTAGCGGATTGTTGGCCACCCGGATTCTGCGACACTTCCGAGTCCGGTGAAATGAACACCACGGTGCCATCGAGCGTACCGTACTTCTGGTAGTTGTAGGCATCCAGCTTGATTCGGGTGGACATCCCCACCCGCAATTGGCCGACGTCTTCATTCGACACCTTGACGTCGATCCGGTATCCGGTCTGCTCGGCGATCGAGGCAACCGACTGCCCTGATTGCACGACATCTCCGACTTTCACGTTCAAGCCGGTCAGGATTCCATCGGTTGGAATCTGTAAGACCGCTTTTTTCCGCTCGAACTCCAGGTTGGCCAGTTCCTTTCGGGCGGAGTTGATCTCACCTTTCTTCTTCACTCGCTTCAACTCCAGTTCTTCCTGTTTCACGTTGTAGTCTTCACTCACCAGCCGGAGAGCCTGGCGGAACACCTCGACCCGTCTCTGGTCCAGCGGAACACTCGCCTTGGCGAGTTTTTGTTCCGCTTCGCGGACGCGGAATTTCACCTCGACCAGCTCGCGCTTGGTCGTCACGTTCTTGTCGAACAGTTTTTGAGATCGCGCCGCCCGGTCTTTGGCGAGTTCCTTTTCGAGTTGAATCAACTGTATCTCCGAAGCCTGCTGTTGCTTCGCACGTTGTGACTCCTCTGTCGCCTGGGCAACTTCCGCCTCCGACTTCGCCCTGGCTGTCTCGTACTGTCGACGCAACAGTTGCCCAAGATTGTCCAGCTTGGCCAGTTCCTCTTCACCGGTCTGTATGGTTCGCGACCACATGGCAATCTTGTTGTCGAGTTGCTTGGTATCCAGTTCAACCAGGACCGTGCCCTGTTCCACGGTACTTCCTTCCTGGAAGTGAATCTCTCTGATCTGTCCTCCCGTCGCGGAGATGACTCGGGTTTCCTCGCTCACGTCACTGGAGGACGGGTTGGAGCGCATCATCGGTCGCACGCGACCGGTAGCCCGTACAACCAGTTTTGGTTTCGTCATTGCCGACCACACGAGAGCGGTGCCCACCAGGGCGGCCAACACGATGGCGGTGCCATGGACGATCCGAGGTGGCCGCGCCTCCAGGATCTGTCGGCATTCGGTACAGTCGGTCAGATCAATAATCGTATGGTGATTCATCGTTCATGCTTCCAGGTTAGAGGTGGCCATTGTCATCCCGTTCTTCAAATCGATTGAGACCCGGGATGCCGTGCCATTCTGTTTATGGTCCGTCTGTGCTTGCCACAGTTTCCAGTATCGTTGTCCCTGCAAGATCAGCTCGTCATGAGTCCCTTCCTCAATAATCCGTCCTGCCTCCATGACGAAGATCCTGTCGGCCTGCTTGATGGTGCTCAGCCGATGAGCGACCAGGATCACCGTCTTGTCTGCAAGAGTCGTTGACAGGCTTTGCTGGATCGCCCGCTCGGTGGTCGTATCCAGGTGGCTGGTGGCTTCGTCGAAGATCAGGATTTCGGGTTTTCGCAACAACGCCCGGGCAATGGCCAATCGCTGTCGTTGTCCGCCCGAGAGATTGGATCCGCGCTCGCCGATGACAGTTTCATACCGCTCGGGCAGTTCCGAGATGAACTGGTCAATCCCCGCAATCCGGGCCGCCTCAACGACCTCGGCCATGCTTGCCGCGGGACGCCCCATGACGATGTTCTTGTGGATTGTCCCGTTGAAAATGAAGGGTTCCTGGGAAACGACGCCAACCTGCGATCGCAGTGAAGCCAGTTCGAGGTCCCGGACATCCAGGCCATCGATCAGGATCCGCCCGTCGGTCGGATCGTAAAACCGCATCAGCAGTTTCAGTAATGTCGACTTGCCCGATCCGCTTTCCCCGACAATGGCCACCGTCGACCCGCCCGGGATGCGGATGTTGAGGTTTTCCAGGACGTTGTCGCGGCACCCGTACTTGAAGGACACGTCCTGGAGTTCAATCGCGTCGCGGACGCCGTCACAGCGGACTTTATTGTTGCCGTGCAACTGCTCGGTCTCCATGTCCATGATCTCGTACAGTCGATCGACAGCCACCAGGGCACCCTGGATGCTGAGGTTGATCGATGCGAGTCTCTCGATGGGACCGAGCAGGTTTCCCAGCAGCGTAAAGAAGAACATCAACTGGCCAATCGACAACGCACCGGCCATCACGCGATAACCGCCATACCACAGGACGACAATTCCTGCGGTCCCCGTCACCAACGTGCCAATGCTCTCCATGCTGATCGACAGCTTTTCCAGGGAGAAGACCGACTGAACCAGTTTCACCAGACGATTGTCACCTTCTTCTGAACGCGCTTCCTCTGCCCCAAAGGCCTTCACCGCCTCAACCCCCGAAATGTCTTCGAGGATTTGGGCGGAGTGACTGGCCCCGTCCACCATGGCGTCACGGGATCGCCGTTTCGCGGCCGGATGGTGGGCCAGGGCGCCAATCGCCAGCAGTGGGACAAATGCCGTGGCGACGAGCGCCAGGGGGCCGTCGTACATCCAGAGCACGGCCACTGAACTCACCACCAGGATTCCGTCGACCACGACGGTCAGTGTCGTACCGCTAATCGCCTCACGGACGCTGTCGGCATCGTCGATCCGCGAGTGAATGTCACCGACCTGCCGCATCTCGAAGAACTGCATCGGCAGTCGCAGGATGTGACGCGTGTAATCTGAAATAAGAGCCAGGTCCACTTTCCTGCCCACATGAGCCAGCAGGTACTGACGCACGATTCCGAACAACACCTTGAAAGCGACAACACACAGCATTCCGGTTCCCAGCAGATTGAGTAATCGGACCTCGTTGCGGACAAGCACCGAGTCGACCAGGTGCTGAATGAAATAGGAGCTGCAGAGTCCAAGGAGCATCATGAGGAGGGCGCAACAAATCGCCTCCGCCAGCAACGGTCGATGACCGCGGAGCAGTCCCAGGAATCGGTACAGCGGTCGAATCGGTGCATCCCCGATCCGGGGCGACGGAGGCGTGGTCCGCAGCGTCATCAACAACAGGTTTCCGGTCCAACACTGACAAAATTCCTCGCGGGAGAGTTTCCTTACGCCACTGGCTGGGTCGGCCACGATGACGGAACCAGGGCGGACACGGTGGAGCACGACAAAGTGCCCTTCGCCCTCGTCGTTGGTCGTGTGAGCGATGGCCGGCAGCGGTACCTGGGACAGAGCCTCGTAGGGTCCCTGGACTGCCTGGGATGACAGTCCAAGGCTCTCAGCGGCGTCGGCCAGTCCCTTGAGATTTGTCCCTGCTTGCTCTGTACCCGTTAGCTCGCGCAACTTCTGCAAAACAACCGGAATCCGGTGGTGTAGCGCGATGGCTGCCAGCGCGGCGGCACCGCAATCGTTCTCGTCACTTTGTCGGACTGATGTATATCGCTTGAACATGACATGGTTCCGGATTGGGTGGTGTGTCGGATGCCAGTGGGTTGGATAAACAGCGTGGTTGACTCGGCTCTCTCGGCGGCTGAAGGGCGAGTACCGACAGAACAGGGAAGGCCTGTGTGACACGCCACGTGTCCGCTAAAGGGAGATCCCCGAAAGTGGCTCCGAGCGGACAATCATTTTCAGCTGATTCCGCTGATTCAGCTGAAAATGATTGTCCGCTCATCCGGAATCCGTGGAGTCCTCGCCCGAATTGGACGCAGACCGGCGAGCTTGCCGTGTCGAACGAGCGACTTGACGATGACTTCATCAAGATATTGCTGGGGGTGCGCCTGCCAGCGACGCAGCACCGCAATTGTTCTCGTCATTTTGTCGCACTGACGTATATCGCTGGGACATGACATGGTTCCGGGTCAGGTGGTGCATCGGATGCTGATGGGTTGGATTACCTGCGTGGTCACCTTGTCTCTCTCGGCGGCTGAAGGGCGAGTACCGACGGAATTCTGTCGGGTGCTGCCGATCGCAACAGCCCATAGCCAATCCCTGCCATTCCGGTCATGAACCCGGGGGTTTCGACGTCGAGTGGAATCCCACAGCGAGGGCCATGCTCCCGAATGCTCTCAAGGATGCTGGCAGCCAACGTGGCACTTTGAGTCTTTACGGACGAATCATCGAGCACTTCAGCAGCCAGCAAGAATGTCTCCAGGTTTCCCAGATCACCGTGACAGAGCGAGTGGTTGTAATGGAATCCATCGTGGATCGTTGTTGCCAGGGCGACGTCAATCTCGTGCCGGACAGCGGGTTCATCCAGATGAGGCAACGTCAAGAGACGGGCCAGGCCGATGCCGGCAGCGCCGTGGCACCAGGTACATTCGAATTGGTTCTGCTCGCCGTCGGTTGCCCGCAGGTCATTGACTTGCGCGCAGTCTCGTAGGTCCAGCCAGTTTCCAACTTCACTGCGAAACAACTGTCGCTCGTATTCCACCGCACGAAGTGCCATTTGGCTGTACCTTCGATCACCACCAGCCTCGGCCAGTTCAAACAAGGCCAACGCCATGCCCGCTGCCCCGTGCGAGAAACCAGACAACAAGGGCTTTGAGCCGCGGCCAGATCGACCATCGGAACCCGGTAACCGTGCCTCCAGAACTTCCAGAAGATGGTCACCACAGGACACTGCCGTCGGCAGGGCCTTGGAAGTCGCGGCGAGCCGGTGGACGCCTAGTAGACTGAGAATTGCACCGGCTGCTCCACTGATGATGTCACTTGCATCGTCGTGTTGGATTAGCGGGGGAATCCTGTCAATCAGCTCCACTGCCAATTCCAGGAGTGACGGATCCTGCCACAACGTCCCCAGGTGCGTCAGCGTGTAGATAACGCCGCTCCAACCGTCGAAAGCGCCAATTGACCGCTCGTCAGTCGCCAGTTCTCGGCATTGTTTCTTGATCGTCGAAACGGCCAGGCGGGCGAACTCGGTATAGCGTTCTTTACCTGTTAGATGGCCTAAATACCCCAGGTACAGAGCGACACCCGGCATGCCGTCGTAGAGATCGAGAGAGAGTGTAGACAGTGCCCACTCTTTGTCGTTGGCCAGTTCAAGACCAATCCAACTGGCATCGTCGTCACCTCTCAACGCCGTCGCACAGAGACGCTGACCAATTCGCTCTGAAGCCTCAATGAGCTCTTCCGGAGAACAGGCACTCTCCACGGCCCTAGTCGGGGCCACATGATCTCCCTTTTGACCCGTGTGTGAGTGTGCCAGTACGTTGAGAGATGCTTCGACAAACCAGGTCTGTCGTTCGAGATCCACTTCGTCCAGGGCTGCAAGCTGGTCACGCACCAGCTCGTACCCCGATCGTTCAAAATAGCCCGCCGAGCGTTCTCCCGATGCCGACCACATATCGTGCGAGTCGACCCGTGTCTTGAAGTAGGGGATGTCTTCTCGCCACAGGTCGTCACGTTCTGCGGAGAAGATGAAGTCCATGCCGCGCAGACCCTCATGGCCAATCCAGAGTTGGTCAAAGAACCGATCACGATCCAGCCCATCGCGGAGCAAGTCCGGATGGTGGCTCCCTGACAGCAAGTGGCCATAGGTCCTGGTGCTTCGCAGGATCACACGAATGGTGTCTTCAGCGAACTCCGCCAGGGGACCGTCCTCACTCAGCAGGGAGTCGCGTTGCTGTTGTAGAAGGCGATACGTGTTCCGAAATCCACTGACAATTTCCTCGCGGAATTCCGGCACACTGATGCTTTCGCCCTTCAAACTGGGGAGGTTCTTCGAAACTCGCATCTCGACACTTGTGGGAACAACTTTGATGTTGTCCGTTCCCGCGTCGACTGGAAGATGTACCTTGTCGGGTGCGACTTGGCCTGCCGTTCCACCCAGTCCACTGAAGTCAATTCCGTGAGACTCGGCGTTTGACCAATATCTCGCGGGCAACAAGCCGACCCGAAGCACCGAGTCATTAAGCAAGCCATCGGCCAGGCTCGTCGCATCGGTGGAATTGCCGCCGCAGTTCGATGGCAATTCGAGTGGATTGAAAAGGGACTCCAGATCGATCAGGACCGGATGTTCGCCATGGGCGATGATATTCTCGTGGTGAAAGTCCGTAGCCCGCAACACGTACAAGATGGCCAGGTAGCCGCCAATCCGCTCGTAGAACCTCGAAACAGCACCGCGATCCTGGCACGCACGCTGTTCGACGAACTCAACCCAACCGTGATCATCCAGGTCCAGCACGTTAGTGGTTTGAAATCGGGGTGATGCACCATGTTCGTTGAGCCACAACAAGAATTGCTGAAGGTGGACGTCCGTAGCCAACGAACGCGGCTTGTAGACGATTCGTAATCCGGACTCGAATTCGGCGATACGAACAAATCGACCTCCCTGGTGACTGTCGCCGACGTCGTCTGACAGGTCACGAAGGAGTCCCGGATTTTCGTCAGGAGAGAACTTCTCACACAATTCGGTGTAGTCACGGCAGAGCTGTTCCAGGAACTCGAGACCCGTGTCGACAGCTTGGTCCAGTTTCTCCAGAACCTGCCGCACAAGAACCGGATAGTCGACCAGCAGGCTCTCGGCGAATACCGGATCTTGCAGCTGTTGAACAAACAACCTGAAACGTTCTTGTGGTGTCTCGCCCGCCAGTTCACCTTGCAGCCGTTTTGCGTTCAACTCGAGAATGAAAGAGCGGAACAACATGTTCGTCAGACGATTCGGCAGGTAGTTCCACAGAAGCTCCCCGACGGTTTCAGGATCGAAGGGTAGGTGTTCGTAACTTTCGGCCAACTGCTCGATTCCTTCCACAAGCCTCGAAAAGGACTCTTTCATCAACGGCTTGATCGCGTAAAGGAATCCTGACACGTCATCGAAGACGACCTCCTGTTCGGTCCAGTCACTATCGCTCTGCTCTGCTGTTCGAAAAGACTCTCGAACTCGGGTCAACCATTCCGGCTCCGAACCAAGACGTTCCTGCAGTTGCACCAGGGGCTCAGCCAACAACTGCGAGAACTCACTTGAGGACAAGTTGTCCACGGCCAATCGCCGCTCGAGAACCGCTGATTGTTCAAAGGGCGCCTGTTCCTTCCATTTCTGCTCATGAAAGGAAACCTCCTGGTCACCGTTGCAGTAATGCTGTCCGGTGTCTGATCGGTTGAGATTGGCACTTCGTTCTTTCAACGATGTGGCCGCATACCAGCGAGTGGAATTGAATCGTGCTGATTTCATCGGAATTCGCTTTTCGTTCGGAGCAAGGATCAGGGAAGACCTGTGCGACACGCCACGTGTCCGCTAGACGGAGATCCCCGAAAGTGGCTCCGAGCGGACAATCATTTTCAGCTGATTCAGCTGATTTCTGCCTGCTCATCCAGGATCCGTGGATTCCTCGCGGGAATTGGACGCAGACCGGCGAGCTTGCCGTTTCGATCGAGCGACTCGACGATGACTTCATCAAGACATTGCTGGGGTGCGGCTGCGACATTGACAACGCGCGCACCAGAAAGCTGCTATCAACTGCAAGGGCAAGTCACAGGAACCAGGGAACGAAAAAGGGGGTCGAAGATCAAAAGACCTTCGACCCCCAAAAAACCCCGGCTTACCTGAACACCGACTTGAATGGCGTTCTCCGAGCCGCCTTGGGAACACAAGGACATTCTGCACCCTCCGCATTGGAAATGCGGCAGCCACTGAACCACCACGTGTACTTCCCTATTCCCCCGAACACTTCTGCGAGTTTCTGGGGATCAAGCTCGGACATGCCAACAGGGCTTTCCGGAATACCCGCCAATTCTTCGCAACTGAGCGTTGCTCGATAAGCGGGGTCTTTCCAGGCCCGCACGACGTCGACATTGGTTCTTGCGTTCTTCATGTGATTTCACTCCTTGTTTCAGATCCAGAAACAGCGGATAAGAAGGGGATCGAAGACCACAAGATCTTCGATCCCCCCCAAAAATGACTAACGAACCAGCCTTCCAACCGACCGCCTGTGCTTCCGGCGGGACACGCCATTCATGCCGCCGCAGTGGGTCAAGCACGAGCGGTTGTATTCCTCGGTGAAGACCATCCGTCCGCCAGCGACTTCTCCGAGTACGTCCGGATCAAGCTCGGACAGGCCAACGGGGCTCGCCGGAATAGCCGCCAGCTCTTCGGAGCTGAGCGTTGCTCGATAAGCAAGATCTTTCCAGGCCCGTACGACGTCGACATTAGTTCTTCCGTTCTTCATGACTATTTCTCCAATTGGGTTTGCGAGCCGATCCACCTCACGAGATCGTCACCGTACTGGTGACTGGTAAACATCCCGAAAGAGCTTCCGGGCTCCTTTCTCAAGTAGTGCCTCCCGAACCAGGATGTTGATGCGTGGGAGGCTGTACGCACCGACAGAGCTCTGTGTCACACAGAGCAGACGGTCACAATGGGGTGGACCGTCTCATGACGGTCCTGCTTGCCTCCTTTCTGGTTCCAACAGAACGACCAACAACTTTCCCAGGCCCCTTGCCACCGCCACGGTTCATTACCGCCACGCGTATCAAGAGTCCTGTAAGACACGCCACGTGTCCGCTACACGGAGATCCCCGAAAGTGATTCCGAGCGGACAGCCCTTTCCGAAGTTTTCCGGTTTTCATCCGGGAAGCGGGCAGCAACCAAAACAAAAGGGGATCGAAGATCCGAAGACCTTCGATCCC
>PBOG01000119.1 GCA_002724245.1 Planctomycetaceae bacterium
CGTTTCATGAAAAAATCGTAAACGCGGCTGTTTTTGTAGAGTTTGGTGGTCACCCGGGAATCCGTAGAGCAATGGACGTGGTAACGTGGCCCCGAGTGCGACGGGCCAGCTCGTGACGTGCATACATCTTGGGGCGTCACGATGGTTGACGCAATGCCCTCGGCTGGAGGCTGGTAGATCCCCTCCGCGGCGCCGCGTCACGGTGCCTTGTGTGGACCGCTCGTAAGGCTGATCTCATCGAGCTGGTAATCGCCTTTGTAGAGCGTCAAATAGGGGGATCCATTGGCAGCCAAATTCGACAGGTGGTGTTGGTAACGGCAGACGAACGTATCGGGGGTATCCTGATAGGCGCCCTCTGCGATGTAAATGGCCACCTCTTGCTGATCGAAATACATACTGCACCAGAGGTCGGTGCCACGATTTTCCAGATGTGGCATGTTCCAGGAGTTGGCAAAGACTCGCTGCCCGGATTGGTCAGCGAATACGGATAGCATCGGCTTGGGCCTGGCAGGTGAACTGAAGTAGAGGTACCACAAAAGGCGTGTGGTGGGTTGCCCAAAGTTGCCGATGCTCAGGCCAGCGCTGCGTCCCTTACTAGTGGAATCTGCTGTCGCCGCTCTGATATGAAAACGTAATCGATAGCGTTGTCCAGTGCTGGGCTGGAGAAGACCGTTGAAACGGGCCAAGGTGGAGATGGCGTAGGTGTTGTCGCTCCATGCCAACCAGCCGTTCCGCAGCACCGGGGCGTGTTCCCCCCCCTGCCCCGGCATCCGTACCCACTGGGCCGTGTCGATGTGCGGACCCGTAAAATCATCGGTGACAGATCCCGGTGTGATTTCTGGTCCGGCCAGCAGTCGTTCAAAACGCACATCGTCCCATTGTGTTGTTCCCTGGTAGCTGTGCTTTAGTCGAATGCGTGCGCTGTCCGCATGCGCAGGCACCGAAAGCGTCGTTTGCAGTTTCACCCAGCCAGCTGCTGGCTCGAGCGTGTTAGCCAGGATCCGGACAGGGGGCGAATAAATCTGTTGCGAACCATCGAAAAAAGCAACCGTGGCTTCGGGGGGCACCGCGGTGTCGGGTGGTGCGCTGGTCATTTGAAACCAGCCGGACAAACGGTAACGCTCAAACGGAGAAACCGGCACCGATTGAGAGAGCGTCGCGGGGCCAGGCCTAATACTGGCGGCACCGTGGCTGCCGGATCTGGCGGCGCCAGTGCGGACTTCGATTGCCCCCGTTTCGACTTCCCAGCCTTCCAGGCTTTCATCTTCAAAACCACCGTTTTTCAGGAAATTGGCTTGTTTGGTATTGCGCAGGAGTGTCAGTTGGCTTTGCGCGTAAGGAAACAGCGGGTCAGTGGGTTGGAACCGACCCCAGTAGGCCTGGCAGGACTTCGCTCCGCGGGTGCCGAGCTGGTAGCTGGTGATGGCGTTGCATAACGTGTCCAGTAATGTTTCTTCGTGGCTGAACAGGGATACCGCGGAGGCCCAGGACCAGAAGGCAGGTGAGCTCAGGCGAGGGTTGATGTGGGGATAGGATCGCATTTGTGCAATGGCTGCCGACCGCTCCGCGCGAACGAGCGCAATGCGATGTGCCAACGCAGCGGTTTCGGTCTCCTGCTGGGCGTCTGCAACGGTGGACTTCAAAGGTGAGGGGTAGAATTCGACAAAGCTGGTCAACAGAGTGCGCTGGAACGTCCAGGCTTCAGCGAGACGTTGAAGTCGAAAGCGGACTGCCGCGTCTTCATGCGTGACCAGAGTTTGCGCTTCGTGAACACAACCTTCCAGGAACTGAATGTCGCTGGCGGTGTACTCGCGAAATTCATCATTCGGTTGCACATAGGAACTATTGGACCAGGCGACCCACTGGTAAAAAAGCCAGTCTTTGTGATCACCCCGATAGGGGCCGACTTTTCTGCGTTGATAGACTTCTTCGAGCCGATCCCAGAAACGGCGCATGGGCACTGCGGCTGCTCCATAAGAAGCCAGGCAGAACTCGTCCATGATTTGATCTACATCCGCGTTCACGTCCCATTGCAGGGCTTGCAGATAATAGTACTTCGGGCCGTCGAACGGCCAGTCGCCGGCACACTCGGTAACGTGAGCCAGCGCACCGAGTTCCTCGTGGCCCCATTTGAGGAAATCCTGCGCGGCGTGTGGGTAGTGGCGGAAGCCGAGGAACGATGCGCCGTACATGTAGGAGTACAGATTCACAGACTTGCAGATGGTTTTCCATTGTTCGGCCTGTTGAAATTCATTTTCCAGGACGAACGTCTTTGTAATCGCGACGTTGGGAAGAAGCTGAAACCGTGGCGGAGCGGAGGTGTTTGCGTAGGCCATTGCCTCGACCCACTTGCCAGGGTGTCGGACGCGTACTTGTGCGGCCACCTGGTTGACCCAGTGGAACCAGCGTTCGGACAGGGTGTAGGCTGGTGAAAAGGAGTTGATAAACTCCGTACATTGCTGGCACTCGCACCACCCGTTGCCGTCATT
Source organism: Planctomycetaceae bacterium (assembly GCA_002724245.1). Taxonomy (GTDB): domain Bacteria; phylum Planctomycetota; class Planctomycetia; order Pirellulales; family Pirellulaceae; genus UBA9264. The sequence continues at coordinate 2,490 of PBOG01000119.1, forward strand.
CTGGCCAATCGAGACGACGGCGGCGTCGGGACGGCTCTCGAAGAATGCGTCGATGTATTCGACAGCTCGTTCCACGGTTCCGGGATTGGTGGTACAGATTTGCCAACCGTTTCCGTAGCTCCACCACTGCCGTTTGCCCTTGAAATGCGCGAACCATTCCGGATGTTCCTTGAACTGCGGGGCACTGAACATGTATTGAATGGCGTGTCCCCCATACCCGTCGCCGTGTGGGCCCAGACGAAGAAGTTTACGGGCAGGGGAGAAGTAGTACATGCTGCAGTTGGAGCGGCTGAGGTAGTCTGGTTCGTGGCGTCTGGCGAGGTCGGATGGCAGTGACAAGGTGTCTCGCTGAGGCACCACTTCGCCGTGAATCGGGTCGGGGAACAGCCAACGCACGCCACAGAAGTCGTGCAGGAAACGTTCGACGGCCCATTGGGCAGAACGTTCGAGTCGACCCGCCAGGATCAGGTGCCAGTTGCCGTTCCGCTGAAGTGTCTGGATCAAATAGCCATCACCGCGGAGGGACGCAATCTGCGGTGCGTGCTGGGCCACAAAACCATCTCGACCCACATGGATGGTAAACGCTGCCGAATCTGAGGTGGCGGCGAGCTGGATCTTCTGCCCGCTGACGCGCGAAAGGTACTGGCAGAGGTCGCGTGCCGCATCCTGCGCAAGGGGCACGCTGGCGGCGGTGACGCGTGGTGCCGGGTGTTCCGGGCCGAAGACGAGAACCGTTTCCGCGGTCAGAGTCGATGCGAACAAACCGGACAGGAGCCAGGCACGGAAAGCATGTAAAACGGAGAGTCGCTGAAGCACGCGGTAGCCTCGTTGTTGTGGCGGCGGGACCGAGGTTCGTTGACCATAGTATAGGCCCTCTGCGAAAGGCGTGTTTCTTCTGGCCACAGTGTTCGCTGAAATGGGCTGCGCGGGCCAACGGACGACACGTACTGGTGCCCTACTGGATGCCGAGGGGGCTCTGCTTTACAACACAGGGGTCGCGCCGCGAACCGCAGGTCGGCAACTTGATTCCATAACATGTCAGCGCACCGGGTACCCACGGGTGCGCCTGTTAACCTGGAGAACGGTATGTCGGATAAACAATACAAAGTGGCCATGATCGGTTTGGGATTTGGGGCGGAATTTATACCGATTTATCAGGCCCACCCCCAGGCCGAGGTTGCCGCCATCTGCAGACGAAATGAAGCGGAAATGAACAAGGCGGGAGACCGCTTCGGTATCGACGGCCGGTATACCAAGTATGAAGAGGTGTTGGCGAATCCTGATATTGATTACGTCCACATTAACTCCCCGATTGCGGACCATGCGCGGATGTCGCTGCAAGCGCTCGATGCGGGGAAGCACGTCATGTGCACGGTTCCCATGGCGACCACCATTGATGAATGCCGGCAGATTGTTGAAAAGGTGCAGCAAACTGGCTTGAAATACATGATGGCGGAAACGGTGGTCTATAGCCGGGAGTTTTTGTTCATCAAGGAGATGTATACCAAGGGCGAGTTGGGCAAGATTCAGCATCTGGCCGCCTCGCATCCGCAGGATATGGACGGTTGGCCTGAGTATTGGGAACGGATGATCCCGATGCACTACGCCACCCACGTGGTCAGTCCCTGCCTGGGCCTGGTGGACGGTTTGGCGGAGTACGTGAGCTGTTTCGGCTCGGGAACCGTCCGCGACGATATCGCTGAGAAATCGGGCAACCGCTTTGCGGTGGAGACGTGTCACATCAAGGTCAAAGATAGTGATCTGACAGCCCACATCTGGCGGTTCTTGTATGACGTGGCACGGCAATATCGCGAGAGCGTTGACGTGTATGGCACCAAAAAGAGCTTTGAATGGACACTTGTGGAGAATGAACCGCACGTGATCCACACAGCCAAGAAGCCTGAGCCAGAAATTCCCGAGAAAGTCGAAGTTCCTGACTACGCGCATCTTCTGCCGGAGCAGATCCAGCGGTTTACGTTGCCCCAAGAAATCCACGACGCAGAGCACCTTTCCTTTATTCAGGGAGGCGGGCATGGTGGGTCGCACCCGCATCTCGTCAATGAATTCCTCACCGCACTCAGCGAAGATCGCGATCCCTGGCCAAACGCCGTGACCAGTGCGAACTGGACCTGCGTCGGCATCTGTGCACACCAGTCGGCCGAACAGGGGGGGCAGATTGTCCAGTTGCCGGAATTCACGCTCGGTTAGCTAAGACCGGCTGGTTGTGTGGCGGGGCGGCGCGGTTGCCAGGTCACGCTGGGGAAAAGGTTGCGGGGCGCGGTGCCGCTGGCCAGCCATTTCGATTGATTGCCCTAAGTGGGGGAGCCACTGCCGGGCGCCGCCGATGGGTGTCACGGCTGCGGCGACGCGAAATGTGAAGTAAGACATGGCTCGGACCATGGTCGTCGCGGGCTGGATGGCGAGCGCGGTGCATGTTGTCCTTGTGAGACAGGCTGGCTATGTGCAGGCAGCGCAGATGCTATGACAAGACGTAAATCACGACCGCGTGTGCGGGGAGCCGATCGTTGAGGAAATAGCGGCCGGCTTCGGCGGGCTCGAGCTGGAGCTGTCTCTCCTCGTGTGGTATGTGCACCTTGTTGGAACGCAGACGCGCTGGCAGATCAGTCAAGGTCAGACGCAAAGTGTGCTCGGTGGCCTCGTTGTTGGTGACGATGAGATAATATTGCCGCGCTTTGGCATCGTGCAGCAGGAGTCGGCCCACTTTATTGAATTTGGTGTAGGGGCCCGTGGCCGGGGGTATTTCAGTTTCTGTAGGGAGATCGAGATTGGTCTCCACTTGGCCGACGTCGTAGCCGGTTTCCATGGCCCGCGCAATCATCTGCTGTTCGCGGTTGACAGGTTTGACGGTGTCATCACGAAAGGCGAAGAACCGGTCCGGGTCGTCGGCGTAAAAACCACCCGAATAGGCGTAGATCCAGTTCATCGTGCCGCGTGCGCCGGTCGAGGCGATCGCGGAAAAGACGTTCCAGCGATACTCCTGGGGCGTAGGGAACCGGAAGGGTGCGTCGCCGCACTTGCAGCCTACAGCTTGTGTGACATTCACATTTCCCGACCAGCCGGCCTGCCGGATCAGGTCAACCTTGCCTTGTTGCCATGCCAGGACGCGAGCCGACGCGTGTGTCGAAAACTTCGGCAGTCCATCAAGATAGGTGTACCCGTCGTAGGAACAGACATCGGTGGCGGACATCAAGGTGCGCACATCTCGGTGACTCCAGGTATGTGGGTGCACTTGCCATGTCTGGTGTTTGGAGCCGAGTTTTCGCAGCAGTTTGACGGTATCGTTGATCCGGGGTGCGGCTTCGGCGGAGAATTCGTCGCCCAGTTGCCAACCGAGCATGGCGGGATGGTCATTAAACGTGTTGACATAGTGGGGGATCACACTGTGGGTGTCGGGCCGGTCGATGTAGACCCTGCCGGCGACGGAGCCGTGCAAGCCAACGATGATTTTGACTCCTAGTTCCTCCGCCAGATCCATCTGTTTCAAGGTGTCAGCCCGCTGCCAATCATGTTTCCCCATGCCGGCGTAGAGGACCGTGTTGGCGCCATTGGCAGCGATCTCCTTGACCCGAGCATACGGTCCGAACGAGTACCAGCCGTAGGGGAAGTAGGGGGTAAAGGAGTCGTCTTTGGGATTCCATGAGCGCACCGGGGGAATGGCGCGGCGTGTGTCTGCAGGTCGTGCGTCAACCGACGCGCCGAGTGTGGCGGCAGAGGCGGCGGCCGCCATAGTTGAGGAGACAAACGTGCGGCGATGAATTGCTGGTTTCATGGTTTTAGTGTGGCTGACGGTAGAGGTGTGGCGGGAGCCCGGGTGTGAGTGACGTCGGTGCGGCGGATTTTGCCTGTGGCCGAGCTGGCGTCGGGCGATACGACCGAGGGCAGGTTGCTGCGATACCGACTGGCGCAGGCGGGTCGTTGGCGGAGGAAGGGTCGGTAACGCAGGTCATCTTCGAGGTAGACTTTCAGCCAGCTCAGCGCCACGCGCCCGATGGCGCCATCACCCCCCTGAGGAGCATTGGCGATCCAATGGCCTTCGTTCCGGACTTCGAAGAGTAACTTAGGGGTAGACGCAGGCGTTTTGTCATAGTGCCGCAGCGCGTTGCCAGAAACCGGTGCCAGCCGATCCCGCTGGCCAGCCAGGAAGAGGACCGGCACGCGGTGGGAAAAGGTCTGGTAGGGGTTCCACGGACACAACGCGACAATGGCCTTGAGCTGCGGTGCCCGAGTCGCCGCCTCCAGGGCGCCACCGCCGCCCATCGACCAGCCGCTGACTGCGAAACGTGTTACCGCCAGACGCCCTTTCAAGGGGGATTTGTCGCGGCGGTTCTCGAGCTTAAGGGTGGTCATTGCGTCGAGCAGTGCGCGGCGGCGAGCGGCGGGGTCATCCTGGGGTCGGTTGGTGCCGATCGTCATGGCGACGATACCGTGGGACGCATAAAAGGGGCCCCAGGCGCGGATCGAGCGTTCCGGGCTGATGTAACCCGGTACGATCACAATGCTGGCGAGGGGATCCGGACCGTCCACTGGATAATAGACCGTCGCGCCGCGGTAGCGAGGGCCGTTTCGCAAGCCGTCCTTTTCGCGATAGCGTTTGACCCGATAGGGACCTGGCCGTGTGACGGATTGCAGTGTCGGTTGGGGGCCCCGCTGGGGAGCAGGTTCGGGTGGCCGCTCCGCGGAGTTGCCTTCGACAACGGTGGGGATGGAGAGGCCGAGGACCAGCAGCAGAGCGATCGTCAGCCTGCTGAAACGCCTGGTTCGTCGTCTACGAGAACCAGGAACCTGTGCGTTATCGCGGCCATTGGTACCGCTGGAGTGGTTGCGCCAACTATTCATGGAAGGGTTCTGCTTCGGGCATGATGCGGATGGGCCGGCCAAGCCCGTCTGCGACCACGTGATCAGGGGCGATGACAAGTTGATGGTACAGCGTAGCCAGAATCTCGTGATAATGCACGGGCCGGTCACGTGGCGTTTCGGAATGTCGCGTTGAGGAGCCCAGTACCTGCCCACGGTCCAAGCCACCGCCAGCGATCATCAGCAAGTACACGTCAGGCCAATGATCGCGGCCAAACTCTTTGTTGACCCGGGGTGTGGTTCCCTTCTCCCCCAGCATCAGCACCAGCACTTCGTCAAGCATGCCTCGCTGTTGGAGGTCGGTGAGTAGCGCGGAAGCGTGTAACGGAAGCGATTGCGGAGTTGCCGGTCATTCGGGAGCGCTACGAAATTGGGTAGCCCTGCGGAGGCGGTGGCCCCAAGTCGATGTGCCACGACGGCGCCCGCGGAGGGAAGCCGATTGACCTTTTCGAGCGAGACGCCGGCGGCTTGATTGTCGTAGCCGGTCAACACCCAGTGTAATCCAGGGCTATGGTCACGGCGTGCA
>PBOG01000120.1 GCA_002724245.1 Planctomycetaceae bacterium
AGTGGCCACACCTGTTCCCATCCCGAACACAGTAGTTAAGCACTGCGAGCCGATGATAGTGCCAAAAGCGTGAAAGTAGGTATTGCCGGGTTTTTTACCCTGAGCTTTTGCTCAGGGTTTTTTTTTGCCATGTCGTGGCCGGACTGGGTTTTGTGGTGGCATACCTGTTCTGTTGCCTAACTGGTGCCGAGTGGGTGCGGGCAAACGTAGTCCATAGTATCGGGCACCCTTTCCCTAGTGACGTGGAGGTGGGATAGAATAATGGGTGTAGGGTACCAGCTCGGTGGTCTGAGAATCGACACCGTGGTTTAGGAATGGCGAGGCGTCATGAGCGTCACAATTGCCGAATTCTGGAGACATGCCGTCGCTAGTCGGCTGCTGGATCAGCAGCAAGCTGAGGAACTGGTCGCAACATTTCAGGACGAGGCCACATCCGCGCAACGCACTACTCCAAAGGGATTAGCCGATTGGTTGATCCGTCGTCAGGCCATCACCCGGTATCAGGCGAAAGTCCTGTTGGCTGGCCGTCCAGGCCCTTTTATTTACGGTGACTATCGTGTTGAGTCGCGGAGCAAACAGCCGCCACTTGCCGATTGGTTTCGCGCGAAGCACATGCCTACGGAGCACCCCGTGCTGCTGCGTTTCCTGTCTCCAGAAACGGTGCGCAACGAGCAGCAATGGTTGGCGGTACAGCAACGTGTCAACGAACAGATTGAGGTCCAACACCCCAATCTGCAGGATTTGTTCGGCCTGGTTTCGTTGCCGCGGTATCGATTCCTGGTGGCCCAGGATCCGGAGCCGGCAGTCCCGGAGGTAACTCCGTTGGCTGGGCCCATCCCCGCGCAGGAAGCCTGTCGAATTATCCGGCTGGCGGCGTTGGCATTGGCACAACTTCACTTGCAAGGGCAGGCTCACGGAGAGTTGTTTCCAGGTTGCCTTTTTCGTACATCACAGGGCAACGTGCTGGTCTTGCGTGAGTGGGTTCGACCTCTGCCTTGTGATCTGACGACGATGCGTACTGCGGAGACCGCCCATCTGCTCGATTATCTGGCACCGGAACTGAGCCAGGCTGGCTTGCGCCCCAATCCACTGACCGATATTTACGCGTTGGGTTGCTCGCTCTATGAGCTGCTGACCGGTGAGCCTCCATTTCCCGGTGGTGATTCTGACAGCAAGCAGCAACGCCACGCCGGTACACCCATTCAGTCACTGCTCGATCGGGGAATTCCCAAGGACGTCGAGAATGTGGTCAATTTTATGATGGGCAAGAACCCCTCAGTACGTTACCAGGACGCAGCGACGGTAGCGGAACAGTTGGCGGCCTGTCTCGAGCCGGAGCAGCTTGTTGTGGTTGATAGCCCGGCTGTTCCTACGCTCGCGAGATTCGTCGAAACGCTCCCGCGCCCACAACAAACTTCGTACTCGCCGGCGGTGCGTAAGACGCCGGCCAGCCGGTCCGCACCCGAACCGAGTCCCAAGTCTGAGCTTCCCTCCGCTGGACCGCAGATCGTGATCGTGGATGATGCGATTGCGTCTCAGCCGGTCGATTCGCCCGTCGCGTCAACTCCACCGGCGATCGTGGTTGCGGATGCAGCGGAGGTTGCTGTGGAACCAGCTCGGCATGCGCGCCGTCAGCGTCGTCCATCCCGGAGCGGCCGGCCAGCTTTACCACCGGGCGTGATTGCTGTTGCCGGGATCTTCGCCGGGCTCGTGTTGATCATTGGCGTCTGGTGGTTGTGGGGCACGGGCGGGGGCGATGCGAACGGGCAAGCGGAGGTGAAGCAGGCACCTGAGACAACTGGTGTTGCAGGGCCGCCCGGCGAATCAAGCGGTGCTCTATCGGCAGGCTTGATCGATGGCCAGCAGGTGGTACCGGATGACGGAGAGCAACTCTGGAAATCCCCGACTTGGGGTGAACCGATCAGTTTTGAGTATTCACCGCCTGGGGCTCAGTTGTTTTTTGTGCTGCGGCCCTCGGCATTACTGGCCAGCGCTGAGGGGCAACGGGTTTTGCAGGCACTAGGTCCTGAATTTGCCGCTGCCAGGAAATCGTGGGAGCAAGATGCCGGCGTCAATTGGTCTGAGATTTCTCAGCTGATCATGACTTTGCATCAAGAGGAACTTCGGCTGCGTGTGGCATTTGTAGTGAAGTTGGATGATTCCGGTCAGGCTCAAGATCTCCTGCAACGCTGGGGCGGTCCCGAGCAGCAGCAGGCGCATGATCAGACATATTACCAGAGTCCGAAATGGTGTTATTACCTTCCCGAAGAGACGGCCAGTGTCTTCGTGATGGGTGGTAAAACGGAGGTCGAAGGAGTGCTGGAATTTAGTGGCAGGGCCCCGCCCAATGGCGCCATTGAGAAACTGCGCAGAGTTTCCGACGCGGATCATCATTTCTCGCTGTTTTCGACACCGTTTTCGATGACAGGTGAGTTATTGAGGGACGGGCGGGAGTATTTTTTTGGACCCGCGCGCAAACTTCGCGAGCCGTTGGACGCATTGTTTCCGCAGGGACTCGATGCGTTATCGGTAAGCATGCACTTTGGGGAACAGTTCTATTTGGAAACGCGTTTTTTTGGCCGCACCCGGGATCGCCATGCTTTGGCGGCGGATTTCCACAAGCGGATTGCTGAAATTCCAGACCAAATCGAAAGGTATAGTGCACGAGTATTGCCGCACCCGTACTGGCGCATGGTGGCCAACCGTTATCCAGGCATGGTTCGATTTTTGCATCGCCAGTTGCGGATTGGAGTCGGGCGAGACGAAGCGGTTATCAATGGGGTTCTGCCTGCGCCGGCGGCGCACAACCTGTTGTTTGGTGGGACCATGTTTTTAATGTCACAGCCAGGCGTGGCGCTGGTGGATAATTCCGCGACAGAGTCGGCCGGTCCTCAAAATCTAGAGTTGCTGTTGGCGTCGAAAATTGATCTGTCGTTTGATCAGCAATCGTTGGAGTTTTCGATTCGGGACCTCGGTCAAGAGGTGAAAGATCGCTACCCGAATCTTCCCTTTGATTTCCGCATTCAGATCGTGGGGGCGGATCTTGAAAACGATGGTATCACCCGCAACCAGCAAGTTCGTAACATCAACCTGAATGACAAGTCTCTCTCCGAATCGTTGACCGAGATCGTGGTGGTTGCACAGGCGACTGGCAAGCCACCGTCTCATCCAGATCAGAAATTGATCTGGGTTGTGGGGCCTGATCCAGAGCAACCTGACAAGCAGATTGTTCTGGTCACAACACGGTCGGCAGCGATGAAGAACAATTACACTTTGCCGGCCGTATTTCGCGGTAATTAACGTCGATGGTGGCCGGCCTCCAGTTGCATTGCTGTGAGTGCCCGAACCACCGTAACTGGCCAGGGTTTGGTGCCCGGCCCGCACGTCTGGAGATTTGATCTTGATGACCATGCACTCCCCTGGACCTCTGGCTGTCGCCTTTCGTTGCCCGTCCGTCAAGTTGTCGTAATTCGAGGCATTCATGAGTGACCCCTGGACTTCCTGGCAATCGGCTCATCAGCGGGTTTGTCAGGACTTGCTTGCTGAACGTACTCAGAATGGTCACTGGGTTGGCGAACTTTCCAGTTCCGCGCTCTCAACAGCGACTGCCATTAGTGCGTTGTCGGTTCACAGGCGAGAGTCACACAAACGTCAGGCGTTACCAGATGACTCACTCATCACGGCCGGTGTCGATTGGTTACGGCAGCAACAGAATGCGGATGGTGGGTGGGGGGATACTGACAAGAGCCACTCTAATATTGCGACCACGATGCTGGTCTGCTCGGCATTGCAGTTAGCGGGTGTGGCCAGTTTGTTGCACGAGCAGTTGGACGCGGGTGAACGTTATCTGGAAGCAGCTGGTGGCCTGGCTGGTTTGCGTCGTCGCTATGGTCGGGACAAGACATTTGCTGTACCTATTCTCACTAATTGTGCGTTGGCAGAGAGAGTGGACTGGCAGGAAGTTGCCGCGTTGCCTTTTGAATTGGCTTGTCTCCCACAGGGGTTGTACCGTTTTGTTCAACTTCCGGTGGTGAGTTATGCGATTCCTGCGCTGGTCGCGATTGGTCAAGCGCGGTTCGTCCACCGACCACCGTGGAACCCGGTAACGCGGATCACCCGGTGGTTATCATTGGGGCGCAGCCTGCGCGTATTGCGACGTATGCAGCCAGAGAGCGGCGGCTTTCTGGAGGCCACACCGTTGACCAGTTTTGTGGTCATGAGTTTGGCAAGTATTGGGAGGACAGAGCATCCCGTGGTTCAAAATGGTGTGCGTTTCTTGGTTGAGTCCGTTCGCGCGGATGGAAGTTGGCCAATCGATACCAACCTGGCAACCTGGAATACGACGCTGAGTTTGAACGCGCTGGCCGCCGGAGGTGAAGACATTGCCAGGTTGGGCACGGCCTGCTTGGACTGGCTGCTTGATTGCCAGCACCTTCGCAGGCACCCGTTTACTGGAGCCGCACCAGGTGGCTGGGGTTGGAGTGACTTGAGCGGAGCGGTACCAGACGCGGACGATACACCAGGAGCCTTGCTGGCACTCGCCTGCTGGCGGGACGCGCCGTCTTGTCAGGACGAAGAGCGAACTCGCGCGAGTGTGGCGGCAATGGCTGGAGTACGGTGGCTGCTATCAATTCAAAATCGTGATGGTGGCTGGCCGACATTTTGTCGCGGTTGGGGAACGCTACCGTTTGACCGCAGCGGCGCCGATCTTACAGCCCACGCCATTCGTGGATTGCTCGCCTGGCGCGATTCCTGGACGTCGGAACCGCAGCTTGCAGCCAGGATGGAGAGAGCGGTTGAACGCGGTTTTGAGTTCTTGCGTCGAAAACAAACCAGTGAGGGAGCGTGGTTGCCCCTGTGGTTCGGCAACCAGGACCACCCGCGTGAAGAAAATCCTGTGTACGGGACCGCCAAGGTTGTTTTGGCGTACGAGGCGGCAGATCGCCTGGATTGCCCCCAGTGTCAGTTGGCGATCCGGTGGCTCTGCGATGCCCAGAACCAGGATGGAGGCTGGGGGGGATCGTTTGCAGCGGTGCGGACAGAAGGGAAATCCAGGGTGATTCTAGCTGAGATTGCGTCTAACGCGAGCAGTGTCGAAGAGACCGCTCTGGCTCTGGAGGCACTTTTAATAGATCCCGGTCGCGTTCCCCAAGATGTGATTTCCCAAGGCCTTAACTGGCTGACAGTGCGTGTCCAGCAGGGAACCTACAGACAAAACAGCCCGATCGGTTTCTACTTCGCGAAGCTTTGGTATCATGAGAGGCTGTATCCGTTGGTATTTGCTGCAGCGGCCCTGGGGCGGGCAGTCCGTCAAGGTGAACGTTCTGGCAAGTTTCAGCGTCCCCCGCTGAGTCCTGGTTGATTCCTGAGAAATAACGGTTTTCACTACCGCTGGTGGCCAGTTGTTGAGTGTGACCTGGTCACGGCGTGGTATTGAAGATGGAAAACATAGAGGATGTCACTTTGTCCAACTTGACGACTATGGATCACCTGGCAGAATCCGCCGAGTCTTCCTCCGTAGGCCAGAATCGGAAATCGCGCCGCCGCAAGACGGCTCACTTGAAAGATGTGCCCCAAACGCGCGAACTCCGCGAGAAGTTGCGTGCCAAGTGTGCGGAGGTAACCGATACGCTCGATAAGAGCCGGCCGCTGACCAAGGATGAGATGGAGGGCTTGGCGCGTACCGTTCTGGAAGCGATGGCACTTCCGGAGGGATTGCTCGGTTGGACGATGGTGGTGATGGCATCAGAGTTCTGGCGTGAGCAGGTTGCAGGTACAGACCCATCGCGTCGTTTGTTCCTGTTGCCGCATTGTCTGAAGCACGCAGAGGGGTGCCCTGCGGATTACGATGAATTTGGCCTCGATTGTCGGACTTGCGGTGCTTGCAGTATCGCGGACTTTCGGACAGCAGCCGAGGATATGGGTTACAAGGTACTCGTTGCCGAAGGTTCGCCGATCGTCCTCAAGATCATCCTCAGTGGCTACGTCGATGCAATTGTCGGTGTGGCTTGTCTGAACGTTCTCGAAAAGGCAATTGACAAAATTCTGTTAGCCGGGATTCCGTGTATGGCGGTGCCCCTTTTGTCTAGCGATTGTCGAGATACTTCGGTGGACGAAGAGTGGGTACACGAGATGGTTCATCTCCAGCCGGCGCAAGCCGCACCCCAGACCAAGACGTATGTGCATTTGATGCGAGCGGCTTCCCAGATGTTCGAATTTGACGAACTCGAGCGTCTGTCTCCTCGACTTCGCGGTGGCAAACGTGCCGCTGAATGCAACGGTGACGGTCTGGCAGGGTTGGACCCGATCGCAGCAACTGAGGCGGTCGCCTACGACTTTCTATCCAAAGGCGGAAAGTACTCCCGGCCCTTCATTACTCTGGCGGTATACGATGCGTTGACGGGTGGGCACGGCTGTGGAGTTGATGGGCCGCAACGCCTCGAGGGGGTTTCGGACTCGGTGCGCCGCACCGCAATGTCGATCGAGACGTTCCACAAGGCATCGTTGGTTCATGACGATATCGAAGACGACGATCAATTTCGCTACGGTGACGAAACGATTCACCGCCGCTTTGGCACCCCTACGGCAATTAACGTCGGTGACTATCTGATCGGATTAGGGTACCGGCTTGTCAGTCGCG
>PBOG01000121.1 GCA_002724245.1 Planctomycetaceae bacterium
AGACCTTCGGCCAGCGCCATGGCGATCAGTGTGGTGGTGAACACCTTGCCGAACGCGCCCGGGTTGCGGCCCACGGCCTCGGCACCCTTGGCGCCAGCCAAGCCGACGCCGATGGCTCCGCCCAATCCGGCCAGGCCGGCGGCGAATGGGATGAAGTTGCCTTCTAATGCAGCTAATAGTTCCATGTTTTTCCTTTTTTTATTTTGTTGTTGTTGGCTGCGGCCGCCCACTCACACGGATGGTCCCGACCGCAAATTCTTACTCAATGTCCGTCCTCCTCCTCGGGATGCGAGCAGAGCGTCCCAATGAACGCTATGCAGAGGATCGTAAAGACCAGCGCCTGAACACAGGCCACCAGCAGTTCCAAGAAATAAAACGGCAGAGCCGCCAGCCCGAGTGGCTGCGTGTGCAGCATCAGCGTTAGTACGCTTTCACCTCCATAAATATTGCCGTAAAGACGCATGGCTAGTGCCACTGGCCGGATGAGGATTGACATCACCTCGATTAATCCGATGAACACGAAAATGAAAAATAGCGGAATGACGACCAACCCTGTCATGCCGCCTTTAACACCGAAGAGGTGTTTGATGAGGCCGCCAACGCCGTTGTACTTCACCGCCCACCAACTGCTCATGATAAAAAACACCAATGCCATGGCGATGGTGCTGTTGGCGTCCGCGGTAGGTGGGCGGAAAATAGGCTCGCCGCCCAACTTGATGCTTCCCACCCCAGGTAGCAGGCCCATGAGATTGGACACCACAATGAACAGGAAAAAAGTGGCTACCATCGGGAAGCACCATCTTACGACCTTGGGCTCGAGCAATCCGGCGGTCATGTTTTCAAGACCTTCCACCGCTGCCTCAATGAGATTCTGCATTTTTGACGGCTTATCGTTCATCCGCCGTGTGCCCATCCGGACGACAATGAAAATAACTGCCATGATGATCCAAGTATAGATCATGGAATTAGTGACTGGCAGCGGCCCGATCTTGAACAACTCCACCGCGTTGGGCGTAACAGGAGCACCGGAATCTTCCGCCGCGGCTAGGGCCGGGAACGGGAGGGCGACAAACAATGTTATTGCGAGTAAAAAGCGGCGGAAATTCATCCAATAAACCGTGGAAAGGCTGCTCACTCACCCCAGAGAGGGGAGCCGCTTACAAGAAAGCGGAACGGCTTTATGCCAAAAAAATCATGGGACACAATCATTTTTTGGATAAAACTACTTTTCTGCCAAAAAAACCGACCAGGGGCCAAGCGCTTGGTCAATCGTTGCCGTTCGGATTCCTTCTTCCCCACCGGGGAGAAGGTGACCGCAGGCCGGATGAGGGGCCAAGCTTTTGGCCAAGTGCGGCTATTTTAGGCGATTTGGGTTCAGTGGCTTGAGGTCTTTCGGCACGAATTGGCCGTTCCTGCGGATCAACTCGCCGTCGAACCATACCTCGCCCCCGCCGTACTCGGGCCGCTGGATCAGCACCATGTCCCAATGGACGGCGGAGCGATTGCCGTTGTCGCAATCCTCGTACGCTTGGCCGGGCGTGAAGTGCAGTGAGCCGGCGATCTTTTCGTCGAACAAAATGTCGCACATCGGCTCCTTGATGTGTGGGTTGAAGCCAAGCGAGAACTCGCCGACATAGCGCGCGCCGGGGTCGGTGTCGAAAATCTCGTTGAGTCGCTTGGTATCGCTCGCGGTGGCATCGACGATCTTGCCGTCCTTGAACTCGAGTCGCACGTTCTCGAACCGCGTCCCGGCGTAGAGGGTCGGGGTGTTGTACTGGATCACGCCGTTGACCGACTTTTTCACAGGGCAGGAAAAGACTTCGCCGTCCGGAATATTGCGGTCACCCGCGCAGCCGACCGCGCCGAGTCCCTTGATGCTAAACGTGAGATCGGTGCCCGGCCCCTTGAGAAGCACCTTGTCCGCCTTGGCCATGCGCTTGATGAGCGGCTTTTGCGCCCTTGCCATCTTGGCGTAGTCCATCGTGCAGACGCGGAAAAAGAAATCCTCGAACGCCTCGGTGCTCATGCCGGCGCCCTGCGCCATTGCTCCGTTGGGCCAGCGGATGACCACCCAGCGGGTTTTGTTGACGCGATAGTTGAGCACCGGCCGCAGGGTGCGGGAGTACATCGAGAGCTTGTCGGACGGGATGTCAGAATTCTCGGTTGAATTACTGGCGCCCCGGACCGCGACGTAAGCATCGCATTTTCTCATGCGGTTCATCTCGACATCACGGACCGTCTTTGCGTGTGCCTCATTCGTGCCCATGAGCATTTCGCGGATGATAAAACTGTTGCGGGTCTCGAGCAATGGGGTGGCTCCGCGCTTGCGGGCGGCACGAACAAGCTCGATCGCAAACGCATCGGGCGTGTCAGTAACATCGAACAGGACGGTGTCGCCCTTCTTCAATTGAGTGGAGTAACCGGTGAGGACTTCAGCGAGTTTTTTATAGCGGGGATCAGCCATGTCGGTGAGGCGACAATTACCACAGCCTTAAGTCAGTTGAACGAAAAAACAGGCGCCCGATACTCAAGTCAGGATGTCATGGACGATTTCGCCGTAAACATCCGTTAGGCGGAAGTCGCGGCCGGCGTAGCGGTAGGTCAGCCGTTTGTGGTCGAGGCCGAATAGGTGGAGGATGGTCGCCTGCAGGTCGTGAAAGTGAACGCGGTTCTCGGTGGCGTAGTAACCGTGGTCGTCCGTGCTGCCGTATGCGATGCCCGGCTTGACGCCAGCTCCGGCGAGGAAAAACGTCATTGCGTGTGGATTGTGGTCGCGCCCGTCGCTGCCCTGACCAACCGGCGTGCGGCCGAACTCTGTTCCCCAGAGGATCAACGTGTCCTCCAGCAGTCCTCGCGACTTCAGATCGGTGAGCAGCCCGGCAATTGGTTTGTCGACTTTGCCGGCGATGTCACGGTGATTATTCTTCAAACCACTGTGGGCGTCCCAGTAACCCTGGCTGCACTGCACGAACCGTACGCCGGCCTCGGAGTAGCGGCGCGCCATCAGGCATTGCCGGCCGAAGTCGCGCGTCTTTGGATCGTCCAAGCCGTAAAGTTTCTTCGTCGCTTCAGTTTCTTTGTCGATATTTTGAATCTCCGGCGCGGCTGCCTGCATGCGGAAGGCGAGCTCGAACGAGTTGATGCGTGCCTCCAGTTTGTCGTCGTATCCGCGCTGGCTGAGATGTTCGCGGTTCATTTCCGCCAGCAGGTCGAGTTCGCGGCGTTGATGCGAGAGCGCTTTGCCGTTGCGATCGATGAACGGAATCTTCGCCTTGTCGATCGGCGTCGCCTTGGTGCCAATCTGCACCCCGTGATAGTGCGCCGGCAGAAACGCAGACGACCATGCGTTCATTCCGCCGTGCGTCCCGGTCGGCTTGAACGTGATGTAGCCGGGCAAATCCTGGTTCTCAAAACCAAGCCCGTAGTTGAGCCACGATCCCATCGACGGGCGGATAAACGTGTCCGAGCCGGTGTGCAACTCCAGCAGAGCGGAGCCGTGCCGGGAGTTCGAGCCGTACATCGACTTGATGAAGCACAACTCGTCCGACATCGACGCGATGTGCGGGAAGATATCCGACGCCCATTGGCCGCATTGGCCGTACTGCTTGAAGCCGTAGGGCGAGGCGACGAGGTTGCCGGTTGCGCTGGATACGATGCGCGGTTTTTTGCCGGGATAAGGCTTGCCGGTGTCGCGCTGCAGGGCGGGGCGGTAGTCGAACGAGTCAACCTGCGAAACGCCGCCGTGCATGAACAGGAAAATGATGCGCTTGGCCTTGGCCGGGAAATGCGGCTTGCGCGGTGCCAGCGGATCCACCGCGGCGGCGGCATTGGCCTCCTCACCAAGCAATCCCGCGAGAGCCAGCGCCCCGAAGCCGGCGCTGGAATTCCGGAGCATCTCCCGCCGGGTGATCGGCGGGGCGTCGTATCCACTGCATATGGAACCTCCTCTTTTCATGCAACAATCAGGACGCCGAAGAGGCTAGGCTACTTCGATATAAATGCGACCCCAAAATCAATCCAAAAACATGAATTCGTTGGACGAAAACAGCACGCGGGCAAGGCTTTGCCATGCCTGCTCGGTAGCCTTGGCCGGGGCGGCCTCCGCTTGGCCAACCGCCCGTTGGACGAACTCCACCGAGCGCACGGCTTCCCGCTCGCTTGGCTCGCGGCGAAGAACGTCTGCATAAAGTTGATGCGCAGCGGCGATCAGGTTCGGGTTGCCGTCAGCCCGCTTGGCCAAGCGCTCGGTGGCCTTGGCCACGAGATCGTGGTTCATCATGAACAATGCCTGCGCCGCGCCGACCGTGCTGGTGCGCTGGCCCTGAATGACGGCCGAATCGCCGAAGTCAAACGCCTGCAACACATCAAAGGTGCCGCTGCGAATGACCGGCAGATAAACCGTCCGGCTCGAGCCGAAAAAGTACGGGTGGTCATTTTGTGAGACGTACTGCCGCGGGTTGTACGTCATCAATTGCCCCTTGACACCCCACTCGATGGAATCGCCTGCGACGAGCAGTGAGTCACGCACCTCCTCGGCCTGGAGTCGGCGGCGGTTGAATCGCCACCAAAGTTTGTTGTCGGGATCCATCGAGTAGGCTTCCTCGCTGAAACGGGTGCTCATCCGGTAAACGGCGGAATTCATGATGATGCGGTGCATCTGCTTGATCGACCAGCCGCTCTCGACGAATCGCAGTGCGAGCCAGTCGAGCAATTCCGGATGCGTGGGGCGCAAGCCAAGCGTGCCGAAGTTGTCCGGCGTGCGGACGATGCCCTGCCCGAAGTGCCAGAGCCAAATACGGTTGGCCATCACTCGGGCGGTGAGCGGATTATCGCCGGTCAGCCACTTCGCAAATCCGGCGCGGCCGCTACCGTCCTTCGGTGGAGTCGACGCGTTTTTGTTGGCGATCACTCGAAGATAACCGCGCGGGGCCAGCTCGCCCTGAGTCATGTAGTCGCCTCGCAGGTGAACCTTCAGGTCCTGCACCTTGCCCTCGCGGACGGCCATCGCCTTTGGTGTTGCGGGACGGGTTATCTCAATTTCACCCAGCTTGGCCTGTAGCTGTTTCAACTTGTCCTGATCCGCCTTGGCAAAAAGTTTTTCAACCTCCTGGGGCGTCTTGAACGGGCCATCTTTTTTGTAAAGCAATTGGTGCAACGGATCGTCCTCCGCGGCTTGCGCAAACCGATCGCGAATGGCCTCGATTGCGGCTTTGTCGATCGGCTTGAGTGGATCATCGAGATACGCGCCCCATTCGTTGAGCGGCGACTTGGCATCCTTCGCGGCCTGCTTCAACGCCTTCGTCCATTGCTCGCTAAAGGCGGCGTGGAGGTGATCGGTTTTGAATATTTCACTAACGCCTTGTGCCTCGGCTGGCATGAACAATAATTTGTCGATGTGCGGCGTCGGGGTGGACCAGTCGAACTTGAGAACATTCTTCCCCGTGTTGAGCGGGAAAGTGCCCTCAGGGTGCCATGTTTGTGAGTCGGGATACCACGTGCCGGTGACGCTGCCGACGGCCTTTTCGTTGATCAGTTTGTCGTTAACGAACAACTTGCCCGGGCGCGCCTGCTGTGCGGCGTAACGCATGTGCAGCGTGTAGGTGCCCGCCTTGGTGACGGTTATGTCGTACTCCACCTTGGTCGGGCCGCTGCTGATCAGGATGCCGATGCCTTCCCCGTAGCCTTCGCTGGAGCGGAGTCCGTTACCGCGGTTGAAGGTCTCTGCTTCGATCAGCACGATCCCCGGCGTGCCATCCTCCGTTTTGTCTTTGGCCTGATTGAGGACGTGCTCGATCCGGTCATTCGAGCGGGATTGAATGAGTGCCTGGATCAGGTAGTCGGCGGCGTTGCTGCGTGCCTGTTCAATGACGGCCTTTGAGGCTTCGTTCTTGAATTGTTGGATGGCCTTCTTTTGTTCACCGGCAGCTTTGTCGATTTCGCTCTGTTTGGCGCTCAGTTCGGCGGTGCCGATCTCGATCTCGTGCCATTGTGCGACTACCTTATGGTTGTCCATCGTGTGCGTGCTCTTGAGAATGCCGGCCAGAGCGTAGTAGTCGCGGGTAGGTATAGGATCGAATTTATGGTCGTGGCAACGGGCGCAGCCGAGCGTCATGCCCATGAACGCGCGGCCCAGCGTGTCGAGTTGTTCGTCGATGATGTCCATCTCCATCTTACGCCCGTCATCCTCGGCCAGCATTTTTGCGCCAACGCTCAGGAAGCCGGTGGCGATGTGGCGCGCGTGCCGTGCCGTTTCCGGCTCTTCATCGGACGGCTTCAGCAGGTCGCCCGCGATCTGTTCCCGGACGAACTGATCGTACGGCTTGTCCTCGTTGAACGCGTTAATGACATAGTTGCGGTAGCGGAATGCGTTGACATAGGCCAAGTTTTCGTCGAGCCCGTTGCTATCGGCATAACGCGCGACGTCGAGCCAGTGGCGTCCCCATTTTTCGCCGTAGTGCGGCGAAGCCAGCAGCCGATCGACGACTTTGCGAAAGGCATCGGGCGATTGATCGCCGATAAAGTCGGCGATCTCCTCCATCGTGGGCGGGAGGCCGGTCAGGTCGTAGGTCGCGCGGCGAATAAGCGTGCGCTTGGCTGCTCCGGGGGCAGGGCGAAGTTGGTTTGCCTCGAGCTGGGCGAGAATGAAAAAGTCGAGATCCTCCCTTGGCCAAGTGCTGGCTTGCACCTTCGGCAACGTCGGTTCGTTTGGCTTGCGGAACGCCCAAAACTTCCGCGCCTCGTCGAAGTTGATCCGCTTGGCCTCGGCCTTGGCCAAGCGGCCTTCGCGCGGGTCGGGCGCGCCCATCTCGATCCACCGCTTGAAATCCTCGACCACCGACTTGGCCAAGCGGCTCTTGGGCGGCATCACCAACTCCGAGTCGAGGTAGGTGATTGCGCGATAGAGATTGCTCTCATCCGGTTTGCCGGGGACGACCGCCACCCGCCCCGACTCGCCTTTCCAGCGTGCGCCTTCGCGCAGGTCGAGACGCAGCTTGCCCTTGAGTTTGCCCTTTTGCTCCGCCTCGGCCGAGTGGCACTTGTAGCAATGCCCGATGAGAACAGGCCGGATTTTCTTTTCAAAAAACTCAACCCCGTCATCCCCGGCTGCTGAGGCTCCCGGTGTCGTCAGCAGGCCAGCCGCAAACGGAAAACAAAGGGCTCTGGCGATGGGATGCAAAACAGGAAAAAGTGCTTTGTAGCCTGGCCGGGTTATTTCTCCACGAACCAGATGTTTCGAAATTGCAGCGGGTTGTCGTGGCCCTGAAGCCTGATTGGGCCAGGCCTGCCCTCAGGACCTCTTCGGCTTCCGGGGCATTTGCTGTCGATCTCAATGTTATTATGGATGACGATTCCGTTTAGGCGGATGGTCAAGAGTGTGTTTTTGAGTTTTCTGCCATCCTTTAGGACGGCGTTGGTGAAATCGACATCGTAGGTCTGCCACTGCAACGGCGGCAGACAGGCATTTACGTCGCTGGCCCGCTTTGAGTAAATGCCGCCGCACTCGTTGTTCAACCCTTCGAGGCCAAACGAGTCCAGTATCTGCACCTCATAATCGTCCACCTGATAAAAGCCGCTGTTGCCCCGGCCCTGGCCGCGGGCCGCTGGCTTGTATGGGAGCAGGAACTCGATGTGCATGTGGTAGTTGTTGAATTTGCGTCTGGTGCGGATGTCTTTTCCATCCGTGTTGAGCAGGCCGGTTTTGGCATCGACCCGGCCGCCGGTCCATTCGTTTTTGTTGCTACCATCAAACAGCACGATGGCTCCCTTGGGAGGTTTTTTGCCCAGTGTGCCGCTTTTGCGGACAACGCGCTCCAGGCGGAATGTTTCCCCGTCGGTGTAATGACCCTCGGCCACGCCGCTGTCGGTGGTCATCCCGGCGGCTCGGTGGCCGGTCGGCGGGAACTTCCTTGTGGCGCTGAACTCATCGGCCGGCTTGGCAAGATAGCGGCGTTTCCCGCTGGCAGCCTCGAACTCGCCGCGCCCCTCATCGACCCAGCCCTCGAGCAGTGACTTGTTTTTGCCGTCCCACCCGGCGCCGGGCAGTCCGCCCGGCAGGAGGATTGCCTGGAATTTACCTCCCCCGAGCGCGATCACCTGAGCGCCGAGTTTGTTGCCGGCGGAAGTTTTACCGACATATTCGCCCTGGATTTTGAAATCGACTGGAAGCGTAGGGTC
>PBOG01000122.1 GCA_002724245.1 Planctomycetaceae bacterium
AGCACGACATCCGCCTGCAACTCGTTGGCGACAGCCACGTTGTCACACACAAAGCTCGCTCGGTCCCGTATCGAAGTGGCGGGGCCTTGGCCGGTTGCTGGTGGAATGCGAAGACCAGACAGCTCTGCCCCGATCTGTCACCGCAAGGCTATCTGATCTACCGAGTGAAGGGGGACAAGCTGGAACACTTTTACAAAGGGCTGGGACAACGCATCGCCATCACGTCCCATCGCGTGGGCGCTCCCCTGCGAGGCCGTGTCGAGATCCAAGCGCACCTCGTACATCCACGGCCCGGCGAAACGCTGCAGTACACCGTCGGCGGCAAGTCCTGGCACGCGATGCAAGAGGTTGGACGGCCGTTCTATCGCGCTCTTTATTCTGCCGCCATTGACACCAGCTCACTGCCCGACGGGCTGGCGGAGTTTGCAGTGAGAAGCACCCTCAGCGACGAAGTACGCCCGCGCAAGTTCGTCGTTGTCAACGGAGACGAGTCGTCACGGTTCGCTGCCGACGCAACACTGACGTTCGCTGTGAGTCCTGCCACCAGCTGGACGACTCCGCGCGCGCCGGCCGCTAAGGTTGACGTGCTTTTCAATGGGAAGCGCGTCGGCGTCCTCGCGCCGGGTGCACGCCAGAAGTACTCGTTCGTAATTCCCGCTGCAGGCCTGCGCAGCGTTAATACGCTCTCATTTCGCTTCACGCTGCCGAGCGACGGCTTCAGTTTCGGCAGTCCACAGCTCACGTTGGGGGGTAAGGTGTTCCGCGATCCGCGAGACGACGCGATCAGGCAAGTGAGACTTGCGCATTGGGGAGACGATGCCGAAGACTGGGGTGGCTTCATCGCTGGCGCTGCCGAACCGCCGGATGAGTCTCCATTCCATCGCAGACAGAATGTTTTCTGTTTCCTCGTGGCCCCTGTTGAGTGAGCCTCCCGTGCTGCTGTTGTCACGATGCGCACATCAACTGCCGGGCGTGTCGTAAGAATCGGCCGCTGACGCGTTCCGGCTGATAACCTTGGATGCAAACAAAGAGAAACCAGAGCACGTTACGGCCTGGTGTCGACTTCCCGCCAGACGGCTCGACACTCCAAGGGGAAATCGGTCAACAAGCCGTCGATGCCGGCGTTCGCGGCTTGCTTCCAGGATTCCTTGTTGCGGCGTGCAGCTCCGGAACCCGCATAATTGAATAACACTTGTTTCCCACGCTGCCGCAAGCGTGAGACTTCATTCGCTGTCGGCGTGGACGTTAGCAGGAAGCAATCCACCAGCCCTTCCTCAACGCGAGCATCAATGCTCTGCCGATCGATGTTCCTGCCGATGCGGAAGGCCGGATTGAGCTTCTTGAGTCGGCGGCTCATCGCCTCACTTTGGTCGAACGCAAACGATTCCTCCAGGAGCTTGTACTTCTCGACTAACGTGACCAGTTCCGACTCGCCCTTGCGTGTAAGGTCTTTCACATTCAACGCGATGATCGTCCGCCCACGTTTCCGCTCGGCGACAAGCGATAGGATTTCTTCCAACGTGGGTATGCGCACTTCGGCAAAGGCGTCGTCAAACCAGCTTCCCGCGTCGAGTCGTTTCAATTCCGCGAGCGTCATCTCACGCACCGATTGAGCCGGACCGTTCGTCGTTCGCGCGACGCTGTCATCGTGCAAAACAACGAGCTGTCCATCTTTCGTGGTACGGATGTCCAGCTCGAACCCCATCCCCAATTCCAGGCACGCCGCAAACGCGGGCAACGTGTTTTCCGGCGCGTGACGCAGCAGGCCACGATGTGCGATGGGAATCGGGGCCTCCTCTTTTTGCTTCCCTGTGAGCGGATCGTAGCGGTGAACTTCGACGCGCGGTTTCTTATTCCCATTGGCTGGCGAAGTTACGGTGACCGTCATCACTCCCTGCTGGACGTCGTCCTCGACGCGGACGCGCCGCCAGGGATTCCCGCGACGAAGAATGGTGGCCCCGTCCTCATCGGGCAGGATGCTGTAGCTTACGGTTTTGGCGTCGAGTCCCAGGTCGATGCCGCCATCCTTGCGGATCGTGATCGCCATCCGTACTTTGCCGGATCGATCCTTGTAGAGGGCCGGCTCACCGGGCCCTAGATCGCTCTGATGCCATTTCGACGGCGCCCCTTTCGCCGGCGGGCCATACGTGCTGAAGCCGTTGGAAATCACGCCACCAGAATCGTCCATGTAGAAATGAGGGATGCACATCACAGCGTTGCGGGTCTGGCGTTTATCGGGCCAAAAGATGGAGAGATGCCAGTGGGCGGGCGCGTCGCCGTGTAGCGGGTTGTTGGTTTCGAATCCCATCAACTCGACGAAGCTCTTTTCCTCGGCGGCCAACTCGTAGTGGAGCTTCCAGTCACGAAGGACTTCGCGGCCTGCGAACACGAAGTTCAGGGCGGACTGCGCCTGGGAGGCGACCCAGGGCTGCCTGACGTAAACGCCCGCAGCGCGGTCTGGGTCGTTGTGGGGGACCTGGATCTGCAGGTTGTTTTCGTGATGGAATGACCACACCTCGAGCGTGTTCCAAGCGTCCTGGGCGACTCCTTTGAGATCGGCCAGCCGACCGTGACGGACCGGGATGTCTACCCGGACCTGGTCACCCTCTCGACTCAGGCCGAGGCGTTTGTCGCCCACGATAACTGCGGCGACCTTTACGCCGGGCCAGCGGATCTCGACCCCCTTCGCCTCGCGTTTCGGCCCGCTGACATAAACATAGTATTCCGCCCGGCTCGCCCACTCGAAGTTCCCAGTCGTGTGCAACGCGAAGGGCTTCGGCAAGACGATCGTAGGTTTCGAGGGTTCGCCCGGATGGGCGCGGACGATGCGAACCAGCGAATAGCCGTAATCCTCCTGTCCCAGAGCTGTGGTGGAGACTAGGAGAGACAGCAAGACGATCGAAGGACAGAAGTTCTGGATCATCGCTCGGGGCTCCACTCATCGAAATTGCGCAGATTGCCACTTATACTCGCATCAAGCAGCTGCGTGCAAAAGGGGAATGAACGCCGTGCACGCTGAAATGACACGTACACCCACTGATTTACAGGATCAACCGATGCCAGCACATCTCTTGCCAATCTCGCGCCGTGGGTTTCTGGCTGCATCTTCAGCATCCCTCGCGACCCTCGGACATACCCGACTGTCTGGCGAAGAGTCGACAGCAAATCCGGATTCGTGGGTCCTGTTGTCCGACACGCACCTGCTCTCGGCGGCTTCCATCCAGCAGCACTATGCTGCGGACAAGGTCGCTAGGGAGAGGCGAGCGACCGTCGTGTCGAAAAACTTCGACCTGGCTGCGGTGCAAGTGAACGCCATGCGGGAGAAGCCGGCGGGAATGATTCTGAACGGGGATTGCGTGCATGTGGGAGGCGCGGACGAATACAATCAGCTCGCGCGCAAGTTCGCGTTGTTCAGGGAGACGCCAATTCATGTCACGATGGGTAACCACGACCACCGTGATGACTTTTTCAACGCGTTTCGGAACCAACGAAACGACGCCGGCGTGCTACTCATGAAACGCCATGTCTCGGTATTGAAATCCCGACATGCCAACTTCGTGTTGCTGGACTCGCTCACAATGAAGACTCCGAATCGTCCTGTGAAAGGCCCAGGACTCCTCGGTGCAGAGCAACTGGAGTGGTTCGAATCTGTCCTCGATGCCGAATCAGACAAACCCACCATCGTGGTATTTCATCACAACATCGATCCAAGTGAAGACTACCAGAAACGCTCCGGCGCCCAAGAAATCATCGTGGAGAGCGCAGGCCAATTCAATGGACTGGGCGGCGGAGTGGAAGACTCAGATCGACTTCTGGATCTGCTCCAGACAAAACCGCACGTGAAGGCGGTGGTCACCGGCCATATGCATCAGTTTCGCATCTTCAAGTGGCGCCAAGTTCACTTTATCTCTCTGCCCTCGGTTGGTTACACCTTCGATGTCAAAGAGCCGGTGGGGTGGATACAAGTGCAACTGCAAGAAGACGGAGCCGCGTTCGAGCTGCGCACCCTGGACACAAAACACGCCCGTCACCGAACTCGCGTGAAGCTGAACTGGAGTTGAGTCGAGCAGCTCGCTGGGAAGAACGGTGCTACTGCGGAACAGGCATGCTTGAACGTGTCAGAGCTGGCTCGTTTGAGATCCTCCGCAGCGCAACGCCGCTCACGGATGCCATCGCCAATCGCATCGTGGGCAGCGAAAAACTCAAGTGCCACAGGCCGGCGCGGAGGTAGAACACCCGTGACATGACTGCGTGACGTCCTGGATCGTTGAGTTCGGTTGGCAATCCATGGATAATGGTCGTCTGCCATGATCCACGAGTCGTCTCTAACTGAGGAATGCACCATGCGCGCTCTCGTTGCTACCACTGTTGCGTTACTATCCATCTCCGCCGTTCCCGCTCAAGAACCGCTGAGCCCAAAGTGGGAATCGCTGTTTAACGGCAAGGATCTAACCGGTTGGCAGAAGATCGGAAATGAGAAGTGGGTTGTAGATGCGGGCGCCATCTACGGCGAGGGAATCACCGAGGAATACGGCTACCTTGCAACCGAGAAGGCGTATCGGGACTTCGATCTCAGGTTGCGGTTCAAGTGTGAGGCGAGTGGCAACAGCGGCGTCTACATTCACACGGCGTTCAAGCCCGGAACAGCGACAGTTGTCAAGGGACGACAAATTGAGATCGATCGCGCGATCGGTCACCACACTGGTGGTATCTACGGGGACGGCAAAGGGTGGATCGTGTGGCCGGCTCCGGAACTGGAGACGGTCATCAGGCCAAACGACTGGAACGACTTGCGTATCAAGGTCGACGGGAATCGGTACATTACGCATTTGAACGGGGTAAAGATGATCGACTTTACCTACCCATCGCCTGGTGCGACCTCTGGCTTGATCGCATTGCAACTCCACTCTGGCGGTGAAGGCCGCATGCGATTCAAGGACATTTTCATTCGTGATTTGTCTCGACGCCGCGGTGAACCGTCCGCCACCGAATAGGTCTTGTCCTTGGTCGTCTGGGCCTGTCGAGGCATGATGACATTTCCTGTTTGTTACGGACGCTCCGACCTTTGACAACTTTCAGATCCGCCCAGGATGTGATGCTGCAGCATCATTGCCCGCGGGACGACGAAAACTGGATTGGCACTGGTCGCATCGCCAGGCACGATCTGATCAT
>PBOG01000123.1 GCA_002724245.1 Planctomycetaceae bacterium
AAGTGGGAATACCAATTGAGCGTGATGCCCGCGCCGCGGGGAACGCAAAATACTCGTTTAGCGGACTCGTCAAACTAGCATTGGACGGCGTTTTCTCGTTCTCGCTACTGCCCCTACGTCTGGCGACGTACCTGGGAGGCGCAACGATTCTGTTTGCATTTGCGTATTCCCTCTATACGATCTGCATCAAGTTTTTCGCATCACCCGAATACTCGCCTACTGGATTTCCCGCAACGGTAATCCTGATATCATTTTTCGCGGGGGTCCAACTTATATTCCTGGGAATTCTGGGGGAGTATATGGGGCGCATCTTCAACGAGGTCCAAGGGCGTCCCCCGTACATCGTCCAGCAAGTTATACGGGGATCGACACAATGGACGCAGAATACGCAAGAGTCTCGAGAGAACTCTACTAGGAACACTAGTGGTGATGGATCCATAAACGGTTCATCCTCCGCACTCTCCGGCAGCGGAACGGTCAGTCGTGGCGGGCAGGCAATCACCAGATCCTCGACGTAGGTTGCGGCGACGGTCTTTTCTTCCCGAAGTTGCAACAGTTTGGAGCCGTTACTGGCATCGAACCGGATCAAAGGCTACTCAACGCCCAGGGCCCCTACTACTCAGCCATTCACCAAGGTCCATTCGACGAGACATACCAACCTGGCACGCATTTCGACTGGATCATCATGCTCGACGTGCTGAAGCATATTGCGACGCCTGAGACAGCGTTGGCGCATGCTGTTACTCTGCTCAAACCCGGTGGGAAACTCCTGATTACCGCCCCGGCGTTTAACCTGCTATGGACGTGTCACGACGATTTCAACCATCACTATACCCGTTATACAAAAACGACTGTCCGTAATGTCGCAACCTCCGCAGCCATTCCAATTACATCAATGAGTTATGCGTTTCATTGGACGTTTGTGGCCAAACTCCTGATTCGTCTGCGGGAGAAATGGTTCCCCACAAGCCCACGACCAGCCACCCTCCCCAACTCACCAGTAAATACGATATGCCAGACACTCTGCGTACTCGAACAACACCTTACCAGCTGGTTCCACATCCCCTTTGGGAGCTCGTTGGTGATCAAAGCTGAAGATACGCGGACAATTGAAGTGTGAGCTACCAGCGCGTGCAACGTTCGTTCCAATCATGTCTAGCAAATCCAGCACAGGTGGCAATGCCCCGTACACCTTGGAACTCTTGCCGAACCAGCCGTCATTTCGAACTGCCGAATCGCATAACCTTCGACCTGAGGTCAGCTTCCCAAAGCACTGTTGTTAAGCCGGTTTTTCCTATTCCAAGCACATCGCTCCATTTCGCCGCAACCAGCGGATCCCAAAGCACCGGTATTGCAGTGCGAAGGTCAGATGGCGTTTCCGCGCATTCCTCGAACAGTCGCTCCCCCACCACTCGACAGCGCGACGCATACGGAATAATTGCGCCACGAAGATACCGAAGTCACGCCCTGCGCCTAGGTCACCACATCGCGCGTCAGTGTGCCTGACAACCACGGCAGTAGCCAACCACATGCTTGACTTCCTGCTCCAGTAGGCCGACCATCTAATACGCTGACTCGGTTGTTCCAAAAGCACCACAATCCAGTGGTGGTCGTCGCTGCGCGTTGGCAGCGTCAAACCGCATACACGATGTTCCACAAAATGAACGTCCAAGTCGAACCCATCCTGCCTCTTGACACGTATCCGGTTCCACTCTCCCTGGTGGGCGGGAAAGGGCGATCCCTGGCGCAATTGGTTTCCGCAAGCTTCCCTGTTCCGGGCGGCTTCGTGGTGACCACGGCGGCCTACCGACAGCTTGTCGAGGACAACGGCCTAACTGCAAAGCTGCAGAAGATCCTCAACGATACCAACCTTGACGACCCGGCGGCCGTCGGCCGCACCGCCGAACAAATTGTCCCCTGGTTCGAGAGTGCGACACTCCCGGTGGGTTTCGACGATTCTCTTTCGGCCAGCTACCGGAAGATCGGCGCTGTCGATCCCCCAGTTGCAGTCCGTTCGTCAGCCACCGTGGAAGACCTGCCAGAGCTCTCGTTTGCCGGACAGCAAGACAGCTTCCTGGAAGTCCGCGGCAGCGCCGCGGTGATGAAGGCCCTCCGCCGTTGCTGGGCTTCGCTCTGGACGGCCCGCGCCATCCTCTACCGCCAGCGGATGCAAGTCGACCACACCGACGTGGCCATGGGCGTCGTCGTCCAGCGGATGATCCCGGCCGAGGTCGCCGGAATCCTGTTCACCGCCAACCCGACAAACGGCGCCCGGGACGAACTGGTCATCAACGCCAGTTACGGGCTCGGCGAAGCGATCGTCAGCGGACAGGTCACGCCCGACACTTACTTACTGCAGCGTGGGCAAAGCGAACCGAGAGAGATCCAGCTGGGCGGCAAAGAAGTCATGAGCGTACCCGTGGAGAGAGCGTCCACTGCTTCGCAAGGCACGCTCAACCAGCCGGTACCGGAGAGCCAACGCAGCGTTCCCTGCCTTTCTCCGCAACGCATCGCGGAACTCGTACGGCTCAGTCTGGAAGTCGAGACGTTGTGTGGCGGGCAGCCGCAAGACATCGAATGGGGCTTCGCCGGTGACCGTTGCTGGTTGCTGCAAGCCCGCCCCATCACCGAACTTCCTCCAGCACCTTTGACGAACGTTTCCTGGGATCCACCGCGCAAGCGGGACCTACTCGTCCGCCGCCAACTGGTCGAACACCTGCCTGATCCCCTTTCACCGCTGTTTGCAGATGCCTACCTGTCCGCAGGTATCGACGAAGGTCTCTCGGAGTTTCTAGCCAAGGAAATGGACCTGCCCCACAACCTCTATAGCCAACTCCTGGACGGACCGCCCTTCCTGAGCGTCAACGGTTACGGCTATCAGCAGGCGCGGATGGCTCCGCTGCGACAGCTGCTGCCGGCGGTACCCAGGCTGGCCTGGATTTATCCGAAACTCGCCTGGAAATTCTTGCGACACTCTGTCTCTCTCTGGCGTGACCACGGGCTACCCGCCTACCAACAGACGATTCACACCTGGCAGGCAGTCACACCACAGCAGGTGACCGACGAGCAATTACTCAACGGCATCCAACGGCTCAGCAGCGCCGACGCCCAGTATTGGGGCTATTGTTCGCTGATCGTGGGCATCGCCAAAATCACCGAGGGCCTGCTGCATTGGTTCCTGGGCACGCGGCTAGTCAAGGGTGAGCTAACCAGCGGCATGTTTCTGCGGGGCTTCCCGTCCAAAACCATCGAAGTCCAGCAATCGCTGGAAGCCATCGCCAGCGAAATTCGCCACCACGCGGCCCTGGCCGAGCGAGTAACTCAAGCACCGGCCTCAGCCCTGCCCGAGCTGCTGGCAAACTGCCCGGAAGGCCATCTGGCCAGTTCTCAGCTGGCCGCGCATCTAAGGCAATACGGACACCAGATCTACAATCTCGATTTTTGCGAACCGACCCAGATAGACCAGCCACTCCCCGTCCTGCTGGGGCTGCAGCGTTTATTGACACACGTAGAGGACGTCGCCGCGCGGCAGGCGGCAATGATCCGTCAACGTGACGAACTTGTCACCCAGACGCGCGCTACGCTGGGCCCGCTGCGCAGGTGGACCTTTGGGAAACTCCTCGGCTGGGCGCAACAGGCTGGTCCCCACCGCGAGGAGGCGTTGTTCTACCTGGGTGCCGGCTGGCCCACGCTCCGTGGGCTGGCCCTGGAACTCGGCCACCGCCTGGTGGCGGCCAGATCATTGTCCACACCAGACGACGTCTTCTACCTGACCCGCGACGAGCTGGCAACGGCCGCGGCAGCGCGCGCCACTGGCCAGGGTTGCCCGGAGTATCTCGAGCAGGCTGCCCAGCAGAGACAACTGCAAGCGAGCCGACGCCGTCTCCATCCGCCTGGCGTCCTGCCAATTGGGGCTCGCCTCAAATATGGTCCCTTCAGTTTAGAGATGTGGGAAACACAGATTCGCAACGCCGACGACGCGGATAATCTGACCGGTTTCCCCGTCAGCCCCGGTACGGTAACGGGCATCGCCAGCGTGATTCATTCCCCAGACGATTTCGACCAGATGGTCCCCGGCACGATCCTCGTCTGTCCGACCACCACCCCCGCCTGGACTCCCCTCTTCCCCCAGGCCACCGGTCTGGTCACCGATATTGGTGGCATCCTGGCGCACGGATCGATCGTGGCACGCGAATACGGAATCCCCGCCGTCCTGGGGCTGGGCAACGGCACACAACGTATTGCCAGTGGCCAACGGATCACCGTAGATGGGACGCGGGGCACCGTGACCCTGCTGGATGAGGCTCAGGCAATAGACGCCTCAGACGCTTCCAAGCCCGGCCCCCACGCGCGCTCCCCATAGCGCCGTACTTCTTACGGCCGCGTCTGGCAAGAGATCAGCAACACTCGGCCAGCGTCCCCACGCTCATCCAGGTCGACGAAACCTTCGAGTGGGAGGAAGCATACCAGCGGCCTTGGCGAGACAACGCACCTCGACAGCGACGCCTGCGGAAACCACTACGGGCTGTCCAGCAACCGCAACCACCTGGAAATGTCACCGCTGCATTCCGAAGAACTGTAGCGGACGTGGTCCCACCCGCCCGTAAGAACGCTCGCCGCCAAGTGGTGGGTAACCAACATGCTCTTCACGCTCGCCAGCAGCGAGAGTACGATGTAGCCTCGGGGAGAAAAAGGTGGAACTGCGGTTCGACGGCGCCTATGCGACTTCACCCTCCGTCGAGGAGACGCGTCATGGAAGCACGGCCCCTGCCAGGTGGGACGACCGCGCCACTTTTCTCACGACGTACGGCCCTGCAGCTTTCGCTGCTGGGAAGTGCTGCCGCGGCGGGAAACGCACCACGCCGCGATTCCGGCACGTCCTGTATCGTCTTTTTCCTGGATGGTGGGCAATCACACCACGACACGATTGACCCTAAACCCCAGGCCCCCGCAGAAGTCCGTGGCGAATTCGCGGCGATCGATACCACGGTGCCCGGCATCCAGGTCACTGATCAGTTACCCCTGCTGGCCCAACAGGCGGAACACTACTCAATTGTTCGCTCCCTGTTCCACGGCAACCCCAGCCACGCCCCAGCAGAGCATCAGATGCTCACCGGCTGGATGGGAAGCCGTCCTGGTACCGCACGGGCCGTCATCGAGAAGCCGTCGCTGGGCTCGGTGGTCTCCAAACTCCGTGGCAGTCGTCGCAGCGGCATGCCACCCTACGTGGCCGTCCCCTGGAGTTTCCACCACGAGTACGGCGGCTCTCCATTCGGCCAGGCATCCTACCTCGGCGCAAGCTGCGAACCGTTTGAAAGTGGCCATCTCCCCAAGTCGGCCTCTGAACCCTTCGAGGTCCCGGCACTCACGCTGCAGCCCCAAAACTCGCGACCCCGCCTGCGGCGCCGCAGAGGCCTGCTGGAACAACTGGACGGCTATGCCCAGGGGAAGCGCGACGACACGATCGGTCGTAAAGGTTCCTTCTGGAACGATGCACACCAACTGCTTCTGGACGACGAAGCCCGCCAGGCTTTTGACCTGACCCAGGAAACCCCTGCCTTGCGAGCCCAATACGGTTCCCACGAATGGGGCCAGGCGGCGTTACTCTCCCGTCGACTGGTCGAAGCCGGCGTCACGTTCGTGATGCTCCAGTGCGGGTTGAAGCAGGACTGGGATACGCACGACAAGAATTTCCCGCGTCTGAAAGATCAACTCCTCCCCCCATTGGATCGGGCAGTGTCGACCCTGCTGACCGATCTAAGACAGCGTGGCCTGGAGCAAGATACACTGGTCCTGGTCATGGGTGAGTTCGGCCGCACTCCCAAGGTGAACGGCAAAGCCGGCCGTGACCATTGGGCCGAAGTCTTTAGTGCACTGCTCGCGGGAGGCGGGCTGCGCCACGGACAGGTGATTGGCGCCAGCGATCGCCACGGCGCCTATCCGGCCGACCGGCCCTATCATGCCCACGACCTGTTCGCCACCATGTACCACGCCCTGGGAATCGACCCACACACGTTGTTCTATGACCGGCAAGGGCGTCCTATCCCGGTCCTGTCTGGCGGTCAACCGATTCCCGAACTGCTGACCGGCGCGGGTTAGCCGCTTGCTAACCGGTGTTTCAGGTCGACGATGGCTCGAGCCATCCGATCGCGTAGCTCAAGGTACCAGGCATCGTTCAACGTCCACTCGACCGAGCCGGGAAACATTCTAGCGATGTCTGCGATCACTTCCTCTCCCACAGTCACGTCGATTCCTTGCCGGCGTCCCACAGCGATCAAATCCTCCAGCAGGCGTGCGTATTCATAATCATCCACACTTTCGCGATAGGTCATCACGCGCAAACTGGGGGTAATTGTAAAATCAGGCTGCTCCGGAAAACCCTGACGCTGTGGTGGGTAGAAATAACACAAGGCACCATTGGCCAGCCGTGCATAGGGCTCTTGCCAGGGATTGTGGGGATCGTCCGGCTGGCCGTATGGATGATGCCACATGAGCGTATCCCAGATCACGTACCCGCTCCCACCGAGCTGGAAAACCTCCAACCCGACTTCACGGTTCGTCATTCCTGGGACATTAATGCCCAGCCGGCTGCTATAGGCAGCGTAACTCCACAACTTGTCCCGCCGCCGCGGTACTTCGTAGTTGTCCCAAAAATAGTCCTCCCAGCGGTAATAGTTCTCATCAATCTGAGGCACGTGCGTGATCAGGTCTTTAAACGCGTAGCCGCCGTCGTCTCGATGCCGCAGGCTCTCAAATCCTTGTAGGCAATGTACGATCTGGAGCTTTGCCGTCAGCGGATCACTCTTCAATAGGCGGATCAGGTGCAGAATCTTCTCTGTGCCCGCCGTCTCGTCGATAAGCATATAAAACTTGTCGACCCAACCATGCCTGTCGAGGTTGCGGACCATCTCCCGGTAGTAATCCAACACTAGCCGATCCCATTGCCGCTGCGTCACCTGGACACTCGTGTCAAACCAGGGGTCACCCGGCTTTTTGTCGTACGTCACCTGGGTCATTTTGCGGAACGTCTGCCACCCCATGGTGACATGTCCTGGATCAGTATTCCAGGATTTCCGGGGCTCGCCGGGAAGGTGTTTGAAGATGTGGCTCACGCTGGGGTTGGTGTGCGTCAAGCAGACCGAATTCACCTTCAGATCATCAATATAGTGCGTCAACGTGTCATTGAATTCCTGAAACTCCCAATCGTACAGTCTGAAGAAATTCCCCGGCGCATCGACTCCGTACCCTTGAGGAGGAGGCTCCCACTTCATTCCGACTTCGACAAACAAAGCGACGTTCTTGGGATAGAACTTCTCCCGCGCCATAAAATCATAATACGTCCGCGCCAGCCTTTTCAGATCCGCCTTCGTCTCAACACCATGGTAGATACGTGTCGGATTCAACGCAGCGTTCCCGCTGTTCTTGGCAAAATACTGCGCACCCATGTGGCTTCGAAAGCTGGAGTACTCAGGAAGCTCGAACTCGTAAACCTGCACGGAAAGTGGCAAACGCAGGGGTGCCGCGTCCGCCGTAACAATCGTGACCTCGCCGTGGTAGATCCCGCCCGGCGTCCCGGCAGATGTCCGCACCGTCAGCCAAAAGGCCAGGTTGCCATCGTTGCGAGTGCCCGTTCGCGGCTTCACTGGCACCAGGGGATCACCGATGCGCCCATAAAACGCTACCTGATTGATTCTCGCCTTGCGCGACACGGGCACATACTCAACAGCGCGGACCTCCATGCTCGTGGCACCAATCTCGTGCTCGCCACTCCTTAATGCAGACACCTCGACCCGCTCTAGTGAAAACTCTCTCTTCGGTGACAGAATTACTTGAAAGGACTGCGCTTCATTGGCAGCCGTGCTAATCTGAATTGACGCACGCCGCTTGTCTGGCACAGGCGTCTGCGGTGTCAACTTGACCGTTGTGTCCGCAAACCAGGCATCAAACGCCGCGCTGGAGCGCAAGGCGTACCGGGTATTGCCGAAACGCTTCTCCGCGTCCCCCAGCGTGACCTGGGTGGCGGTCTGGGTGGGCAGTCTGCTGCGGCGCTGCATCGGTATTTTCAAATAGTGCGCGCCACTCGGTTGGTAGTAGAAAACCAACTGCTTACGACCGGCGGTCTTGAAGTGTGCTATCAGTGCCATGCGCGTACGGCAAACAGAAATCTCCGTAGCACCCACAAGATGGTCGTTCGCACTGAGCTTCAAGTCGTGCCCATCGGACCGCAGCAAACACTCGTGTCGCATTCGTGCCTTGGGCAGCAACCTGGGTACGTAAGAACTCATATATGCATGCGTGCGTGGGGGTTCTCCTACGGGAAACACCTGTTCGTACCCGACCGTCGGCGGGAACCGTCCCCCTTCACTCATGAAACGGACCAGGTAATACGCGTCCTTTTCGGTGGTGATTGCCTGCGTTGGATCCTGATGTACCAATTCCCGGTCACTCGTAATCAGGAAAAACCCTCCCTCAAGCCTCCGGTCCATCTCTCGCCCAGTTTCATCCACTTCCCGCATTTGCAGTTGGTTGTAATCCAGGAAAATCGGCTCAAACGCGTACTCCTCCAGCCTGCCAATGGAGGAACTGATGTCCGCCTCCGTAATGGGCAATACCGTCCAGCCTGGCTGTTCAACCACAACTTCCGCTGGGATACGGTACTGGCAGAACGGTTCACCCCAACGAGACTCTGCTGCCACCGCGCTACCAGCCACGCCCGCCAACCAGAACCCCAGCGAGACGAGTGTTTTGCACGATTGTATGCGCATTGGATTGCAACCACCTGTGAACTTTGATCTGCTAGTGAGTCACCGCAGTCTGCTCGACGCCAGACACTCCGTAAAGCCCCCGCCGCCGCGTTTGCCGGCGGCATTTCAGCCCCCGAAGGACCACAAGTGGCACCTCCCGTCATCAACCTCGCGCGGAAACTAGGCCAGTTCGACGAACAATGGACCCCCAAGGTGATTGCCCAACTGGGAGACTATCAATTCAAACTGGCCAAACTCGAAGGCGAATTTGTCTGGCATCAGCACCCGGATACGGAAGAAGGTTTTCTGGTCCTCAGTGGACAACTGCAGATTGAATTTCGCGATCAGTGCAGAACACTTCAGGTCGGGGAACTCTGCATCGTTCCACGCGGCGTCGAGCACAAGCCGGTCGCACCCGCCGAAGCCCACGTCCTGCTACTCGTACGGGAAGGGACCATCAACACAGGCGACGCACCCGCAAACCAGCTCACCAATGACTCAGACCAGTGGATTTGAGTCGGCACTGCTATATATTTTCGCCACGCACCGGGCAGCACTTCAGGACTTACCCGGCCCAGCTGGTGCGCCAGCCGCCTTTTCCAGGCACCACTTGGGACCCACCATGTTCCAGTTGTCAACCTTGACCACGTTTGCAGTCGCACCGGGCACCATTGCTGCCCAAGGAATGCTAGCGGCCGTCGCGCCCAACCAGCGCCAGGGCAGGATCGGCGTAAGATGGAGGTAGTCGTCATCCACGCCAGCATGGATGCTCAGCGCCATATTCACCGAGCCAAAACTGAACGTCTGATATGATCGTTGCGTCGCGAAAGCTGGAATCGGCTGCGGCGGGAAGGCGTTCATCATCGGGTTGTAGATCAATGAGAACGCTGCCCGGCAAATGCCCGCCACTCCTGCAAACGCGGCGACAGTGATAAAAGGTGTGGCAATGTCCGGAGCCTTACTCAATACAAGCACAATCACGGGTATCAGCACTGCCTCGAGGAGGAACAACCAACCAAGAAATTTCCACACAGGCATGGGCGAGCGCGTCATACGTCGTCCCCCTTCTTCGAGTGCGCGGGACTGCCCCGCGGATCAATGAGGCCCCAGGTTACCGTCAGCCGATTTCTCAAACATTGCAAACATTTCCAACCCCTCCGACAGAAACTGCTCCAACTGATCGGGCTTGATACGTTGACGCTGCCGGTAATATAGGAACCGGCCCCCGCGGGCCTCCAGGCTGACCCTTGCCTGCGACGTAATCGCCTTCCACTGCATTACACCGAACAAGGCGAGAACCGCTGCCTCGTCGTCGCCACACAGCACATGGCTCTCGGGCAACAACGGAATGACGGTCCGATCCAGTTGTCGATAACCCACACCCTCAGTGAAGCGATGAAACGGTCCAGCTGGACGCAGGGCAAAGGCCGGCCAGGACGATGCCTTGGACTGAAAACAGATCACACTCTGGCGATGGGTTTGCGCCCGCTTGCCAGCTCCCGTGACATACGAGTAATCAAACACCGACACGTCCGCAAGCGGACTTTTCCCTTGCAGCATATTACTGATCCGGCCATCTTTTCCCTGGGCGACGAGTTGAAAGCCTGCTAGGTCCTCAACCAGCAGCCCCTCCCCCGGCTCTACATAAAAGAACCCCAACCTCGCAGCCACCTGTTGAAAACCAGCAGTCCGACGTAGCACAGACCGCTGGGCCCAAACCAATCCCAGCACGATCAGGACGGCGACCACCAAAAACGGAAGCAAGCGAAACAGCGCCGAGACGGAATACGGCATGGGCTGCTGCCCAAGGAGGGGCGTCAGTATCTCCACTAGCTGGTGCGGCATCGTTCCGTATCGTTCCTCGAGCACAGTGGACACGCGCAGCGTCTGCAATGCTGTTCCGAGCGTCGCCGACGCGGCGCGATTGTAGCACACTGAACAGGTCTGTCGACGACCATCGCACCATCGACAGGGAACCGTTGCGCGTCTACAACACCAGTCACTCGACACAGCGTTCCGGAATTTCCAGGGAGCTGACACGCATGCTTCAAATCCGCAAGTTGACGGAACACATTGGGGCCGAAATACGCGGTATCGATGTGCGGGTTCGACTCCCAGCGGATACGTACCAACGACTCCGGATGGCCCTCTGCCAACACGCAGTTCTTGTCTTCCGCGGGCAGGAGATCACCGACCCGCAGCAGATCCAGTTCAGTGCCGGGCTCGGTCCATTGGAAATGACCATTCCCAGCGACCCCATTGGGGATGGAGGCCCGCTGGGCGTCATTTCCAATGTCGACAAACTGGGCGAGATTATTCCGCCTAACGACGTCCGCAGCTTGTACACGAAGGGAAACATGCTGTGGCACTCGGATGGGTCCTTCAAACCGATCCCGCTGCGTGCCTCGCTGCTGGCGGCAAAAGCCATTCCACCTGCTGGCGGGAACACCGAATTCGCCAGCCTGACTGCATCCTATGAGACGCTGTCTGCCCCCCAGCAAGAGCAATTGCAGGGACTGTTTGCCGAACACAGCCTGGCCCATTCGCGAGCCCAGATCGCACCGAACCTGATGACCGAAAGTTTCCTCGACGACACGCCACCGGTGCCCCAACCGATGGTTCGCCTGATTCCCGAAACGGGAAGACGCGCTTTGCTCGTTGGTTCCTACGCAACACACATCGTCGGCCAGCCTCTGCACGAAGGCCAGACGCTGTTGGCGGAACTGCTGGCCTGGGTTACCCGACCGGAGTTTGTCTATAGCCATCGATGGCAACTGAATGACTTACTGGTCTACGACAATCGCTGCTGCTTGCACCGCGGGCGAGACTGGGACCGCGCCAACTGCAAACGCATTCTGCACCGCACCACCCTGGCCGGTGATGGCCCTGCCCCGGCAAGCAATGCCCCGCCGCACACTCCGTGACCGGCAACCGAAATAGAGGCTCCGTGTCGCTATCAGTGGGGTCGGCCTTTCCTGTCGCCCAGGACGCACCGGCAGCAAGGGCTTGAGCCAGCCACCGAGGGTGGTATGTTCCAGGCAATCTCGGGCGTCGATACGCCCGCACTCACAATTACCGCTCCCTCTCTGCAAGGGCCTGTCCACGATGCATCGACTGCTGCAACTCCTGCCCTTAATCTCCTGCTGCCACGCGACGCTCGCGGTCGCCACTGAACCGGTGTTGATCGACCTGAACCAGGACACTGGCAGGCAAGTCATTGTTGATCGTGAACCCGGACAATACCTGGGGCACCCTTCGACCTGCCTACTAGAGGATGGCAAAACGATCCTCTGCGTCTACCCGAAGGGGCACGGTCGTGGCGCAATCGTATATAAACGCAGCCAAGATGGCGGCCGCACCTGGAGCGACCGGCTGCCGACTCCCGCAAACTGGTCCACCTCGCAGGAAGTACCCACGCTCCACCGGGTCATTGGTCCCGATGGCACCAGACGCATCATCATGTGGTCTGGCCTCTATCCGGCACGTCTGGCAGTCAGTGAAGATGACGGCCAGACATGGAGCGAGCTGCGCCCCGTGGGTGCCTGGGGAGGTATCGTCGTCATGGGATTCGTCGAGGCCTTGCGAACAGGCCGAGGTCACTATCTGGCGATGTTTCATGACGACGGTCGTTTTTTCCGCCAGGACGGGAAACGCGTCCCCACCTTTAAGCTGTTTCAGACGCGATCATCTGACGGTGGCCTCAATTGGTCTGATCCACAAGTGGTTTTTCAATCCGCGGAAGTCAATCTCTGCGAACCGGGCTGCCTCCGCTCACCGGATGGAAAACGCCTGGCCGTCCTGCTGCGGGAAAACCGTCGGCGAAAAAACTCGCAGATCATTTTTTCCGAGGACGAGGGGCAAACCTGGACAGCGCCACGGGAACTACCTCTGAGTTTGACGGGGGATCGCCATACCGGAAAATACGCATCGGACGGACGACTCTTCATCAGCTTCCGGTGCAACTCACCTCGGGCGGCGTCCGCGCAGCGGACTTATGAGGGAGACTGGGTCGGATGGGTGGGAAGCTGGGACGACCTTCAGCAAGGCCGGAGCGGCCAGTATGTCGTCCGTCTGAAAGACAACACCAAGGGCTACGACACTGCCTACCCGGGTGTCGAACGACTGCCCGACGATACGTTTGTTACGACCACCTACGGGCATTGGGAAAACGATGCTGCCC
The DNA here is from genome assembly GCA_002724245.1 of Planctomycetaceae bacterium. Classification (GTDB taxonomy): domain Bacteria; phylum Planctomycetota; class Planctomycetia; order Pirellulales; family Pirellulaceae; genus UBA9264. The sequence goes on from PBOG01000123.1 coordinate 12,925, forward strand.
CCTACGTCATCAGTGTCCGATTTACCCTGGCCGAACTGGACACGCTTGCCAGGCGTCGCTGACACGCAGCCTCGTAGCCCGGGGAAGCGCAGGTCAACCAACTGACCAAATTTCAGGTACGCGAGGCATCATAGAGTGTCTGCATCACCTGGCCTTCATTCAGAGGATAGCCGCGGCCCAACCGATCATGGACCACGCTCCCCAAATCGATCCCCAGGTTGGAAAAGATTGTCGCGCCGACATCGGAAGCAAAATACGTGTCGGTGATTGGATACGAAGCCGTACTATCGGTCCGCCCAATCACTTGTCCTGGCCGCACGCCCGCGCCGGCAAACAACCCGCTGAAACAAAATACCCAATGATCTCGCCCCGTCGGTGAATACATCGGTGTCCCGACATTTCCACCAATTTTTGGTGTACGACCAAACTCTCCCATGGCCACCACCAGTGTCTCTTCCAGGAGTCCTGACCTCTCCATGTCATCCAGCAGCGCTGAAAAAGCACGGTCAAAGGGCGGCAACAATCTCTCTTTGTGGCCTTTGAAGTTTTCCTTGTGCGTATCCCAATAATACGGATGGCCCAGGTTGGCCTGGACAATCGGTACGCCTGCTTGAATCAAGCGCCGGGAGAGCAATAACGTCTGGCCCCATAAATGCTTGCCGTAGCTATCCCGGACTGCTACCGGTTCCCGGTCCAGATCGAATGCCTCCGCCAGGGTGCCTCGTGACAAGACCTGGTAGGCCCGCTGCTGCTGCTTGGCAAATTGTCGCTGGCCTGGAGTTCTGATGTGGTTGCGCTGGTCCCGGAACATCTCCAACAACGCACCCCGGCGCTGTAACCGTCGCCGCGAAAATCCATCTGGCAGCCGCATCGCCTGGGCATCAAACCGTGGGTTGTTCAAATCGACATTCAATTGCCAAGGGTCATAAAGTGGGCCGAGAAATCCCGCATCCTGGCCCGGAAACGGCTCGATGCGATAAGGCAGACTGATCCCACTGGGTAAACCGTCGGAGCGCGGCCGCACAAACTCCAGCGCCGCTGCATAACACGGCCAGTCGTGACGCGACCAGACCGTGGTAGCACCCGGCTTTCGATAGTCCGTACCCGACAGCACGAGCGGTGTGGCCAGCTCGTGGACTGCATCCGCCTGGGATTTCAGTCCCAGCGTCCGCACCACCGTGTATTTCCCGGTTCGCTGAGCCAATAACGGCAAGTGCTCGCAGATCCGATAACCGGGAGTTTGTGTGGCAATCGATTCGAACGGACCGCGAATCTCGGCGGGAGCTTCCGGCTTCATATCAAAGGTATCGATATGACTGGGCCCACCCGCCAGGAAGACAAACAGCACCGATCGTGGAGGTCGCTGGCTGCCGTTCGCGGTACCACTTGCTACCCGCTCGACAGCCGGCCAGACCGCGGGTGCGCCACCGATCAACCGGAGCGCGTCCCGGCGGTTCAGTGGGAGAGAACGAGGAAGCATACCAACTCCAGTTTCACGCCAAATCAACGCGACAGGCAGGCAGACCGCAGCCGCAGCCTGTCATAATAGCCGGCGCGTTACTCAGGGTCTATCGGCATTTCGCTGCGCCCCCGCTCCTTGCGACCACCAAAGACCGGCTTTCTTCAACGGCTTTGTGCGACTTCCAGTCCTCACTTCACTACAATCACTGCTACCAGCCTCCCGAGCAACGCCTGGTGCCCCGTCGAATGCCTATGTGGGCAGGCCGCAGACACGCACAATCCGTGTCCCACTGCAGAGCACCCCCTGGCCAGGCAACCCAGCACGATCCACTCCACTTCGCGGGCCTGTGGTTTCTCCCCTGGCAGCCAATCACCCTGCGTCTCAATCGCCCTGACATTCCTCGTCGTCAGCGTCTGGTGGAGATCTAGTCGAAGCAGCAGGCACCCAAACCGCAGAACACCTGCCAGCTGGAATATCACTTGGAGCTCAGCAAACGAATCAGCGTGCTCCGTGCGTGCTCCAGCAGGGCCGGGTTGTCCGGAGCTTCCAGAATCTCCGTGACAAGGGCGTTCACTTGCTCGCTGTGCCCTGCCTGGCGAGCCATATCGAGCAGCAACCAATCCTCAAGCCCCATCCGCATCAGCTCCCACCGCCGGGACGGGACAATCCCACCATTCCCGGCAAACACCATACCACCGTCCCAGGACCTCCCTTGCCAGGCATCCCGGCTTAACCAGGTCCACATGAACAGTCCGGCAGTTCGTTGTTCAAAGAGCTTCCAGGCCCACCGGCGATACATTTGTGCAGGCCAGTAGCGTTTGTTTTCGGCGCAATAATAGGGCACCACCGGCTTTCCTGTTTTCTGCAGGAAAGCGGTGACTTCCGGCCTGGTCTCGTACAACTCCATATGGGGACACCACACGTCCACCCCTTTGTCGAGCCGCTGTACCTCGGCCAGCCGAATCTGAGGCGTGACCGTCATCGTCACGCGAATCTTCCGGTCGGCCTCACGGACCAACTCCCGCGCGCGGAGGAACGTATCGACACCACCTCCCGACACTTCATCGTAGATGTGCAGCGTGAACGCATCGTAGCTCAACCCACGATCCTCATGCACATGGCGTGCCCAGCGTCGGATACCCGCAACCCACTTTTCGCGGTGCTCCGGCTTTTGCCAGGAATCATCGGTGCGAAAATGCCATTGTTCAAAAAACACGGATCGCGCGCCAGGGTACTTCATCTCACGTTCCATGGCATGATCCAGGCTACTGAAATCGGGGTTCGCTGAAGCCGGGTGGGGGATCAAGCAATTGTGCAACCAATTCACATAATGGCTGGATAGATCCTCCTTCATCCCGGGCCGATTGATGTCGTACTCGCACAGAAAGACGTCCAAGGGGTGCTGCGTCGGCAAGCTCACATTGACGACCTGCACCTCGATCTTGAGGCGTTGCGTCGTACATCTACCTGGTGCATTCAACGGCTGGATCCGCAAGTGCGTCGAGTAACGATCTGGCAGCAGACTTTCCGTATTCACCGCGATCCAGAGTTGGCGCGTCTCCCCAGCGGGTAACAGCATCAAACCGGCGCCGTCCAGTCGCGGCAGGGCGTCCGCTAACGCGTCTTTCCTGGGTGCTGGTAGCGGCACGGCGTGTCGCAAAGTCACTGCATCGGACGGCAACACCGGCCCCGCGTCCGCCGGTCGCTCCTCGTCGTCACGACTGACTCGGAACAGAAGGGGCGACTGCAACCAGTTCGTAACGTTCACGACTGTCGCCGCGTGCTGGTTGCGACAGGCCGTCAAACCGACCAGCTCCACTGAATTCGCTTTATCCGGTGCTGCCGTGGGTGGACAATTGGCTGCGACTTCACCTGGCCAGACCGTAAACCCTTGAAACCATTTCATCTGCTCCCCGTTGAGCAGCGACAAGTCGCGTTCCGTCTCCTTGCCCAGCGGCGGCTCTCGCGGCGGCACATAACCCGGATTTGCTGTGAGCATAAAGGCATCCCACCTGCCAAAGTGCCAATCGGCCTTGAACGCGAGACTGTGCGGTCCCTGTCCCAAGTCGCCCACGTCCCCGACAATCCAGGCCCAATTCGATTCATCGGACCCGTAAAGCAATGTTCCAGGAACCAACCGCAGCTGAATCGGACGGCCATCTACCGTCACCCGGTACGCGGTCTTCCCCCGTACTCCGGATTCATGATCCGCCGCATATCCCGCCCGCACACGTAGGAATACCCGGTATTTCGCTGGACGGACAATCACATCCCACGTCGCGGTACCACTGTACGTCCAGACCGCCGTGCCCCCACTTTGCGAAGAACCCGTCAGATTGGTGTGTTCGGCTTCGATAAAGTGCACTGTCTGCCCACGGACAAAACCGTCGGCCGCATCTGCTCTCAACCTTTCCAGACACCCGATCCCAACACAAAACGCCATCGACACATGCAACCGCCAGTACCGGGTCGCCATTCGGGAACTACGCATGATCCGATCTCCGCAACTGCAATGTATGTACCGCACCCTCAACCGCTGACAGATACCGCACCGTGTGTATCGCAACACCGACACGGGCACTCAGCCACCATCATATCCCAAGAGCTGGATTTGTGCGGCCCGGAGTTGGCATCGTGTGGGTCACTCAGCGTCTGTGCGGATGCGGTAAATGTGCACATCGTAGGGCGCAAAATGATCGCTTAAGGATCCGTCCCGTTCCCGCTGCAGCGTCCGGTCTTCAAATAGCACTTCGACGTCGCGCGCCCCAGCCACTTCGCTTAAATCAAGCTTGACCCGGCCCTGCTGCTGATTCACTTCATTGACGACCACGACATAGCGGAAATTGTCCAGCTGCCAGACCGCCGCACGCAACCCGTCACTCATGCCCAGCTGCGCGCGTTGCAGGTGAGCATGGGGATACAACGACAGAAAGACTGGCCCTAGCTGCTTGAATTCCCCTGCCAATTCCTGGAGGGCACGCCAGGCCTCTGGATGTTCCTCTGCCATCTTCCCGTTGTAGTCATAGGAAAACCACATGATTCCTGTCGCACCACTGACCACACTCAGATACGCCATGCATCGAAACTCGGCCCGATTGGGCATGCGACGTCCCTTGGGATAAAACGACTGCAAGACTGCCAGAATCGGTTTGCCCTGCAGGTCACGCACCGCCTTCCGCATGGCCTCACCCACGCGTGACACGCTTCCCCCCGGAAACGTCGGATAAATATCAGGGCCGAGAATATCCGTCGCATCGTGGTAGTGCGGAAACAGGTGCGGCTGAAAAATGACCGTCATTGTAGGGTGGTAGGGGTCAGTGGCGTGTGCCACATCGTGCAAACCGCGAACCATCTTGTACATCGATTCGTTCGGCTCATCGCGGGTGTACCAGGCCAACATACTGTCACCCATCTGGCGCGAGAGCATGCGGATCGTATCGGCTGCCACTGGCAAGCGACCACGTTGGAGATTTTCCAGTGAGTAATCCGACTCGTTCGCCGTGGCACTGCGCATTTCGTTCGTATTGTGGAGACCCACAATCGGCACCAGCCCATAGTCCTTGACTTCGCGGGTCTTCGCGACAAAGGACTCTGCACTACCCCATTCCAGCAGAAACGTGTTGAACCCGGCCGCTGCGTACGATTCCAGAAACGCGCCATCGAGATGCCGCTCAACGTAGTACATTCCGAAAGGAAAGAAAGGAACACCGTCCCGCAGCAGTGTCCCCCGATCGGTGTACTGCACCGCACCATGACGAGCCGCAAGTTTCTGCAGCGGAGCCAAAAACGAGGCCTTCTCGTACCCTTGAACAACGACCTCAACCTCATAACTCCCCTGCGGAACCGCCCTGAGATCGAACGACACGCTACAGTCCCTGGCAGGAGTCCATTCAATATCTCTCGCCTCGATCACGGTTTCGCTCCCCACAGCACGCAACGCACAGTGAAGCGATCGTGGTTCCTGAATCGCCGGGCCCAATACCACTCGCAACGTAGCTCGCTCCTCTTCCATATAAAAGGACCGATCCCACCGGCCAACACCGACGTGGATGTTCTCGATTTGCACAGGCCGATGCAGCAGCACACGTCCCGTATCTACCTCTTCAACCGAGATACATACGCTCTCGTCCCCAGGTGTGTGCAGCGGCAACACCAGGCTGCCATGCGCCCATCGTTTGTCGACCACTGCCTCCTGAATCACGAAGTCACCCAAAGGACGACCGTCACGTCCCGTTCGCGCCGCACGCACACGCACACGTTGGTTCACGCCTGTTGCATTGACCACCGTAAATACCAGCGGAACCGCGCCCACTTGCCGGGGCCCCAGACCGTGCAGCAAAGCCCAACGGTGCGGTGCAGGATCCACGCCGATCCCACGCACCTCACCCATCGCCACCGGATATCCCTGCCGATTGGTTTGCGAAACCCAGGTTCGACCGTCGAGCGCAAAATTGACACCCCAGGTAGTGTCCCAGCCAGCCTCCAATTCGCCTTGGGCTCCCTGTTCGAAGAATGCCAGCGAAGCAAATGGGATGCGCAGCTCGGCAACCCACGCTGTCTCGCCTATCTCAACCGCACTTTGCCAGGGAACCTTCCACCAGGAAACACCCATCAGCTCCGAATAGCGCCCGCCCGCCACGTTGACGGCAAAGCGGAATATTTTGGGACCCGGGTGATTGAAAAACATTTCCCTGTTGTCCGGCCCCAGTCCGGTTCGACGACGGCTCTCGCGTAAGGGATCCAAAAACAGCTCCACCGTCGGCCCGACAAACATTTCAGCAGGCGTTCGCCGCCTGGCCGCGGCAACCGCCTCGGCAGAACCAAGTGGACAGCGAATTCCCACGTACAGGGCATCCGCATCAAATGCCACGCGTGCCGTGGCAGATTCACGAGCGGCGTTCTGCGCTGACCGCCGGTTCAATCCTGATACAGGCGACCGCCAACCCATCGCCGGTTGTGCGGTTTGCCAGCACGGCTCATCAAGTACGCCATCCAGTTGGACCCCCGTATCCCGGCGGACCGCCGCAGCCACGATGTTTTGACGATTACTCAACTCGTACTCAAAATCGTCCAGCTCAAGGCTCCGAGTCGCCCCCGGGTACTGCGACAACAGGACCGGATTACCTCCTTCCAGAACCTCACCATCGTCGACAATCTGCGCTTCGGCGACCTGCTCGCCCCGCTGCGTCGCAATCGACCCGACGAGCGACCTCCCTTTTTTCTCCAGAGTCAGACGATACCACTGATTCGTCTTCAACGGAGTTGCGCCAGAAGGACCCCAGCCACTCGTGACCGCTTCCTTGCCTGCACGGTCCAGCCGGGAAATCGAAAAATCGCGAACCCCTCGCAACGAGAGCCGATAACAACTCGAGAACAAACTCCCTCCCTGCCAGTTGAGTACCAGATGAAACTGTGGCGTGTAACCGCCGCCTGTCACCTCCGGAAAGCGAATCAGAATACTGACTCGCTGGTACGTTTCCCCCTGGTGTTTTGCACCAACAAACTTATCCGCCGAGATCGCGCCGACTCCCACGACCGGCGCGTAAACCGAAACCAGGCGTTTGCCCTGCACTCGGTACCCATAGTACGCTCCGTCGGCAACATCCCAATGCGGCCGGGACCTTAGATCAAAGCCAGATTCATCGAAATGATCCCGGTGAATCTCTGCGGCCGCCACCGATGTCAGCAGGAGCATCGTGGCGACACAGCCTGGCCTGAGGAGTTTCTTTTGCATCTCGGTCCTGCGCATGCGGCACCGTACCAGACTCTGCCATCTCGGACCCATATTTACCCTGCTTTGCGCTCGGTGGTGTCGAATCAATACTGACAATTACAGCCACGGAGAGCAGCATCAGACAGGAATCTATGGACCACGTGACGCGACGCTGCTATCGCTCCAGACATACCTGAGGACGGTGACTCCGGAAAGCTCTCCTAATCGGCGTTACGTAAACACCGAGCCGCTCCGGGGAGGATTTGCGGCCGAAATAAGCCGCCACCAGGTTCCAAGGGTATGCAACACTCGCGATCAACGACCTGCCCCATAGCCAACCGACAGACTGAAATCTCGACCCGGTGAACTCGTTGCTGACCACGAACTCCTTGCTGAAAACACAATCCCATTGTCCCATTCCCCCTGGGTCCAGTCCAGGCGTGGTGTGTTCGTCGGTTGAACACCAACAGCCGCCACGTGCTCTCGCTCTCTGCGGCGTCACTTTTCGAGTTCTGCCCGTCCGCGCTATTTCTCCAGCAACGCCACCGCCACATCGACGGACGTCTTGCCTGGAGCGTACACACCACCCCGCTTCGCAGTGCTTTTGCCAAACGTCTCCGCCATCTTGCGGTACGATCCCTGTAGAAGTGAACCATAATCTACGTGCCGTTGCGCTGTTACCAGTTGCTGCTGCAAGTGCCGCAACCGCGCCTCGACGCGTGGCCGGTAATAACCACCCAATAAATCAACACCATCGGTAACAACGCGCCAGTAATCCGCATCACGAATTGTGACAATTCGTTTGCCACATTCCGCTCAATCCAGGACGCATCGGCAGCCAGCACGATCACCGCACCGGTCTGCCGTTGTTGCACCAGGCTGCCCGTGCAGCGTTCTTTGAAGCGCGCTGCCACAGAATGACAAGCATCACCACGAGCCATTCACGCATCGTGCACTCTCCTTTCGCAGAGTCGTGTTGAGCGAGAAACTCCCAGCGGACACGAGTTTGCCACACCCCATTTTTCATCAGGCAGTTGCGCAACACTCACCGGCTGGACTCGAAGTACCCCACGCGAAGCTGTAGACTTGAACGCGCTGTCACCCGACTCCACCCGTGCTGTCTCTTGAGGAACCACTGATGTCACACTGCCTCCACACCACGTTCCTCATAACGCTACTACTTCAACTCGCTAGTGCCTGGGGTTCTGACTGGCTCCTGCTGGAAATGCCACCTGCCGCAGCCGCGCCGCGCGACGACGAACGCGCTCCCTTGACAAACGCCCAGGCCGTCCCGCGGCCCAGCAAACCTTCCCGGCAACGGCCAACTACGTCGACTCCAGCGGTCCGTCTGGTCAGTGCTGAAACGCCAGCGCCGCCCCGGCCAGTCACGACTCCCGTTCCCCTGACCGCTGGCGTCCACCAACTTTTTCTCGACGATGCCCTGATCTCCCGTCGCAACAATATCACCAGTAACCTACACACGCCACGGAAATCCTCTGCCAATCCAGTCTTGATGCCCGAACCAAATCTGGAAGTTGATGCGTTGCTTTACGGAACCGTGCTATTTGACGAAGAAGCGGAATGTTTCAAGATGTGGTACTTCACTGGTCGCGCGGGAACCCAAATGGCCTGGACGCTGGCGTACGCGACAAGCGACGACGGCATTCACTGGAAAAAGCCCGACCTGGGGGTCATCGACGGGCTCCGCTCACCAGCCAATACCGTGATGACACATCCCCTCACGGAAAACTTCGGCGAGCCTTTCAGTGTGATCATCGATCGCCACGACCCCGACCCGTCCCGGCGTTACAAAATGGTCTACCGTTATCTCACTCCACTACCCGCGATGAAAGCGCTAGGGACGACGACCGCTACCAGCGCCGATGGCATTCATTGGAAGCCGTTTGGACGGGTCCAGATGCCCGCAATCCTGGACATCGGACATTTTTTCTACGATCCGTTGCAACGCAAGTACGCCGTATATGGCAGATTGTGGGCGCACCGTCGCCAGGTTCAATTGGCGTACTCCGACGACTTCACGTCCTGGACCAAACCGTCCCTGGTTGCCGACATCAACGATCAGGATCCACCTGGCACGCAACTCTATTCACTCGCCGTCCATGTCGACGGCGGCCAGTACATTGGGCTGTCGCAACTCTATACGCGAGGGACCTCGCATCTGCTCGAATTCGAACTGGCTGCCAGTCGCGATGGCCGCACGTGGAAGCGGGTCCATCAGGGAGAGACCTTCCTACCTTGCGGCGGACATGGGGAGTGGGATCGTTTCAATAACTCAATTTCCAGCAACCCGGTCCGCGTCGGTGACGAACTGTGGTTCTACTACAGCGGTCGGACCTATCGCCACTCGGGATATGGTGGAAAAGACCGCGGTACCGAGGAAGCCCAGAGCCTCCGCGCTCGGGTGGGCGGGACCGCGAAAGAGACAGACAAGCCGGCGGCGTTCCGTGGCATGCGGAGCGCCATTGGGCTGGCCAGATTACGACTTGACGGCTACGTGTCGCTGAGCGCTTCCTATGACGGCGGTACCGTGACCACCGTGCCCGTGCTCCCGGGCGCGTCCAGTCTCCACCTTAACGCAGCGGCCCGTTGGGGCCGCATCACCGTCGAGGTCCTCGATCAGCAAGGTCAACCCATTCCCGGTGCCCGCTCACTGCCCGTCGAGTCCGATGGCACCGACTTGACCGTTCGCTGGCCGGCACGCACAGGTAGTCCGTTGGCTGCCAAACGCCCCATTCAATTGCGTTTCACCCTGCACAACGCCAGACTCTATTCGTACTGGGTCCAGTGACACCGGAGTCCTGTCGTCCCCGCTGCCATATTTATTGGCAGCGTCCACTGCGTGTTAACGCTTGCCCAGAATCGGCGTATCAAACCCTGCGATATCGGCGGGCATGATACCCTTGCGATAGCCGCCAAAATTGAACGTGACCGGGTTATAGGGGCCAACAAAGGAAACCTCGTTGTCAGCTGCGATCGCGTCGTCCATTCCCAGGCACCAGAGGTGCGCGTTGACCAGCATCCGCCGAAAACCCTCGTTGAGGATATCCTCCGAAGCGCCGTGCGTGGTAGCAAATACCCGCGACCGCGGATTATCCCGACGATAATGCCGGATCCAACAGACGGGCAACACGTCCTTCGTCGTATCGGGTGGATCGTCAAACTTCATCCCGTTGAGAATTTGACCACGTGCCAGGACGATACTGCCCTCGCGGGGATGCGCGTTGTAACCGCCACACTGCGTATGGACATCTTTGACGCCCCGCAGAATCGGGTGTTTCGCTTGCGTCTTTTCCAACTGCAATCGTGAACTCTGCCGGTGGTTGCGGCCGTAGTGCCCGACCCAATGCTCACCCAGAATCGCCTCACCAAAACCAGCCTGCCACTCTTTCTCGGGCCCCTTGTAGCCATCGTTGTACTTGGCAAACTTCCCTTTCAGCCCTTGGAATCCATGGGTCGTCGTCCGCAGGCCCATCACCGGTTTCCCGGTCGCCAGGTAATCATCAATATGCTGCATCTGATCATCACGAAAAGCCTGAAAACGCGTGAACAGCACCATCAGGTCGGCCGTCTTGAGCGCCTCTAAACCTGTAATGTGGTTACTCCCCGGTTTGATCGTCCCGTCCGTCGGATCGGTCGTAACAAAGAAGCTGCATTTGAACCCGTAATGGCGTGCCATAATCCGCGCCAGTGCCGGCAGACTCTCCTCACCGCGGTATTCATGGTCGCCCGCAATGAACACAATATGTTTTCCTTTGCCTGGCCCCTGCTCGCCTTCCCACACCACTCGATTCGGATGTGCGGCACATACTGCGCCTGCCAGCACGGTACCTGTCAACAGCAGCAACCACATCGCGGTCCATTGCAAACGCCCAGCCATCGTCTTCTCCAGTTCAAACAGCAGAAGTCACACGCAAAACACCTGACCCACAGACGATACGTTAGCGGCACCGCCCGCCGTCGTCAAAGCAACAGACGGCAGGCCAGCATTTTCCCTGGACCAAACGGAGCCGGCACCGACCTGCAGAGCACGTCCACTGGTGGCAGGCAATCAGATCCGGTGCTGCCAGGTCAGCTCATCAGTCCGGCGATCGGGCTCGCCTGGTAAACATGGTACGGCCTCCCACTGGCATCCTGCCAAGTCGCATCCCGTGGAATGCCGAGCGCATGGTAGATCGTGGCGGCAAAATTCTCTGGCGTCTGTGGAGCGGCTGTGGGATATGCTCCATTGCGGTCCGAAGCACCGATCACCTGCCCTCCCGAGACCCCGCCGCCGGCGAAGAACACCGACTGACAGGGAGCCCAGTGATCGCGCCCTGGTAGTTTGTAAATCTTGGGAGCCACATTGTAGATGCGCGGCGTACGACCAAATTCTCCCGCCATGACGACCAGCGTATCTTGCAACAAACCGGATTCCTCCAAGTCGTCCAGCAGTGCCGACACCGCGCGATCAGTCGGGGGAAAGAGAAAGTTTTTCAGCAGTGGGAAATTATTGCCATGCAAATCCCAGCTGCCAAAATTTCCCATATTCACCTGCACCATGTTGACGCCCGCCTCCACCAGCCGACGAGCCATCAGCAGGGACCAGCCAAACGAATTATCCCCGTAACGCTCCAGGGTCTTGGCCGGCGCCTGGCGAACATCAAAGGCGCGGCGCACCTCGGCGTCACTCATCAAGGCGGCTACGCCCTGACGCAAACGGCCGTACTGCGCCGGGTTGGCCGACTTCTCGAACGCCCCGCGCTGTCGGTCCATCTGCTCCAGCAGGGAGAGACGCCCCCGAAAACGTTGTTGCAGCATCCCTGGCTGCAACGTCAAGTGCGGAACCGCAAAAGTCCAGTTGTCCTTGTCCGAGGCGACACCGTCATGCAAGTTAAACAAATAGTTCGGGAACGCGCCGGAGTAATCGTGATACGCGTGCGGTTTGTCGGTGCACTCGATCAGCCAAGGCTCGTTGTGGTTTCCCAGCAGACCAGCAAACTGCCCCGAGTAAACACCACTATTGGAGTGGTACAACTTTTCCGGTAACACGACGCTCGTCGGCAACAGGCTCCGCCGGCGGGTGCGATTACCAGCCACTGCGGTAATGCTCGGCAAATCGACCGGCTGCGGCTTGTTCTCCCGGTAGCTCGTCGGTACCACACCTGTTCCGGTAAGCATCACGTAGGTGCCACGACCGTGACCACTCTCTGAATGCGTGAGCGAACGGACGAGTGACCATCGCTTGCTCCGCGCTGCCAGCAATGGCAAGTGTTCGCAAATATGAATGCCCGGGGTGGCTGTCTGGATCGGCTGAAATTCCCCTTTGTAATCGGACGGCCCCTCTGGCTTCATGTCGAAAGTATCGTGCTGCGACGGTCCGCCGGTCAAAAACAAGTAGATCACCGATCGAATGGGCCGCGCTGGCGTCGGCAGGTCGATACCCGGCGGTTTCTGTCCTGCGGCACCGCCGCCCGCCAGCCCCAGTGTTGCGGCAGCGCCCCTCTGCACTAGCCGACGACGCCTTGAGTCAAACGCCTGCACAGCGTGCCACCCTTTCCGACTACCCGTCATGAGATGTTCCTGATACTCGAGTCGGTTTGCCAGCATACCCCCCGCGGCCAGATGGTCGCAACATCCGTTGGCCTGCGCGTGGTCAGTCCCCCCCCGCGGCTAAGCTTCTCGACGGGGCTCAACGCAGCGTTTAGCGATCAACAATCGCAGCTGGTTACGTGACATCCCCAGCTGCCGCGTCAACTGCTGCAAGACGCTACGCTCGTCTGGTGCCAACGCGCCGTCGGCCAGGCAGACGCCGACCAACTGGTCAAGCCAGTCCTGCTGGCGTGTTTCGCCTGGCATCGCGGGTCGCGCAAACTCGCCATCCTGTATTTCAACGAACCACTGCTGAACAATACGGTCCGCGATTGCATTCTTGGCTGCCAGCTGAGCAATGACCTGGCGTTCCTGGGCATCCAAGCGACCGTCGTCGGCAAAAACACCCGTTAGCCACATCAAACACTCCGAGTCGCTAATCGCCTGCGGCGCCCAGTAGACCGGGGAATCCGGTTGCGCCAGCTCGCCGCCTCCTGACGCACCAGACGCGGACTCAGTGGTCCAGCCGGTCTTCCCCAGACGCCCCCGCCAATTGCGGCCCGCAAGCGATTCCCGCGCCACAAATGCCTCCAACACCCAATCATACTGCCCCGTATTCGCAACCGCGTCACAAAAGGGACACGCATCCACCGTCAGATCCTCTTCCGCGGCACCGCACGAAGGGCAGTGGGCAGACTGCAGTGCCGCCGACACGTTTGAAGTCACTCCGGCCGCGCGTCTGAGCACCATCACACTCTGCGCTCGTTTCCACTCTTTACCACTGGAAAGCGCACCGGCCGCAGAACGCACAAAGACACGCCCCGCCCAACGCACTTCCAACAACGCGTAATGGGATTCCCGCTCCGTCAGGATTCCCAGCAGGTCCAACGACCCCACTGAAATATCCCCGATAAATTGTTCTTCCAGCAGCCCTTGGTACACGCGGCAGAACTCCGGACTGGCCACCTTCCTCAGGGCATTTAAATTCCCCGACAAATCGGCCAGCCCCTTGCGGGCCAGAATCACAGCCGCCCGGTCCTCCAGTTGTTGCGCACTAAAGCGAGAATCATATCGCTGACGATAGTCCCTGGCCACCTCGACAACCGCATCGGAAATACCCTCACGCCACTCACAGGCTTGCGTGATCTCCGAGAGCACCCAATCGTACGCACCACTGCGAAGCACACTACCGCACGCTTGGCAATGCCCAAACTGATTAAGCTCCACGGGACTACCGCAATTCGGACACCGGCCAGCTAATAAGCTCCTGTCGGCTTTCGTCTGTGTGCCCCGACAACGCACAAAGGACCAGATCTCCGCAAACGACTGCGTCGTCGCAATGCCCTGCAGCCGCCGACCCGATTTCAAGTCGACCCGCTGATCCACCATGGAAGCCTGTACCGCGACACAAAGCACCTCAAATGGGCCCGACGCGCCAAACCACGCCAGACGCGTCTCAGAGACCCTGATCTGCGTCAATTGCTCACGGAACCCTTGTCTCTGCTGCTCGGCAAATTGGACCATGAATTTTTCATAAATCCCGTCAGTGACGAAGTGCATCACCGAGGACATGTTCTGCTGCATCCACGCCTGCTGTATGTGTACGAAAGCGACCTTGAAGTGGTCTACAAATCGGTTGACATCAAACGCTGGATCACGGCGTTGGATTTGGTTAACGACCTGCCGGTGCCAGTTTTCGCGCGCGTGATTCCTCGCCTTGACCGCATTCATCCGTTGGCGGACATCCCGCCACGCAGACCTAACATAGAACGGGAGAATCAGCACCACCGCGACGAGAACACAACCACTCATTACCGCTGCAAACTCACCGGGAGGCAGGCCGGAGTTGGAACCGCTGGACCCCGAGCTATAACTACTTGAGCTATAACTACTTGAGCTATAACTACTTGAGCTATAACTACTGGAGCTATAACTACTGGAGCTATAACTACTCGAGCTATAACTACTGGAGCTGCTGCTATAGCCACCACCGCCCCCCGCTCGACCCCACGCAGGCCGCCCACTGAACAACGTGGCCAGTACTAGAATCGCCAGCACGCCCACGCCACACCGCAGCGTCACGTGAGCACTTACCCCACGCTCCATCGCACCCCTTCCCTGGAAGTTGGTCACAACGTTCGTCTTTTTGCCTTGCCGTAGCGTCCCCAGCGCCAAGTTTGATTGCTTCCGCAGATTACAGCCAGGCGTCCGTGTAGTTCGGAAATCTACGTGAAGTACCGGTCGCCGTCACGCAATCAGGCCATGCGCCACCTTGCCGGCAACGTCGGTAAGCCGATAATCCCGTCCCGAATGCCGAAACGTCAACCGCTGGTGATCCAGGCCCGTCAGGTGGAGAATCGTTGCGTGCAGGTCATGGACGTGCATCCGTTTCTCCACGGCACGCATCCCGAATTCGTCCGTTTCGCCATAGGCGAATCCACCTTTGACACCGCCCCCTGCCATCCAGACTGTAAAGCCGTAATGGTTATGGTCGCGCCCGGGCTTCTTGGCAGTCACATCGGTCGTCGGTGTGCGACCAAACTCGCCTCCCCACAACACGAGCGTCTCCTCCAGCAACCCGCGATCTTTGAGATCGGTCAACAACGCCGCGATCGCCCGATCCGTTTCCAGTGCTTTCGGACGATGATCATGAATGTCCGTGTGGTCGTCCCAGGGAATATCGGGAGCCATCGCCAGCTGCACGACCCGAACCCCCCGTTCCGACAAACGCCGCGCAATCAAGGCGCCTTCCGCAAATCCACCACACTTACGCCCGCCGGCCACGAACGAGGTGGGTTCCGAACCGATTCCGTATTGGTCGAGCGTGGCCTGGGTTTCGCCAGACAGGTCGAATGCCTCCGGTGCGGCATGTTGCATGCGAAACGCCAGCTCAAGCGATTCGATGCGTGCCTCCAGTGCCTGGTCCCGCTCGGACCGCTGTAAATGCATCCGATTGAGCCCTTGCAGCAAACGCAGCTGTCGCTGCTGCTGCACCGGCGAGAGATGCGGATGGCGCAGATTTCGGAGCACTTTGGCGGGCTCCATCTGATAGGTGTCGACAAAAGTCCCCGCGCGCGAACCGGGCAGAAAACTACTCCCCCAGCCCGTCGGTCCGGGACGGGGATGCCCTCGATGACAGAGCACCACGAAGCCTGGCAGATCTCTGTTTTCCGTACCCAGCCCGTAGGTAAGCCAGGAGCCCATGCTGGGACGGTTTGGCTGATTCGCGCCAATGTCCATCATCAACAAACCAGACACGTGCTCGGGAATGTCAGTATGCATTGACCGCACCACACACAATTCGTCCGCGTGCCGCGCTACGTGCGGGAAGAGCTCACTCACCCACAACCCCGATTCACCGTGCTGCGCTGTTTTGAAGGGCGATTTCAGAATACCCGTTGTCTTGCGCTGCGTCCGCAGGTCGACCACTGCCGGCCGTTGCCCTTCGTACCGGGCCAACAACGGCTTCGGATCAAAAGTATCAATGTGGGAAGGTCCACCGTTCATCAGCAGATGAATAATGCGTTTTGCCTTGGGGGCAAAATGGGGCGGTCGGGTCGACCCTGCGTGAGGCGTGCCACGACTGCCAGCAGCTGCTGCCGGCGTCTCCTCGGCCAACAGCGCACCCAGCCCCAACATTCCAGTACCGCCTCCGAACCGAGTCAGGAACGCACGTCGCGACAAAGGAACCGCCTGGTGTACTGCGTGCATTGGCTCCATCACTCCCGTTTCGTCCGGATTCGAGGCCCCTGTCTCAGGGCCGATAAAGCAACTCATTCGAGATCAACAACGCGTGGCACAACTGCTGCCAACTCGACAACCCGTGTGCCGCTTCTGTCTCCGCTGCCGCCATAAATTCCTCCGCCAACGCCCGCTCGTGTGGTGTTGCCGGCCGCCCCACCACCCACTGAAACAACCGCGTCACAGCGTCGCTATTTGGCCGATTCGCGTCCACCATCTCCGACTCGACCAGCGAGGCTAACGCGCGGGCCCGTTCAATGAGAAACTCGCTATTCAGCGTAAACAACTGCTGGCCTGTCGTCGTCGTCGCGATTCGGCCGCTGCTACTGATACGCGCATTGGGAAAATCGAACGTCCGCAACAGCGCGTCTGAAGCCGTCTGATTGTCTCGATGTACGGCACCATAAAGGGTGCGACGACGACTCGCGAACAAGTCGCCGTGCGCTGGCCCTCCCATCGCTCGATCGAGTTCTCCTGATATCGCCAGCAGACTGTCGCGATAGCCTTCAATATCCAGCCGTCGCCGATTCATCCGCCAGAGCCACTGGTTACTGCCATCCAAGGCGGCATTTCTCGCGTCATGGCGTAGACTGCGTTGGTAGGTCTCGGAAAGTACAATCTGGCGGTGCAAACTCTTCAGCGACCAGTTCTGCTCGACCAGTCGCGATGCCAGCCAGTCGAGGAGTAAGGGGTGCGTCGGCCTTTCACCCGTCACCCCGAAATTACTCGAGCTCCCCACTATTCCACGGCCGAAATAGTGTTGCCAGACGCGATTCACGATCACCCTAGACACCAGCGGGTTGTCGGCCCTCACCAGGGTCTGTGCCAACTCCAGACGACCACTGCCCTCAGTAAAACGAGGTGGTTCGTCGCCCGCCACGACCCGCAGGAACCGCCGAGGGACGAGTGCCCCCGGCTTCAGTCGGTTACCACGCAAGGCCACCCGCATGTCTTCGTTGCCCCCTTCAACCATCGCATGGCCGCGTGCGTAGCTCCCCGGAGCCTGGGCCCGTTGCTGTGTCAGTTGCCGGCTGAGCGCGGCCACGCGCTGCTGCTGCTTTGCCTCGGTGGCCATCTTGAGCGCCTTTTGGGTCGCGGAAATCGCCTGTTGCGCGCGATCGAATCGCGCCACCAGATCAGCGCCGACGAGGGGCGCGTTCTCCACGTACCGTGTATTTTGAAACACACCAGCCAGCGAGTAATAATCCTCCGTTGGAATGGGGTCGAATTTGTGGTCGTGGCAACGCGCACAGGAGACCGTCAACCCCAGTAACCCCCGCGTCACGGTGTCCACGCGATCATCCAATGTTTCTGCTGCGGCCACGGCAATACTCTCGGGTGTCCCTCCGTCGTCCTGGTAGATCATGCCCAGCGCCAGGAAGCCTGTCGCCACCGTGGCTGGCTCTCCCCGGGAGTCAACCAGTAGATCACCGGCCAGTTGCTGCATGACAAAATCGTTGTAGGGTAAGTCTTCATTGAGCGCCTGCACCACCCAGTCGCGATAACGCCAGGCGTGCGGAAGCGGACGGTAAAAGAACTCTTTCTGCAATTGATCGTCTGCATAGCGAGCCACATCGAGCCAGTGTCGCCCCCACCGCTCCCCGAAATGTGGAGAGGCAAGTAACCGATCGACCACGCGCGCCAACGCGTCGGGCGACCGGTCTGCCAGAAAGCCCGCCGCCTCGAAGGGCGACGGCGGCACTCCCAGCACATCCAGGAACACACGTCGAATCAGGCCCTGCCGGGAGGCGCGCGCTACGGGCCG
>PBOG01000124.1 GCA_002724245.1 Planctomycetaceae bacterium
ATCAGCCGAGTCGCTAATCGCGTGGCCGCAACGGCACCGGTCGCGCCTCGCGGACCAGGTCAATCAGGTTATTGTAGTTCGCCCACGCGACGGTGTACGAGTTCGCCCGCGCCAGATCGCCGATGGAAAAACTGTCATAGTAACCCACAAACGTAAATGACTTTCCCCACTTGCCTTTCCGGGGGAGGAGATGCACCCGCAACTTTTCCCCAACGACATAGCTCACATACTCACGGTCGGAATTGCCCCCAAACAGTGATGAGTCGTTACTGTATCGGTCTGACATTGATGCCTGCCGGCGTCTGACAATATGGCCTCTCGATGTGCCGACCTCGAGGTAGTTAGTCAGATCGTATGCACTCTGCGGGAACGGAATAAACCAGAAGACACGTCGTTTTACTACGAGAGTCGGCGTACCATCCTCGCTTTTCACAACGGTGAAACGTCTGCCGACGAACTTGCGACGCGTCCAACCATCATCAACCGAGTTTCCATACTCCGTAATGACTTGCTTCTGTGTTCTGAAGTCATATCCACACGAAATACAAAATACGGCTTCCTGAGGTAACGCAGCCTGGCAATTAGGGCAGTAGCGGATGTCTGTACGAGGCGTTCGCGTGGTGCCACTGGCAAGAGCTACCTGAAATCGGGATATAAGCCGTCTTTCTTTCTGATGGGCAGACTTGTCCGCATTAGCAACCAATACGAGTGATTGCAGATACACTCTTTTGTCACGTTCGTTCGCGGCATTCGCCACCAACTGCTCAATCGCAGCTTCCACAACCGACGAGAAATCGCTGGCTTTGACTTTCGTGACAAATTTGGCGATGCCATTTTCAATTTCTTCCGGTGTACAAGGCGCCTTGAGGTCGAGCAAAACCTTTGCAATAGTTTTGCGCTCGCTCGTACTCACCTTGCCGTCAACCGCCATCACGCAACAGAGTGCTTCAAGTAACGCGGGAAATCTGGGGTCATCTGATGTTCGCTGCGTCGGCAAGGTTGCTTCCTTTCGAGTCGCAGATTCAGTGGCTCGCATGGGCAATCAGGACTGCCAACACCCAGGGAAACCACGGGCTTTCGCTTTCCGAACACACCGTGATTTCCTCTACCAAATCGTGTTGACGAGTGAAAAATAAACCGTCCCAGCAGAACGTAGTCCCCACGCAACTTCTGCATCAAGAGTTCCGCTGCGTCTTTCGTACATACATAGGCTAACAGCATAGCGCCTGCCATGCGCGCCCCTGAGCCTGGATTCCGTGCCCACCGATAGATCCTGATACCTTCCACCTGGACAGGAGCCCCGTCGGTCAATAGACCGTCGGACGGCAACAGGTTCACAATGACGAATGTGGCCTGGTAGACACATGACAAAACCTCTCGATCGCGATCACCAAATGCACCATCCGCATTGCGCAGGTATCATGTTGACGGCGCGATGTCGATGAATGCCGGGATTCTCCAAGTCCACTTGCTTGTTGCCACTTGGAAAAAACTCTGTAGATCGCTCTGCATAGATACTATTACGAAAGGTGCAAAAGATCATGCTCGTTGGCTATGTAAGCGACGAACGCTACATCGCACTGGATGGAGTGCGTTTCGAATTTGAGAGTACCGCAGGTTCCGTAGAAGCGCACTCTCGGGCGACGGGCGCGGTCTACGCGGACATCACTCCTGGACATTATCACATCACCTTGAGGAAGGACGGTTTCGGTGCCAAGTCCGTCGCGATGAATCTGCGCGAGAACGATCCCTGCCAGTTTCGGTTATTGAACGATCGTCTGGTTGGTTACATGTGGCCGAAATGGGTGCGAGGAGGGGAAAAGGCTGAGTATCGCGTCCATGCGAGAGAAGCCTATCGGCTCGATTTGTGGCGGTATGGTTGGGAAAAGGAACACATTCGCACGATTGGCTGGTTCGACGAACACGGTCCGCTTGCCACGGCGCAAATCACCCCGGACGGCGATTACACGCAGACCGGCATTCAATTCAACCACCGTGGCTACAGCAACAATCCACACCATCGCCAATACGTCACGGCGCCAGATCGACCGGGACTGTACTACCTGCACGCCAAAACCGTGTCGGGTGATTTCTTCGCCTTTCCGTGGATTGTCGCTCCGGCCAGGCCGCAGGCCGACATTGCGGTGCTCGCTTCGAACATCAATTGGAATGCTTACAACAACTTCGGCGGCCGCAGTAACTACATCCATCCAATCGCCTTGCCATCGAAGCCGACCGTCAACGCTCGGCTAGACCTCGCACGCTACACCAGCGATGCCCACATGCAATTCACCGCCGACGACTACGCGCCGCTCTCTTTCGATCGTCCCGAGCTCTTCAATCACATCCCGGAAACAACACACATTACCGATCCGGTCGAGGGAAGGTCGGAATGCCACGTGCTACCGGCCGAATGGCGACTGTTCGGGTGGCTGGAACGTGAAGGGTTCACCTACGATCTTTACGCCGAGACACAGTTTCATTTCGAAACGCTCAACTTGGATCAGTATCGGGTACTGATCATCAGTACCCATCCTGAATATTGGTCGCAGGAAATGTACTACCGCTTGAAAACCTGGGTATTTGAACGTGGTGGCAAGTTAATGTACCTGGGTGGGAATGGTTTGAACTGCGCCGTAGAGTTTCTGGACGAAGCGACGATGACGGTCCGCAACGGGCCGTTTGGTGGTAGTTCTAGCGATCTGGCGAAGGTCAATAAGGAGAGTCGCTTCGATGTCTACTACGAATCGGAAGCCAGTTTATTGGGTGTGCGGTGTACCGAAACAGGGATCATGACGGGCGCACCATACAAGGTGGTTGATGCGTCGCACTGGGTGTTTGCAGGAACTGGTTTGAGCAACGGTGAGGTATTTGGCGAGCAAGGTCTGCACATGCGCTGCCACGGCGGCGCTTCCGGACACGAAACCGACAAGCTATCTCCCGCGTCACCTGCCAACTGCCAGCTACTCGCAAAAGGACTCAACCCAGATGATGGCGGCGGCGAGATCGTCTATCACGAGACGGTATCAGGCGGTGCCGTATTCTCAGTAGGTTCGATCAGCTACCCCTGTTCGCTGCCGGCGGATGAAAACATCTCGAGCATCACGAGAAACGTACTTACTCGCTTCCAACAATGAGGCGATTAAGGGGTGAAGCGTGACCCAGTCGATGCAGTATTCAGAATGTGACGACATGGAGTAATCGTCGCCAATGATGGGCAAGTTACTCCGCCGTAGCAAACCGAAATGAGTAGAGGTCCGCATCCTTCATCAAGAACCGCAACCGGACAGTTTGGCCCGCTATTGAAGAGACATCTGGCCCTTGATCCCAACGGACCTCCTGCGCCACCGAGTCACCAAAAAACTCGATTGCGTTATCACCCGCAAAACGATCGAGCGGCTGCCCCGCTGCGTCGAGTACTTCCACACGAATTCCACCCGCTGCCGATGTCGATGCGTTGAGCACAAGTCGATTACCGGAAAAACGGAGCGGCCGGGTGGTGAATTGACCACCCGCATAAGGTGCCTTGACGGACGATATACCGTCGACACGCATCGCGTAACGTCGCACCCGTGGCTGTGGCAAGCGGAAATACTCTAGCGTATAGACAGACATTTCATGGGGGCCCGTAGGGACAAGTCCCATCGAAGTATGATTGCTCCGATCGGTCCATTTGAGGGGGTCTAGGCCCGGTCGAATAAACCCGTCCAGAAAGCGGCGATCCCAGTGCAGGCCATCGCGACTGCTGACGAAGACCGTGTCCGAAACGCCTACACCAAGCTGCCCTTTGTACTTGTCCGGGAGCGGTGCATTGCGCCACCGGACATAGCGCATGGGAAAGGCCAGATAGAAATGGGGCGCGCGGAAATAGGGGCGGGCCCCAAAGGTGTAAAACTGGTCTGGCGGAGCAGGGTGCATATGCGTCCATTCCGGGTAGGACCAGTTCAGGAGATCTTTTGACGTCGCGCGCCGAACAGCGCGCAGATGTTCACCGGTGTTCGGCAAGATCCGCTGATCTCGCAGGTAAAGAAAATACTGCTTCGAAGGCGCATCCCAGAATAACGAGTGATCGCTGTCCAGCAGGTTCTTGGGAGGGTAGTAGGTGCTCGGGTTTCTCGTGCCCAGCCCATTGATGATCGGCTTTTCGCCAACCTGATTCCAACGGACGCGGTCACGGGACGCAAACAAAAACAGACGAATGACTTCATTCCCACTCGATCTGTCGACACGCGCGCCCGGTGCGAGATACCGGTGTTCGGGTGGTGCGTCCGGATTAGCGTTCGGGTACGGGAACAGCAGTGTCCCATCGGCGAACCCAAATGGACCTCGACAAACAATGTTGTTGTTCGTTGAACCCTGGAACTCGTGCAGTCCGAGATCAGGGCGGAGCCAGGTGACCCCGTCTTGGCTCTGTGCGTAGCAGGTGTAGCTGACCCAGTCTTTGCCGCTCGCCGAATTACTGCGGCCGACAACTGAGTGGTAATACATGTGGTACCCATCGTCGTCGTGGAAAACGGTCAGGTAATGATTACCCGATCCTTCCCAAGGCTTGTCGAACTGTAGTGCGATCTCCGCTGGCCGGGGAGTATGCAGCTTGAATGCGGCCCCTTGCATGGTGTCAATTAACGTATCATCGACTAGCAATTCCAGTCGCTGGGCGATATCAACGGCGACCGGTTCGTCCGCTTCGCTGAAACTGGTAATCGCGAAAGTGCAGCTCAAGACGGCAAGAGACCAGAGAAGTCGGCTCATGAGAATGGCTCAACTGTTGATGTGAAGATCCGCGGTGAACCATTCAGTCTAGCCACAGGACACCCTGGCCAGAACCCGACAGCATACGTGCCGTCTGTGCGTTATGGAGCTATTGCTGCAGCCGAAACAGGATCCCTTCGCCAGGTCCCAGCCGAACCGGAATCCGCGTAACACCATTGGCAAACTCCACGGGCACTGGAAACCCACCGTCGACTGTCAGGTCAGTGACCTGGCGGTACGCGCCACGGACCAGTGCTTCTGTGGCGAGTGGCTGGGTGAAGTCCCAGTTCAACAGCGAAAGATACCGTGGTGCGGTGCGCCCTTTGCTGCGCAGCACCAGCTCGACATTGCCGTCGCTGACCCAGGCGTCACGCCGCGTTGCTTTTTTCAGAGTTTCGTAAAAGGCCTTAACGGCTTGAGGCAAATCCTTGTCCGGTCCCAGTCGCATTGGCCGAGCTCGGTCATCCGCTGCGGCAGAGGTCTCGTTTTGCGTCTCTTTACCGGTGGCTTTGGCACCAATTTCTGTACCAACATGGGGTTCGGCGGACCCGCCATAACGGCTGAACGCGCGACCATCGAGTGTCATCAAAACCGTACCGCGACCGTGCTGCGCGACCAGTAACCGTTCTGAGATCGGCTTTCCGTCACGGGAGGCCTGCCACGCCCAGGATAGGCGGTACTGCTCCGGTGGGGGATATGTGAAATTCAGATCTTTAAACACCTGCCGGGCACCGCCTTGAAGCGGTACGCCGTACTGGTTGTAGAGCCCGTAGGGCCCTGCGGAAATCAGCGTTCCTCCGTTACGGACCCAGATGCCCAGCTTCTTGTCAAAACCATCGATGAAGTACTGGGCGTATGGCAGGATCAGTACGTCGTAGTTTTCGAGTTGATCGCGTCCGTCCACGAGAAACGTCTCCGGCACCACTCCAAAGTGATACTGTTTCGACAGTAAACGGTCGAAGATATCGCGAGTAATACGAGCGCAAGCATTGGTGGGATAGGCGTTGATGATTGATGCACCCGGGTGCAACACAGCAACACGTGGCGGCACGATTGGAACATCGACAAGAATTTCGTTCAGCCGCATCACTCGGCGTTTCAGCGCTGGAATGAATCCGGACCAGGGACGCAACAGGGGTGAATGGCTCTCCCGGAAACCGTCATCGATACGCACCAGCTTTTGAGTCCAGTAGAAGAGCAGCATGCGGCGATCCCAACTCAACTCGTGCCAGACATCGCGCCGACCGGCGTTGATGATATTTTCGGTCGTTGCTCCCTGAGCCACTTGGAACGTACCGTAAAAGTTGTCGCCAATGACTTCCTGCGCCCAGCCGTAATACTCGAGCGACACCAGCGTCTTGTTGAAATAGCGATTCAATCCATACATGTACGGCGAATCGTCCCAGCCGTATCCCCCCGACGGATGCTTGCCCCACATGTCGACACACCGGGTTGGCATCTGCAGGTCGTCGAGTGAATTGATCAGGATCTCCCCCATGATGCCGCCCGACGTCGACGACGCCAGTGGGTGCTGCGGGTCACCGCGGCGGATCGCCGCGTAGCAGTCGGCGAGATAATCGGCATAAAGATCTTTACGACAGCGTTCGAACTCATAAGTGAGCGCCGTCGTGGCAGCGCCTGGAAGACGCTTATTGGGGAAAAACAGCGTGTAGAGATCTTGGCCGCGGACGTCCTTGGTGACCACGAAGGCTCGTACTAATGGCTTAGGTGGCTGGATCACCTGAAAACTCTTGTAATCTGATTTCCACGCCTGATTGAGGGCGCCGATCGTGCCGTGTTTCTTTTGCAGGTAGTCGCGAAAGGCCTTGATGGCAACCGCGCTGAAACCGTGTTCCTGAAACGCGACGGTCCGTTTTCCGGGTACGTCGACTGAGGTTCCCCGGTACGGATGCGCTTCCCAGGGACCTTTATAGATGAACGTATAGGGTTGCTGACTGTTGAGGCGTGCGGATTCTTCGAGGTACTTCAAAATAAGCTTTCGAGGTACGGGGTGACGGTAGTCGAACCCACCACTGCCCGCGTAATTCGGCGCAAAGTAGTACTCGGGCTTTTCCCCGTGCACGTCGGCGAACCAGGGGGGACGATACATGCCGTCGCCGATCGCATACGGCAAGACCTTATCCGACAGCGGGATTTTGTACTTCTCCCATTGGGCGACGACAGCGGGAAACGGCCTGGCTTCGAATCGGTCCGGCGCAGACCACGCCACATCAACTCCGTTTTCTTGCAAGGTGTCAAACTCGAGCGTCGACAAGGTATCCGTTCGGCCGTGGCCGCCACCAAAGATAATACGTTTGAGTCGACCGTTCGGCTCGACTGCAACCGGCCCGGGAGAGGGTGGAACGAACGGCCGGTAATGGGGAAACACCGCTTTGAATTGCGGACTGGTGCGCAACCGTTGCAATGCCACGCTGAGGCCAGCCCGCGCCTCCTCGACACGATCCGATGCCGTACTGACGGAACGCAACATTTTGTCCATGATCCGCGATTTGTGTTTACTGGCGGTAAACATGCGCATCGCGTTGATCGGATTAGTACGTGCGCCCGACGCGTCAGCAAATAGCGCAAAAAAACCCTGACTGGTCGCCGCCAGTCGTTCGTCGACCGCGACGGCAGCTGCACGGCTGCGCTCGATCGCAGCCACCGTCGCCGCTGTGTTGAGCCTGTCGGAATAGACGACGGCCCGCTGCAAACTCTCCACCTCATCGCGCAAATAGGCAAGTTCCACAAGCACCTTGTTGTGTACTGCCGGTATCGAACTGTAACGCGTACCGGCGATCTCCATCACGTCCCGAAAGTGCGTCTGAATCGAGTCGGAGACATCAGAGAGCATGGTTTGCGTACTCGCACGATCAGTTGCCTCAGCGTCCACCAACCCTAGTTTCTCGGCCAACTGACGGTGGCGAGCGGTGGTGCGTTGAAGATCAACCGCTTTGATTCCAGGCACTCTCTCCAAGTGACGCAGTGTTTGACCTAGTTCACCCAGTCGGTGCTGCGCAGTGGCGAGATCCCGCCGGATACTGGCAATGGTCCCCGGTGTTGGATAAGGTGTCCGCGGTGGATTGAAATTGGTCAGATGTTCGACCTGGTTGGTGATCCGCAACTCGTCAATGCGACCGTGGAGGAAGTGTCCGTAGGCATAGCCCCAGATGCCAAGATGCAGCCGACCACCCGCTGCTTTGAGCGCTTTGGCGTTGGTCTTGGTGAGGACCAGTCGACCATCGATGTAAACGTTGTAGGTACTAGAGCCCTCACCACCCGAGCAGTCCCAGTTGATTTCGAGGTGGTGCCACTTGCCCAGGTCGACTTGCAATCCAGCTTGCACCGGAGAACTCGGCGGCTGGACATCAAGCGTCATCAGCGCATCTTGCGTGTAGACCGATAACGCTCCGTTTTCGTAGGTGCCCGGCGGGTTGTACCAGCCGAAAAAAGGGTGGTACATCCCCGGCTCGTGTTCGTCAATGCAGTACCAGAAATCAACGGTGCCCCGCCGGATGTCGAGGTTGCGCAGCGCATTGTAGGCACAGCGTCCCCCGTCCTGTCTCCGCAAATCGAGACCACGCCCCCAGCGTCCCTCGTCGTCACCGGTTGTACGAGCTATGGGCTGGCCCGATACAGGGACGGCCTGAGTAGAACCCGCAGCGTAGTCTGCGGTAACCGTATCGCCATCAAAGTGGGACAGGAACAAGGTTCGGGCGTCTGTGATTTGCCCTGATGACAAGAAGGCCGATACCAGCAGGAGTACGCGCACGATCGACCTAGTTGAATATTTGCCGAGGGAAAGCAAACGCGCTGACCTCTTAGCTGGCAGCATCGATTCTGTTCGCCCGACGGAGCATTTCGCACGGTTGTGGGGCACTTCAGTACCTGCCTCAATCCACTGGTGCGCGCGTCTGTCGGAGTAGCGCGGAGCGCGGTTCATTCGGCTGCCTTTCTGAGATTTTTCTGAAGTAATTCGGTCACTCATGGATCACGCGGCCCCTGTTGGAGAACCCGACGTACGACCGGCACGGCCGGTTTGGCATCTGGCCCCAGGAGCAGAAGGCAGTGTGCCTTCGCCCGCTGGCTGGCAAGCCCCGCGTCGGTGTTTTCGAGCAGCGCAGCGAGACTGTCGAAGTCCGCGGCCAAGGAGTGGTTGCCTGTATAAGTCGGTACTCTCCGCGTGCCAGGCAAGGTCAACCAGTAGCGCAACGCGACTAACAGGAGGCCAGACAAGCGGCATTGAGCGAACATCATTCCAGTCCTTAATTGTCTTGCGATGGACCCCATGATATCGAGTCGCTGCGCACCGCACAGCTACGGAGCTGCCGGGTACCGACGGCGTTGCCAGTGTGGGGCACTGAGATCGCGGCAATGCCAGCGGCAGGGTCAACACAGAAGAAAGTGTGCTACACCTCACCAGGCCGACGACCCGAGTGGCCAGCCTGTGGGAGCCGCCTCTTCATTGATCAGGAATGTCAGCCCATGGGTATTTCCGAGACCTGGAAAGAACTCTACGTCGAGACAGAGCTTCAAATCTGTCCACTCGAAACCAATAACACGGTGCAAACCGATCTGGCTGCCTCACATCATCACCACCGTGCCGGTTTCAGAACCGTCGTGCCATCATTGGCGCTGCCCTGGTTCAGGATCAACTGCAGAAAACCACCTGTAATCACTGACAGTGGAATACAAGCCGCTTCCCCCCATCTCAAGATTCCGGTTTCTGAGAGCATTCCAAATCGATCGGTGAGAAACAAATTCGGAGCCCCACGTTGCACCTTAGCAACCGGGCACGGGTCGAGGCTAAGTATTGAAACCGGTGGTCGATACTCCCAAAGCGCAGAACCGCCAGTCAGAAGTGTGAATTCTCTGCTACGCGTCCTGAATGAACGCGGCTTCGACCCGCGCGAATACAACGGGTTGGCTCGGTTACATGTGTGCCCGTTGGGATATTTTTTGTGCCGTCCGACTATTTTGCGGCCCCGCCGCAACATATAAGTA
The DNA here is from genome assembly GCA_002724245.1 of Planctomycetaceae bacterium. Taxonomy (GTDB): domain Bacteria; phylum Planctomycetota; class Planctomycetia; order Pirellulales; family Pirellulaceae; genus UBA9264. The sequence continues at coordinate 9,757 of PBOG01000124.1, forward strand.
CATAGTGATGGGTTTATTCCAAGCCCGTAAATTTGGTGTGCTACCACCACGGCTGGTTGTTTGCTGTGAGCTGGCCAATCGGGCTTGGACTGTGAAGTCTTTCTTGATTCTCGTATCCAAGGAGTGAAACCATGAAACGAAAAAGTCAGGTGTTGTTGCTGTTAATGAGCCTCGTATGTGGTTCCGCGTTTGCTGAGGAACAGGTAGCGCCACACGTGGCATTTTGGACCAGTCTGGCCGGACGTTGGACTTACGAGATCTCTTCGGATGGCACTAAGGGGAAGGTGACGTGGCAAATGCAAGCGAGAGGCTCCGCGTTAATGGGCAGATTCCAAGACGACCAGGGAAACGTGTCAGTCGAGCTGGCTGGCTGGCGCCCGGACAACAAGACACTGGTGGTCAATGGCGTCGGCACCGCAGGCAACCATTGGACGCTGGCACTCGACAAAGTAACACCCGTCTCAGCCGAAGGAACAACCGAGGGTGTTTTGCCGAGTGGTTTAGGATTCAAGGGCGCTTTTACCGGGAAATTGACCAATAACGATCTCTACACCGTGACGCTGGAAAGGACGTCGGAAGACGGAGAGACCAGTGATATCACGATCGTGTTCAAACGGGTCAAATCTGGCGCGGCAGTCATTGACATTCCCTGGAAATGGTTGATCGGCTATTGGAAAATTGAACGTAGCGACGGGACCAGCGCCGAAGTGCACTGGTCCAAGCCGAGGGCCAATGCAGATTATCTCATTGGTAAGTGGGAGAACTCGGATGGTACGAAATTTAGTGAAATTGTCGGCTGGCGCCCCGATCAACAAGCGCTCGTAGCTAATGCATTTGGTGCCAGGGGGGGGTATTTTTCGGTCTTCTTGAACAACGTCCGCCCCAACCAAATGTCGGGGCGGATACGCCGTTTCAAGTCTGACGGCACACAAACATCCGGCACGATTGAAATCAACCGTGTTAATGAAGATCTGGTCAAAACAAGAATTGTCGATGAGTCCGATGGTTCCGTTGTCACCGAGACAGTAACCCGCGTACCAGCGACATCTCATGATGGTGAACGTAGGCGCAGGTTACCTGGCATTCCCCAACGCCTGAGAAACCTGTTGCGGAGGCGTTAAAGGAAACTTGAGTCGGCCAACTACCTGGCGGATGAGACTCAAATGTTTCATCCGCCGGGCAAGGCTGTCTGCTAGCCGCTTCAACGCAGACTTTGGTGACACAGACCGTGTCATAGCATGGACCATTTAGATCCACAGCGAATCTGGACAAGAAGCGAGACCGTGCCTTCCTGAGTGTTCGAAGCACCCCTGCCGATTTCAGTAACCTACAATATCCCGGTCCGGCAACCAGGTTCTGTTCTAGCTGCCCAAACTCCCGCAGCGTTTGTTCCTTTCGCCCAGCCTCACGCCACGTGCAGCATCACACCGTGAGAAGAAGTGACCCCGGTAGCATTGGCAACAGGTTATGATACAGCGGACGGTAAAAGAACTACCCGCAATGGCTACAAATGCGGATCTACTTCTGAGCAGGAGCGTGGCCACTCACCTGAAGGGAGTCACCGTCAATAGACTGGGCGCGCGGTGCCCAGACAATGCTCTACGTCAGCTTGATTCGACCGAGAAAACAACATGGATGGGCATCGACAGCGGTTCTCCAAATGGTACCTGGCGCGGACGTTGATCTGTCTGATCTGTTGTTGTGACGCAGTGGGTTGGAAAATCAAATGTCTACGTGCGGAATCGGAGGTGTTATCGATCACCGTGGGACCACCAACCACACTTAGTAACCTGGCTTATCAGAATTCGGCGAGTCTGGCGGTCTCGCGAACAGGAGTCACCGCCGCATTTTACCCCAAGCCCGGTACGGTTCCGAAATTCTATCGCACTTCGACCGATGGAGGGGCGACTTGGGGTCCAGAGAGAGAATTCGCCCCTGCCAATGCAGGGCGCATGTCGATCGCCTTGCCCGCTGGCAAAGTCCTCTTTGTGACAGGACAGGCCACGCCGATAGCCGGTGGCAAACCGGGTGAGCAGGAGGCGCAATCCGTACTGTTCTCTGATGACTTTTCACGTTTCGAACCCGGTCGCGTCACCGTTTTCTTGCCCAAGGTGGTACTCCACACCCGGTGGGGTCGGTTTTGGCCACCTTTCGACAAAGGGAAGATTGTCCGTCTTCCCAATGGTGATTTACTGGCAACGATGTACGGTGATCTGAAAGGAGACCAACAATATCGCACCATGATCGTGCGTTCGCAGGACCTGGGCTGCTCCTGGCGGTACCACGCGACCGTTGCTTATCAGGCGCAAGATCCGGACCCACATCGGGTCGGACAATTTTGTGGTTACTGTGAACCCAGTTTGGTCCTGCTGAAAAATGGACAACTGTTGTGCGTGATGAGAACCCAGGGTGCAGAAATACCCAACGAATATCGACCGCTCTACGCAGCCTGGTCGGACGATGGAGGGAAGACCTGGAGCAGGCCGCAGTCCACGCGTCCGGCGCTGATGAATATTTCACCCACGTTGGCCGTGTTGGACAACGGCGTAGTGGTGTGCCAGTATGGGCGGCCTGGGTTCCACGTTGTATTCAGTACCGACAATGGTCATACCTGGGGGAACCGGGTCAGTTTCTCACACTTGCCAGAGCCCATCATTACGGGTCAGTTCGATATCGTGAAATGCGGTTCCAATCAGCTGATTGCGATTGGAAGCGATGCCGCAGGAACCAAAGTTTGGCCGATCAAGGTCGCTCGCCTGAGCGTCTCTCAAGACCGGATGGCGTTGGCCGGTCATGTCGTGGATGGACAGGGTCAACCGATCGTATCCGCCAGGGTGCAACTCAGCCCGAATCGATACGCGGCCAGCGACTGGCGCGCAATACCCACCACTGGAGACCGAAAGCCCCGTTTTGCAGAACCCTTTTTTGATCCCCCCAGAATTTGTTCTACCCCAGTACTGGCCTACCATTCGATCGATGAAACAAATCGTCATCCAACCGTTCAAACGGACAAAAACGGCAGGTTTCAATTCGACCGAATTCGCCTGGGTGAGGTGATTCTCACTGTGGATGCCCCTGGCTACGCACCTCGTCACCGACGGATCAGCGTGGCACCGAAGACAGAAGACCAGAGGTTCACTCTCAGGCAGGGACGCGGTGTTCGCGGCCGGGTAATCGATCAAACGGGGTTGCCGGTGGCTGGCGCCTGTGTCGTCCTGAATGACTGGCACACGCATACGAAGCAAGACGGGGCTTTCCACTGGGCAATTGAGGATCCCGTACCAAATCAGATCGATGTCAAGATCTACAAACGTTACAGCAGTGTCTATGACAAAACCATCGCCAGGGTCCCTTTGGAGTCAATCCAACAAGAACCGCTGATTTTACGGCGTATGAGATAGACGCCTCTTCCTGTACCACCATTCCGCAAAAGGAATCGTTCCAGCCTGCACTGAAGTCTTGTCTGCCGGCAGTCGATGTGGCCGTTGTACACAATGAATATTTATGCACGGTAAAGACTTGCCCAACGGCGACCATGTTCTTCCGCCGGCTTCCTGCACAAGTCCGTTGTCGCCCCTCCTGGGTGAAATGGACGGTTGCGGACGTTTCTGTACAAGGCGACGAATCCGCCATGTACATTCTCAAGAGCGTGCGGTCGAAACTCAAACGCTGGTCGAGATCTGAACCAGAAGAAAGAGGGTTCGGTGCTACTGGATCAAGACAATGCCCTGGCAAGAGCTGTTCCGAAAAAACGCGAAGACTAAACTCGACTTAGCGTCCCGGTGTACCCCGCAAACGAATCCGTCTCGACTCCCAAGCGTTGCAGAATGGTAACAAAGAGTTGCGCGAGCGGAAGTTCTTCCGCTTCGATCCTGCCTCGCCACCCGGCATCAGTAACGATTCCGGCGTTGACCTGGTTGTCTTCGTTCCCTGTGCCGAACTTGAGCCAGCGGCCATTATTAAAACCGAGGTTTTTGCCTCCCGCAGAAATAATCGGATAATTCCGAGAGAGGTGAAAACTACTGGAAGCCGAACCATGCATGGCAAACGTATTGTCCAGCATGTTCCCCTGGCCTGTCGGTTCAGGCGTGTCTTTCAGCTTTTGGACGAAACGGCCAAACTCCTCCGCCTGGTAGCGATTGTAGGTGCCGAGGTTTTTCCAACCGTCCGGCTTTTTCACATCATGCGTAAGCCCATGAGCTTTACCCAGACCAACAGCCAGCGATAGCAGATCATGTGGCCCTTCGCCATTTTCTCTCCCCAGCTGAAAAGTCGCCACTCGAGTCGAATCACTCAGAAAGGCCAGATAGATCAGCTCATACATGGTCTGAAAATAGTCTCGAGCCTCAGTTGGATCGGCTTCAAGTTTCAGGTTAGCCGTGTCCACCTTGGGAGGTGCTGTATCAACCCATTTTTGAGCTTTCGCCAATTTGACTTCGGTATCGCGAACCGCATCAAGGTACTGCTGCAATGTCCGCTGATCGCGCAGAGAAAGCTCTTGCCCTAAAGACCGTGTGCTGGCAATAAGGTAATCCAGGGCACTCTTGCTTCTGGCTAGTTTCGCGGCAGCGTCTTTACCGCTAGTCACAAACAGCATGTCGAAAATCTGCTTCGGTTTGTTCAACGCTGGGATCGGGCGACCCTCACGATTGAAGGACTGTGTTTGCGCCCCGCGAGGGCCACCGATGCCACCATTCGTCGACATCACCAAAGACGCATGACGAGTCAGGTCGCCGGAGTGTGCTGCAATAACCTGATCAACGGAAATCGAGTTTTTGTAAGGTCCGTGACTGCCCGTGGCAGCAGCAGTCAGGTATTGATCGGCATTGGAATGGCCATGTACTTGCCGAGCCGCGGGGTGAGACAGTCCTGAATAAATAGTGATTTCACTGCGCAAGGGCTCCAGCACGTCCAGCACTTTTGTGAGTTTGAAATCTCGCTCGCCGCCACGAGGAAACCAACTCCAATCCTCCCAGGCTGGATCTGCCTTGAGCGGCAACCCTACTCCATCTGGATGATAAATACTGACAAAGCGTTTCGGCGCATCTGGCAATTTGGATTCAGCCGCCGCAAAGGCTTCAAACTGTGGCAAAGACAGGGCAATACCTGAACCATAAAGAAAGTTCCGGCGAGTCAATGAAACTTTATGGCTGTCCACGATATGCACTCCTACTTTGCGTGAAAAAGCTCACTGCCAATGATCAATCTTACCAGGTCGCCGAGCCGGTCACCACGTTTCCTGAATTGCACGGTAATACCGTTGATGGCAGCATGATCCGCGAAAGACAACGGGCGACCAAGAGCATAAGCGGTCATTTTATGAACCAGGGCGCTGGCAAATTGATCTTGCCGGTCCATCAACAGATAGCGTTTCAAGCCATTCATCCCAGCCAATTCCTGATTGTTAAACAGCTGCGAATTCGCATCCACCAACTTTTCATTGACATGAGTGCGGTAGACACCGAGCGCATCGTAGTTTTCAAATGCGATCCCCCATGGATCAATCCTTGCATGACAGGAGGCGCAGGCCGGTTTATTCCTGTGATCTGCAATACGTTCCTTCAGCGTCATTTTCAAGATCTCCGGATCTGTCAAATCGACTTCTGGAACATCCGCCGGTGGTGGTGGTGGTGGATCATGAAGAAAACGTTCCAGCATCCAAACACCGCGTTTAAGCGGATTCGAATCTTTGCCATCGGAGTTCATCGCCAAGACACCAGCCCCCGCTAGAATCCCACCGCGATTGGCTGCGACGGCAATCGGGACTTTACGGAAGTGAGGTCCATAAACACCTGGAATTTGATAGTGCGCAGCTAGGCGTTCATTGATCACGGCATAATCGGAATGGACAAAATCCATCACGCTTCTGTCATGTTCCAGAACTTCCGTAAAAAAGGCGATGGGCTCTTCCTGCACCGCCCTTCTTAATGCCTTGTCCGTGATATGCGTCACACTGTTCAGGGCATCCAAGCCCAGCCATTGCTGAACGAAATTCTCGGAGAACCGACGGGAACGAGGATCTGCCAGCATGCGTTTGACTTGGGCAGCCAATACCTTTGGCTCTTTGAGCTGTTCTTGGGCAGCGAGCCCTAGAAGTTCGTCATCAGGAATACTGGACCACAGAAAAAACGACAGCCGACTGGCCAATTCCACATCACGGATGGTTGCTGGAGCGTCCAAGTGATCAGCGGATGCTTTTTGGGTCAGGTAAAGAAACTCTGGCGCAGCAAGTACGGTTGCCAGCACTTCCAACATCGCCTCTTCGAAGGTGGCAAATTCCGGACGGTACCTGGCAAACAGGGCCATCAACCGATCCACCTCTTGTGACGTGATGGCGCGACGCCAGGCACGCCTCGCGAATTTAGCCAGCACTTCGCGTCCATATACCTCCTCGTCGCTCGCATTCTCACTCTCAAAAAAAATTCGCGTGTGAGTCTTCGGTGGCCATTGCTCATAAAATGGAGCAATGATTTCTATGTAGTCAACCAGCACACTCAGTGGTTCCTCTTCCTGATTCTTTGCATTGGAAACATTACGAATGTGCAGAAACTCATCGCGTCTGGGAAATGTCGTTTCCAGCTTGCGGAACGGGTTTCGTTGAATATCACTCAACGGTATATCAAAGTCGACGAATTGCGATTGTTCGACGGGTTCCGTCACAGGAATATCTCGTTGACTGATGACCTCAGAAAAGCGAGCGTCGTTGCTGGTATGCGCACTGAACACCAGCCGCAAGCTCGCAAATTCAGTGTCCTTCGTAGTAGAACGCCCAGCCCTGATACGAACTCGCATGGTTCCTTCATCAGGGAGAAACCGGTCGAGATTCATTTTCAACTCACTGGACCGTGGCATTACCAACACGACAGGTGAAACCGCGGGCGTGTGACCAGCGACGGCATCCGATCTGGGCAGCGCGTTGCCACCAGAGAAATGAATCCCCTGGCCCGTCTCGCGATGAAGCAAGTGGGGCCGAGTCCTGTTTTTGCGATAATCTTCGTCGTTCTTGTCGAATGTCTTTGCCTTGTTTCCCGACGATGCGTTGTCCATTTCTTCCTGCATCGAGATAACGTAACGAACGGGTTCAGGACGCGCACCGTGCACGGTGGCTCGTTTGAGTGCCTTGAGACCGATTTCACGGTAAAACTGAAACTGCATGGCCGACATTTGCAGCATCTGAGAACTGTTCTTGAAGCCATCCTCGGATGCCGTTTCCGGCGGCAAACGACCTGCCAGCTGATAGGGCAAACCAAGCAGATCTTGCAGAGCGTAGTCATACTCATACTTTGTCATGCGCCGAAAAGACGAGTGCTGCACATTGTTACGCCGCAACAGAGAAGCCTTGTTCAATTCGTCCGTGAGCCAATCGACAACGCGTCCGCGGTCCGCATCGGCCAGTTCATAAGCTGGCTCGTCTTTTGGTGGCATCTCCGAGTTGGACAAGACTCGGTAAATCTCACGCCAGCGATCAACGTCTGGCCCCGTCAACAAATCCGCGTTCAACTTGTCGACCCGAAGTCTGCCTTCAGATTTCCTGGGTCCATGGCACCCGATACAGTTTTGTTTCAAAACGGGACCAATCCTCTCCCGAAAGAAGGCTAGATTGGCCTTCGGAACCGCGATATTCGTCTCGGGTTTGGTCCTGGTCTCTTTCAAGAATCGAGATCTTTCCCGCCCCAGTTCGCGAGCCTTCTCCAAGACTGGCCGGTCGAGATTCGTGTCGGCAGCAAGCAGCGCCCAGACGTTGCCCAGTACCAGCAGGACTGCGATTCTCACAGGATCTCTCAAACCTTCATTTCCTTTTCGGCCAGCGGCACAATATTGAAAATTCTCTCACCAGATGACAGCTTTGCGATCCAGCGGAAGACGAACTTCGGCCGTCCTTCAATCGTGGTCCGCGGGTGTGCAGAAGTACCCGTCGTCGCTAAGGCAAGGAGCATCCGCCTCGAACACGTGATTCCATTATAGCAGTATCAAGCCGTTTACTTCGATATAGATCAAGCGCCAACGCGAGCGTCACGCGTCCTTTTCGTATCACCAGAATCTCACAGGTAAAATCGCGACCGCTGGCTTCGCACAAGCCCGCCAATCCACTTTTTTTTGCAGAGTCTGCTGCCCTGGACCACTATCCATGGAAACAGCGGCGAGCTTGTCCAACACGTCTCAGGACGTCTAGCGACGGCTGCGCTGATGTGATCCCTGAGGAACATTTCGTACTATTTACTCTTCGGTTTACTCTTCGGTTTGTCGTTTCTCTGCCTTCATTACTGTCAAAACCGCACGCGAATTCACCTATAATGATGACGTCTCAACAAATGTGAGTTGGATCACAGCGTATTCCGCAACAGGATCAAGCCACTACTTGTAACGAGCGTGACGGTAAAGAACGGTTACAGGAGCTGATGCGTGGATGATTATGGCTTGCCAGGTAACCTGCCACACCTGAATTCCAGGGGTTTGGCTGGACAGGATCCCTTAATCTGCTCGAGCATGCACGTCGCTCGGTGGCGAACTGTTTGCGTCGCACCCGGCGTGGCTTGCATCATTCTCCTGTTGGCGTTTGCCACCGCGACAAACAGTCTCGCGGCCTCCGGAACTGATGACGAAGGAATCAAATTCTTCGAGTCCAGAATCCGTCCTGTGCTGGTTAACAAATGTCTCAGCTGTCATTCACAAGACGCGGCCAAAGCCAATAAGCTCAAAGGGAAACTACTGTTGGATTCGCGGGCGGGAGTTCTAGCCGGCGGCGAAAGTGGCCCGGCAATCGCACCAGGACAACCCGCACAAAGTCTGCTAATCCAAGCCATGCGTCACCAGTCACTGGAAATGCCACCCGACGAACGACTCGGAGAAAACGTCATTCGTGACTTCGTAAAATGGATTGAGATGGGGGCTCCAGACCCGCGAGACGGGCGAAAAGTCGACCTGCGAGTCGTGAATCTAGAGGCCGGTCGCCAACATTGGGCATTTCGTCCGCTGAACACTTCCGCGTTGCCCCAGGTAGGCAGTGAGCAGTGGGTCCGCAACCCTGTGGACCGCTTCGTGCTGGCGCAACTTCAGCAACGCAACATGACGCCCGCCGCCGAGGCCGATCGACGGACTTTAATTCGCCGCGTTTATTTCGATCTGATCGGCTTGCCACCGTCCCCTGACGCGGTCAAACAGTTCCTGGCGGATCGCTCCACCACCGCGTACCAGCACCTGATCGACCGGTTATTGAAAAGCGAACACTACGGCGAACGCTGGGCGCGGCACTGGCTGGACGTTGCCCGATTTGGCGAAAGCGACGGCTCGGATGTGCGGGAAAACAAGTTGCGTCCGGACGCCTGGAAATATCGCGACGCGGTGATCACAGCGTTCAACAAAGATCTTCCCTACAACGAGTTCGTAGCTTTGCAGCTGGCCGGACGTGGCCTCTACACAAAATCATCCCTGGCAGCTGGCCTGGCTCGATTTCCTAAACTAGGGACTACTCTCAAGGACAGCGACAATCCCAATGACAAGATGTTCCATCGGCTCGACGATATGGTGTCGACCACCGGCAGTGCGTTTCTGGGACTGACCATTGGATGTGCCCGCTGCCATGATCACAAAATCGACCCCATTACGGCGGAAGAGTACTACCGCTTGACCGCGGTTTTCTTCAGTCAGGTGAAGGTGGAGCCACGTGCCAGTGACCGCCAGATTCCCTTGGAGATTCGTGAACCGCACCTCCTCGCAGGAGGGAGTTGGAAACGACCCGTGCGAAAAGTAACTCCCGGATTCGTCGAAGTACTGATGCGTGAAGAGAGCCGCTCGGAAGATTGGATCTCCGGTAAACTGAATCCTGCCACCCGGGACCCTCGCTATGCTCTGGCTCTGTGGATGACCGACGTTAACCACGGCGCGGGGCAACTACTCGCGCGCGTCATTGCCAATCGAGTCTGGCAACATCACTTCGGCCGTGGCATCGTGGATACGCCGAACGACTTTGGCTTCCTGGGAGCGCCACCAACGCATCCGAAACTGCTGGACTGGCTCGCCGGCGAACTGCTTCGTAACGGATGGCGGCTAAAACCTTTGCACAGGCTGATTATCAACAGCGCTGCGTATCGCCAGGCGTCTAGCGCACGCTGGGTCGAGACCGATCGCGACAACCATTGGATCTGGCATTATCAAACCCGTCGCCTGGAAGCCGAGATCATCCGCGACAACGCTCTGAGTGTTTCCGGCAGTTTGAAGCAACAAATGCACGGACCGAGTACTCGCGTTGGCTCGCTCGCCGGTGGCGATGCATTTGAGGAAAATCCACGGACCTGGCGTCGTTCTGTGTACATGATGGCCCCACGTTTCGACACACATCCAGTATTGCGGGTATTTGATGCCGCTGACAATTTCCAGAGCATCGGGGCACGAACCGTCAGTACGACACCGTCGGGAGCATTATTCATGCTCAATGCATCATTTCTCTGGCAGCGCGCCGCGTCGATGGCCGAGCGGATCGAACAGGAAGCGGGCAAAGAAGCCGGCAATCAGGTGGAACACATTTACGAAGTTGCCTTTGCGCGACCACCAACAGATGAAGAGCGGGTGCTGGGAATTCAGTTCCTGCAACAGACCCACGATGAAGATAGCAAACGCGGACAACCGGTCTTGGTTCACTACTGTCACGCTATCATGGGACTCAACGAGTTCATATACATCCGTTGATCCGATTGGATACGATGATGTCACGCATTGACGAAAACAGCACCTGGAAAATGAATCGACGCGCGTGCCTCGGCGGACTCGGCCTCGGGCAGATTGCTCTCTCCGGACTGTTGGCCGAAGCCGATGCCGCGGGGAGTGCGGCTCGGTCGCCTCTCACCCCCAGACAACCGCATATCACGTCGCGGGCCAAGAATGTCATCTTCCTGTTTATGGTAGGCGGCGCCAGCCACTTGGAAACATTCGACCACAAACCCCTGTTGAACAAGTACGCAGGAAGGAACGCTGTAGACCTTTTCTCCACAGACGAATTGGACGGCCTCAACCCAGAAAAGGACTATTCCCGGTCGAAGGTATTGCAACCGGTCTTTTCGTTCAAGCAACACGGGCAGTCTGGGATGTGGGTCAGTGAAATCTTCCCACACTTAAGCAAAGTCGTGGACGAAATCACGATGATCAACTCCATGCACACCGCATCGTCTATTCATTCCGTGGGCCAGATCCTGATGCATACGGGCTACTTACGCCCTGGCTTTCCCAGTCTGGGTGCGTGGGTTACATACGGCTTGGGAAGTGAAAACCACAACATGCCCGGTTTCGTTGCTTTGCGAGACGGCATCTCGTCCGGTGGTCCCACAATGTATCGATCAGGCTTTCTGCCGGGAACGTACCAGGCGACCGTCATCGACACGCAAGCAGGCCGATTTCAACTCGACCATCTGCAGCGTCCGGGACATGTTTCCCTGAACCAACAACGCCGACAACTGGAATTGATGACCAGGTTAAATGCGTTGCATCGTGATCAACATGCCAGCCAGGGCGAATTGGATGCACGCATTGATTCGTTCGAAAAAGCATTTCGCATGCAGGGCGTCGCTCCAGAACTCTTCGACCTCAATCGAGAATCGAAAAGTGTGCGCAATTTGTACGGAGACACTTCGTTCGGCAAGCAATGCCTCACCGCTCGACGACTGGTCGAGAGTGGCGTGCGTTTCGTCGAGATATTCAATGGTTCCCAAGGACGCCGCTGGGACGCACACGGAAACCGCGGCGGACTGATCAACAACCACCGCACCAACGCTGCCCGGACTGACCAGGGCATCGCTGGACTGATTACGGATCTAAAAGCGAGAGGCCTGTTGGACGAAACCCTGGTAGTCTGGGCCACGGAGTTCGGACGGACGCCCTTTGAAGAAGCCAATCGTGAAGCGAAAATTGGGCGTGGACATCATCACTACGGGTTCTCAATGTGGCTAGCCGGTGGCGGCGTCAAACGCGGGTTCACTTATGGTGCTACCGACGATCTGGGAATGCATGCCGTTGACTCCCCGGTTTCCCATCACGATTTCCACGCCACAATCCTGCACCTTCTCGGACTCGACCACAAGCGCCTCACTTACCGACACAACGGTCGCGATTTTCGCATCACAGACGTACACGGACGGGTCGTGGACGACTTGTTTGTGTAAATATTTTCGGATCGGCACGAGTGCTCCACTCTGCGTGGCAGGACAAGGGCGGCATGCTGATCCACAGATTGTCCAGCTCCACATAGCCTTCCCGCGAACAAGCGGCAGGGCTGCCAATGGTCAGCCCACTTCTTGAGCCAGAAAAGTCGAGTGGACAGCAGACGAACTATGTGTTGAGGCCAGCCTTCGGCGGTGCAGAGCAGGGGGGCAGCAGCCCGAGTGCTGCTGGAAAACTGCATCCACATTCACCTTTTACTCCGCGGCATGTGCGCAGTGCTATGGGAAATTACTGGATGTCTCGAAAATCACATCGACTGCGAAGACCGATCACCACATGCCAATCCCTGCTGATCTGCGTGAGAGATTGCTGTCTCAGACAGTTTCCAGGATTCCCGATCACGATCCAGGGCGGACCGTCAGAGCGAATCGGTCAATCTCAATATGTAACGTCTGCCGAGTCGTTTCCACGTTGGCTGAGATCGCATTGTCGCCGAAACGCAGAAAAGCCGGAACGAACGACGCCTGCTGGTCATGACTGACGACCAGGACGCGCTGTCCATCATCCCCCGCAGACAAGGCTGCCGAAAATTGCACAACCAGCAGCCACAGCGCAACAACTGCCCAGTTACTACGCCCTCTACTACGCTGTCGCATCATCATTTCACCTCATGGAAATTTGTCGAGGTGATTCTCGCATGCCACACACTCATGAAACAACCGACAGCCTGTGGCGCGTCGTGCTCAGATCGCGGCAGGCCGTGTAACTGCTGCAGACATGGTGTTACACAAGCCTTCCAGGAATTTGAATTCGTGTTTCGCCTCTGTAGACTGATGAGGACCGCAATACAACCCGTTTGCTGAGTTTTGCCATGCAGCGATTGTCATTTTGCCTTCTCACACTGGCCGTGCTCACTCTCGCTTCCTGCGGCTGTCGCGATTCTGTGAAGCCCCAACCAGAATCAGCCCGTGACGCACAGCCAGAATCCACCGGTGACGCGTCACCAGAATCGCCTGCCGACGAGGAAGAGTCGGAGCACGTGGGCTCAAAACATGAACTGGCAATCCAACTCCGGGACGAGTTTGATCGCGATAACAACCCGCCAGCTGATTTCGAAAAACGCTGGACCAAACTATACGACGGCCAGGCCACGACGGAGAATGGACAGTGGCTAATGGAAGTCCGGCGTCCAGCACCGCCTGGCCCCGGGGAAGTCGTGATGGGCGGGTTCGCAACCACCCAGCGTCACTTTAATCCACGTTTGGCAGGTACCAATGGAGTCGAAATCACGATCGTAGAATTCTCCCATGAGGACTACGACGCAGAAATGGACAAGACCGGACAGCTGGTACAAGCTTGGAGCCTGACCGTCGGTAGCTGGCATGGACTGGTCGGCGGGCAAAAGGACAAAGAAAAGGACCGCGGCGTGCAACTGCACTTTGACTACTTGCGCGGCGAAGGTCTTTACGTATATCTCGTGCGTGGCCTGCTGCCAGAGGATTTCGATAAGTATCCGCAGGACGGCTTTGGCCGGAAGGAATCCAAGGACTTGAGCGGTCCAGAACTGAGGGTCTTGCACGAAGAGGCGATTAAACGAGGAGGCACCTATATCACGGTTCCCTGCCTTGCACTAGCGACCAGGGTCTATCGATCCCAGCAAGAAATCCAGGATAAGCTCGGGCGCAGTCACCGCTACGGGCTCTACCTGAAAGACGATGCCAATACGGTGTACTGGACACTCGACGGTCAGGTAATGGACGAGGTCGACATCAGCGGCTACTTCAACTCCAGTCTCGATTCCGTCCGAGACGGCGCTTTCCTGTCGGTCATAGGCGTCGCGTGCTTCCAACGGAAC
>PBOG01000125.1 GCA_002724245.1 Planctomycetaceae bacterium
ACCGCCCATGCCGCCACCCATACCTTGACCGCCACCGCCACCGCCGCCCATGCCGCCGCCACCCATGCCGCCCATGCCACCGCCACCCATGCCGCCGCCACCCATGCCGCCGCCCATGCCGCCCATCTGAGCGAGCACAGCGGTGGGAACAGCTGCAAAAGCTTCCGGTAACTTGATGCTGATCGGTTTATCAGTCTTGTTCTTGATCTTCACCGTGGCCTGGCGGGCGTTCTTCGGTATGAACTGGACTTCAATCTTGCCCGCATTGCGTCCCGCGAAAAAATCAACCACTTGAGCATGGACTTGCGGAGCCTTCTTGGATCGCGTGCTGCGACGGACTTTCGCAGCCGAGAGCAACGCAGGTGACAACACAAGCGCTGTCATTGCGGAAAGTGTGACCGCGCGGCGTGCAAAACCCATAGCCTTCATTGGTATTCTCCTACCTGCTTTAAATATCCCAGACAGTCTAACCTAAGCTGTCTAGTCAGGTCACCCAGGTAAACAGGACGCCCGATTGGTTCCCCGTGCTCTTGCGATGACCTGCACCCGATGACCTACACCCTGCGCAGCCCGTCAATCCGAGGTTACTCCTGAACTCTACAATACTAGACTGCGATTACCATTCCAAGAAAAAAAACTTTGAAACCTGACCGAGAAAGTAGGCCAATCCCCTCAATCGGGGGAATTAGGTGGATCTTCTCGACTACATGGAATAGGTCTTTCCCGGCCGAACACGCTCATCACACCGCCAGATCGCTATGACCCGGACGACTTGACCTGATTCTGCACACGCCAACACCCTGTCACCCCGACAAGCTGCTCGCGGGTGGTAAAATACAACGATCGAGCTGTCCGTTGACAAGAACTCCGGTAACAACGCGAACTGCCCTTCACCTGTCCATCTGCGCCCTCAAACCGGACTCTGAAAGATGACATTCCGCCGAGCTACTACCGGGCTAGGACTCCTGGCACTGCTCGCATTTTGTGGTTGGCTACTGGTGACGGTACCCCCCACTGTGGTGTCCCAGTTCCAGGAAATTGAATCCGCCAGTGATACGGTGCGGTTGGTTTACCTGGTCTCGGTTGGTACTGGTGGTACTCTGTTGGCTCTTAGTGTCTGCGGCTGCATCTGGTTCGTCTGGAGTCGCACGCGTCGAAAACGCCGCCGCCAAAAGCAATCCCAAACAACGCCTGGAAACTTGAGCCCGCAACAGCGGCAAGAAGAAATTGACCAGAATCTCGCGCAGGTCCAGGATCTGCGGGGCGATCCCTCGGTCTCTGGGCCAGTGCAACGTGAATTGGATTCCCTGATCCATGAACTGGAAGCGAAACAAGAAAGCCAGGAATTACAGATTGCTGCGTTTGGCACCGTTTCGAGTGGCAAATCCTCGGTTCTCAATGCACTCGCCGGACGAGAAGTTTTCGCCACCGATGCAAGGGGTGGTACGACCATACACCGAAATCAGATCCCCTGGCCTGGCACGGACCGGTTGACGCTGGTCGATACTCCAGGGATCGATGAAATCGATGGCGCGGCGCATGTACACATTGCAACGACCGCGGCGCAAGACGCCGATTTGGTCCTGCTGGTCGTCGATGGAGCGTTACGGTCCTCCGAGTTCGAATTGCTCCAACGTCTGGGAGAAATGGAAAAGAAGGTCCTCGTGTGCCTCAATAAAGAGGATTGGTTTACAGAGGATGATCGCAACTCGCTGCTTGACCAGATCGGTCAACAACTAAGCCCACAGGTCAGCCGCCGGGATATTGTCACAGTACAAGCAAAAACTGCCCAACGTGCTCGTACTCGAATAACCAGCTCCGGGCAGGAAGTCGAAGAATTTGTCGAGTTACCTGTCGACATCTCGGATTTGGCCGACCGGATGATGGAACTCGTAGAGCACGACGGTCGTGATCTGTTGCTGGCTAACCTGCTCTTGCAGTCACGCGGAATGGTAGACCAGGCGCAGGATCGCATTCGCCATGCCCTTGAAACTCGCGCCCGCAGTACTGTCGACGGCGCAATGTGGGCCGCTGGAGGTGCTGCAGCTCTCAGCCCTTTACCGTTAGTCGATCTGGCGGCTGGAAGTGCGATTTCAGTCAAAATGGTTGTCGATCTATCACGTATCTTCCGTCAGGAACTCGACGTCCAGACAGCGCTAAAACTGCTCGGAGAACTCGGCAAGAATCTGATTGCCATCTTGGGAGTCAGTGCCGCGACGCCTGCCGCCGCCAGTGCCGTAGCAACGATTTTGAAGACGGTTCCCGGAGCGGGCACCCTCGCAGGCGGAATGCTGCAAGGTGCCGTCCAGGCATTGGTTACACGCTGGATCGGCATGGTCTTCATCAAGTATTTTCAAAACGAAATGCAGCAACCAGCTCCCGACCTCGCTTCCCTGGCACGTCGTGAATGGCAACGCCTGACGACCATTAATGAACTGCGCAAAGTACTGCAAGCAGCCCGCACGAAAATGCACACGGATGACAGCCCTGATTAACAGCCGGCACCCACTGACGCCCCCCTACGATCCGCCTCTCGACCAACGGATACTGTCATTGTGAACGATGTGACGCTCTCCCCTGACGACCATTACAGCCAAGCGATGGCTTCCATCGAGCGGACGATCGACAAACTCCGTCGCTGTTCTGACGCCGAGCGTAAACAACTCAAGGGAGATCTTTCGCAGTTACAGGAAATGGTCACAAAGTTGACAAGCGGCCGCATCGAAATTGTTGTATTCGGTGAAATCAGCACGGGAAAGTCGGCTTTGATCAATGCTCTGGTCGGGGAATCGGTCGTCGAAGTCGACGTACAAGGTGGCTGGACACGTGATATCTGGAAGATCCCTTGGGACGGTGCCGGGTATTGTGTTCCCGGTCTGGCTGAATCACAGGTGGTACTCATCGATACACCAGGTTTGAACGAAGTCGGGGGTGATCAACGCACCGACCTGGCTACTACCGCTGCCCGTCAGGCCGATCTGATTCTGTTTGTCACCGACTCGGATTTAAACGAAACCGAACATGTTGCACTAAGTAATCTGGCAGGCACCCATAAACCCATACTGGTGGTGCTAAACAAGATCGATCAATACTCACCCGAACAACAGGCACGGCTGCTGGATGTGCTCCGTTCTGAGCGACTTTTGGACCTGGTTCCCGCAGCACACCTTGTCGCAACCGCCGCAGATCCCCGGGAACGCGAATACATCATTGAATCGGAGCGTGGCGACCGCCGTAGCGAGTGGCGCAAACCAGAACCAGAAATCGAGGATCTCAAGGTCTCCATTCTCTCGGTACTTGAGAAAGATGGACTGGCTTTATTGGCTCTGAATGCAGCACTTTACGCCGCCGATAAATCAGACCGCATTGCTTCGTTACGCGTCCGCTTGCGACTCAAACAGGCCAATCAGACCATTTTAAGTTTCGCAACCATCAAGTCCGTAGCTGTTGCCACCAATCGGATCCCCATCCTCGATACCGTAGGTGGGCTGGCCGTCGACGTCACCATGGTCGTCACGCTGGCGCATATCTATGGACTAGAACTCTCCTGGATGCACGCGCGTCAATTGGTACGCTCAATTGGTAAAGCCGCTGGTTTTGCGATGCTCGCCGAAACCGGTACACACCTGGCTAGTTGGGCCTTTACGATACTTACCGCCGGTGCCGGCGCGATACTCACCGCGGTGCCACAAGGAGCTGCTGCGGGGTACGGCTCCTTTATTGTTGGGCAGGCTGCTAAATATTATTTTGAACACGGCGCGTCCTGGGGAGGCGAATCACCTAAAGTTGTCATTCGCCGTATTCTTGAAGAAACCGACAAACAGTCGATTCTGAACCAGATGAAAGAAGAGATTCACAAGAAACTCGCATGGAATCGGCACGCGCCCTGACCACTGCAGAGCAGCTCCGCCAAGACGCACCGATGGCAACCCCAGACCAGACTTGCAATCCCAGGACTTCACCCCAAGGGGTGTTTGTCTACGGCACACTGCAACAGGGTGAAGAACGAGCAGGGGCATGGCCTCGATCTCCACGTTCGCGCCAGCAGGCAACGGCGCGAGGAATCCTGTTTGACCTGGGTCCCTACCCGGCGATGCTGCCCGGCAACGACCTCGTCGGCGGAGAGTTCTGCGAAATCACAACTCTAGACATGCCGGCCACACTCCAGGTGTTGGATCACATCGAAGGCTATAATCAGGGCGACGCGAACCTGTATGAGCGCCGGGTCATCGCCTGCTATCTGGAAACCGGAAAAACCGTGTCAGCCTACACCTATTTTCTCGCTCAATCTGACAGGACCCACGCGCTGGACAAAGTCGCTGCCGGGTCAGATGGGATCCACCGGTGGAGACGCGGCTCCCATTGCCGTACTACCGAACAATGAGCGAAGACGGACCGCCTCCGAGCAGCGATTCACCGCCGCGATAACCAGGAGGCGACATTCCCCACAAACTCCGGCAACCTGTCCCGTAGATTCCACTTCTTTTTCTTGCCAAAATGGATGTCCTGCTGGGCAGTTGCGGTTGCGGTGCAAACAACTGCCGTCGCGACAAGCCACCAAACCCTCTGTCCCCATCCCTTCCCGAGCAAGGAAAACGATGATGAACTATCGACTTTCTCTACTCCTGCTGGCCCTCGGTGGGCTGATGGTTCAACCACTGTCCGCCGGTCAGGCAGACGGTCGCCTCGACATTTACTGGGTCGATGTGGAGGGTGGTGGCGCTACGTTGATTGTCACACCCCAGAACGAGTCGATATTGATCGATACTGGAAATCCGGGTGTGCGAGATCCCGGCAGAATCGCGCAAGCGGCCACCCGAGTGGCCGGCCTGAAGAAAATCGATCACATCATCGTCACGCATTACCACCTCGATCATTATGGTGGTGCCGAGGCCCTGTCAAAAATGCTTCCGATTGGTGCGCTCTACGACAACGGGAAGTTCGCGGGAATGCCCGATAATCCCGGTAAAGCATATTTTGAACTCGAATGCGAAAAGAGAGTTGTCATTCATCCAGGATCCATTGTCCCACTCAAGTCCGGGGACGCCACCAAAACAGCGGTGCGGCTGCAATGTCTGGCAACACGCAAAACATTCATCAAACCAGAAGCTGTTAGTGCACAGCGCAACGACGACGCAGAGAAACTGCACCGGCCCAAAGAACGCGACGGATCTGACAACGCCAACAGCGTTGTTATGCTGCTGCAGTTTGGGGAGTTTCGATTCCTGGACGCTGGTGACCTGACCTGGAATCAGGAAAAACGCCTGGTTCATCCATTTAACCTGGCGGGACAAGTCGATGTCTACCAGGTCACACACCACGGATTGGACAGCAGCAACAATCCCATCCTGTTGCAGTCTGTAAAACCGCGCGTGGCCATTATGAACAACGGCGTCACCAAAGGCTGTGCTCCCGAAGTGTTCGCAAACCTTAATGCCGTACCCTCAATACAGGCCATTTATCAGCTCCACAAAAACTTGCGCCCCGACGGAAAAACGAATAACACCAGGAACGAATTCATTGCCAACTCAGAGCGTGAATGCAACGGACACTACATCAAGTTATCCGTATCTCCAGATGGCTCTTCGTACACGGTCAGTATTCCTGCACATGGCCATCAGCACACCTACCAAACCAGAGGAAACTGATTTCTCGCCTGGGAAAATCTGCATCACCGCATGAACACCCACTCACGTTCCCACGGATTCGCAGAACTACGGCGAAGTCGCAGGCAGTGCCTCAAGGCAGGCGGGGCCGGACTGCTGGGACTCTGCCATCCTGAATGGCTGGAGGCCCGCGAATCCCGGCCTAAGCTTCCAGTGCGCGCCAAGTCAGTGATCTTTCTGTTCCAGTGGGGCGGCCCCAGCCATATCGATACCTTCGATATGAAACCGGCCGCGCCCGACACGGTACGCAGCCCCTACACACCAATCACGTCGGCTGCGCCGGATATTCAAGTGGTTGAGCTGCTCCCAGAAATGGCCAAACGTATGGATCGGGTGACACTGATTCGCAGCGTGCACCACACGATGAAAAACCATGCGTCCGCCGGTTACTACGCACTTAGCGGGCATGAGCCACCCAGTGATGACCAACGGCTGCGCGACTCGCTTGAGCTCTATCCTGCCTACGGCAGTGTGGTCGATCATTTGCGGCCCAATCGCGCAGGCCTGCCCACATTTGTCTCGTTTCCACACGTGATTCGCGACGGTTCCATCGTACCGGCCCAGCACGCCAGCTTTCTGGGAAAAGCACATGACCCGCTGTTCTTCCCGGAAGACCCAAATCAAGCAGGCTTCCAGCTTCCCGAATTGACGCTACCCAGGAATCTCTCTGCCAACCGGTTGCAACGCCGCCGGGAGATGCAACGTTTAGTCGATCGTCAAACACGTTTGCTGGAATTTTCCGCATCAGCACGTGGTTTTGATCAGTACTATCAAAAGGCGCTGGCAATGCTGACTTCCAACAAGGTGCGGCAAGCCTTTGATGTTTCCCAGGAACCAGACGCACTGCGTGCTAGGTATGGGCGTACGACATACGGACAAAGCTGTCTGCTGGCCCGTAGGTTAGTGGAAAGTGGTGTCAAATTTGTCACTGTTTACTTTTCCAATAGTATCGGTGGTCGCAAGATCGGATCCGGAGGATGGGACACACACGGTTTCGACAACACGCGCATGTACAAAATCGTCAACAAGTACCAGCTGCCAATCACCGATCAAACGCTTCCCACCTTGCTCGACGATCTTGAAGACCGAGGCCTGCTCGATGAAACACTGGTGCTATGGATGGGTGAATTTGGCCGTACGCCCAAGATCAACAAAAACGAGAGCCGTGACCATTGGCCGCAGTGCTATACCGTGTTAATGGCTGGGGGCGGCGTAAAACGTGGCTACACATACGGATCATCGGACGCACACGGCATGTATCCGGATGAAGACGGTGTGAAACCAGAAGACCTGGCAGCCACGCTCTATTACCTAATGGGAATTCCACCCGATACAGAAATTCGAGACCGCAGCGATAGGCCCCTGGCGATTGCCGGTAATCCTATTCTTGACGTCATTGCCTGAATCACGTCACTTCTGAATCGACAGAAAAACGCCACACCGTTCAGTTCAGCCCCGGCGTTCTTCATAGGCCGTAATCTTGTCGGCATGGGCAAGCGTCAAACCGATATCATCGAGTCCATCCAGCAAACACTGGCGCCGAAACGAATCAACTTCAAACGACCACCGAAGACCCTTTTCATCGGTGATCGTACCGGCGGCTAGATCGACCCTGATCTGGTAACCAGGTTCGTCACTCGTATTGCGAAACAACTGCTCAACCTGTGATTCCTCAAGACAAATCGGCAACACACCATTCTTGAAGCAGTTATTAAAGAAGATGTCCGCGAATGACGGCGCGATGACGACACGAAATCCATAATCTGCCAGCGCCCAAACTGCGTGCTCGCGACTGCTGCCACAGCCAAAATTCCGCTTTGCCACCAATATGGATGCACCCTGATAAACGGGGCGATTCAACTCAAAATCCGGATTCTCCTGCGATTCCTCGAGATAGCGCCAATCGAAAAACAAGAACTGGCCAAAACCGGTTCTCTCGATTCGCTTGAGAAACTGCTTGGGAATAATCTGATCGGTATCGACATTGATCCGGTCCAGCGTCGCGACCAGGCCTGTGTGTTGTGTAAATGGCTGCATGTGTCAATTGCGTTCACGGAAAAAAATAAACAAACCAAAATCACAAGTCCGACGATTGCACCCGATCCAACCCTGGGCATAAAGCTGAGCCACCCCAGCCACTTGAATGATGCAGACTTGCTGTATCGCCTGATTGTAGCCGGCAGCAACTAACGACTAAAGCCATCCAAAAAGATCCACTGGAACGCAAAAACTACTGGGGTGCATCCATGCCCCGCACGACAACGCGGTTTCCTTCTATTTTGAGTATGCGAACCTCACGTCCCGAGTCGACGAAATCCCCTTCGGTCACGACATCGACTGCCCGCTCACCCACGATGATCTTGCCAGACGGTCGCAGCGGCGAGATCGCCATCCCGCACAACCCGACCTCCAGCGGGGCCAGAGCTACCTCGGATCCCCCAATCAGCACACCGGCAGATTCGGTTGCAACCGGTTCCGAAGGCTCACCGCTGAATCGCTCGAGCACCGGAATGCGCCCCGTATAGCGCATAAAGACAACAACCACGACGACCAGTCCCACACCTGCGGTCAAGAAACTCCAGAACGAATCCGTTACCGATCGCCAGGAGAATCCGTCTAATGCAGCATAGTCTTGATTGGCCAACACCACGGCAATCACCATCAACAATAGGCCAGAGATCCCAGCGATGCCGAACCCCGGAATCACGAATATTTCTGCCAGTAAGAAAAGCAGTCCGGCTGCGAACAAGAGCACCTCCAACCAGCCTGATGTGCCGCCGAGAAAGCGGCTCCAAAAGAACAACGTAAAACAAAGTCCAGCCACCAACCCTCCGAAACTGATGCCCGGTGCACTCAACTCAATCGCGAGCGCCACTAGCCCCACCACAAAGAGCAGCCCGGAAACTCCGGAATTGTTAAGAATCAAAACGGCCACATCAACAGCACTGGTCTCCAGGATGATGATGTCAGATGTCAGTTGGTACCGATCAATCAAGTCGATTTGATCCTCAGCCAACCCTTCGGACAATTTCAATTCAAACGCTCGGCGACCATTGAGCGTCAGGAACAGATCTTTGCGGGTTTCAGGAACTAGAGGCCCCTGTTCCCACAGCGCGGCGTCTCCCTGATTCTCGAGGTCATAAGTTGACATCAACCGGACTTCACCCGACTTGCGGTGTGTGCACTGAAAAATCTCTAACTTGGCATCGACCATCGCCTCTGCCAATACCTCCGGGCGGTCGGTGGCGGCTGCCAACTTCCGTACCTCGGCCGCGAGGATGCTACGAATCTTTTCCGGAGCGTGCCGAAACATTCCATCCTGATCTTGAAAGATGGGGCCCGCATCTCCGATCAGCGCCTCGGGATCCATGAGGATTTCATCGCATCCCAAGGCCATGATTGCGGCGCCACTGATGGCCTGTTTACGTACGTAAGCAACTGTCCTGGCATCCTCAAGAGTCAACAGTCGATTCGCCAATGCAAGGCTGGAATCAACCAGTCCCCCCGGACTGTCAATTTCAACGATTACAAGATCGGCACCCGCAGCCCGCGCACGTTCAAGATGTCGATAAAAAACATGTTCGGTAAAGGGCAAAATAGTGCCCTCGAAGCGAATTAACACCGCCTGCTGGTATTGGGCTACTGGATCCGCGGCCTTGGTCTCGGCCAGATTCACTCCCCAAGTCACTCCCGCTAACCACCACAGCATCAGTGGAAGCACAGTTGTTTGCCGCGACAGGTAATG
>PBOG01000126.1 GCA_002724245.1 Planctomycetaceae bacterium
AGGTAAGGTAGATTCAAAGGTAAGGTAGATTCAAAGGTAAGGTAGATTCAAAGGTAAGGTACGCAAAGTTCAGGATCAAACAATTATATTGTGGCTGTAGACGCTTCCGAATAGAATGTGCTGGAGACTGAATTTGGCATCAGCCTGGCCGCGTTACATGGCGGCCATGGCAGTGCGTTTGGATGATTGAGGCTGGAACCAATGGCATTTGCGGATTTCCGGAAATACGCGGACGAATTGGTTTCTCAGAACTACCTTCAATCCGAAATTCAAACTGCGTTCAACGATTTTGTGACCGCAACAATCGATCTGTCCAAGTCAGCCGGGCACCCCGTGACGCTAGACGAAATACGGGACTATTTCCTCGATGAGGTGCTTGATCCAGAGAGCGACGATGATCGTTGGAATGCGTTTCTCAGGAAGCTGGTTTCGCGTCTGAGGATCGTCGATCCGGACAATCAGATTTTCAAGACCATGTCATTTGGAGGGGGCAACGAAGCGTTCTCCTCTGGCTTTCAAGACGTTGTCAAGTCGGCGCTCAAGCGAGAAGAGTCGCAGAAGAAGAAATAGTTTACGCTGTTCGACTGAAACCACGACCTGCCTATGCCCTCCCCTTCACTCATTGAGTTTCAGGAAAAACTCGCTGCAGATGCGCAGCTTCAAGAGAAGTTTGTCTCTGCGCTGAGCCGTTTCGCGAAAGCGGTGACGGATAGCGGGAAGGAAAATGGCCACGTCTTTGAATCGCAGGATGTGTTTCGCTTTATTCAGGGAACTTTCCTTCCCGAGTCAGGGCAGGCCGGTGCAGACAGTATTTTCGTCGAGCTGTTTGTGCAGGCGGCTGGTCAATCCTCGGCAACGTCACAGCTGTCGACGTTAAATGTCGGGCAGAATTCCGAGTTGTTGGATGCACTCAAGAAGCCGGTCGCGAAGGCAGCGCCGCGCGTTGCGACTTCAGAGGCTGGCCCCAGCGGATTGGCAGAGACGGATAGCAGAGGGGCGGTTGCTGACCAGGCGGAGGCTGGTAACGCAGCGGCAACGCCGCAACAGGAGGTCGCCGCGAACCGCCCAATCGTGGAGCCAGGATCAGCGGATCCGGAGTCTGCGGGGAATGTGGGCGCGAGGACATCGCCGGCAACGGATTTATCCGCGGCAGGCGACGATGTGGATGATGCAGCGACGGCATGGCAGGAGAGTTCTGGTGACAGTGACGCTGAGTGGAACCAGGAGAAAGCTCCCTGGTGGAAGTTCTGGTAGCTGGCGAAAGTGAATGTCGTTAATGGATCGGTCTGTTTGGCACTGGACTGTTGCCCTGACCAGTGCCCGGGATTGTTCGGGTCAAAAGGGATCACCATCGTGTCTTTGCCTGCTGCAAGAATGGGCGATCAGGTGCTGCAAACAGGTCCCCACTGTCATGCGCCGATGCACCCACCTGCCCCCACCCCCACTCCCGCGCCCCACCCTCCCTTGCCATTGGCAATTATCAAGGGGCAGCCCAACGTTTTGATCGGTAACAAACCAGCGACGACGGTTACGGCGATGACAGCGCCCTGTTCGTTGCCGGGTTGTGTTCCGGGGGGACCGGGGAACATTGTGAAAGGGTCCGGGACTGTGTTGATTGGAGTACTTCCCGCGGCGCGAGTAGGCGACACGACGGCCCACGCCAGTTGTGTTGCACCCATTCCGGCGCCGACCGGAAAAATTCTTCCGCCGGGTTGCCCGACTGTGTTGATCGGTGGGTAGGCGACCATGAAAATTCAGCACTTTGAATCGCTGAGGCCAGTGTGCCCCAAGTGTCGTCAGAATACTGGCATGGAGATGTGGCCGCTGCGGATTGCTGCGCGAGGCAAGCAACGTGATGGCGTGCTGGTCGAAGGGCGGTTGACGTGTACCAACCCCCAATGCCTGGGCGAATTTCCGGTGATCGACGGAATCCCAATTCTTGTTCCTGATGTAGCAGCGTATGTCGCTGCGCATCAAGGGGCAATTACTCGGCGTACGGATTTGCTGCACGAGACGATGTCGTTGATCGGTGATTGTTGTGGTCCCGGATCAGAGTACGATACGGAGCGGCAACAGTTGAGTACCTATGTCTGGAGCCATTTTGGCGATTGGGATACAGCGGTGTCGGCGGGAAATGACTCGCAGGCGGGGAGTTTTCTGCGGTTGATGGAAGCCGCCTGGCAGCTTTCCGGGCCCCGGCCTGCTGGCCCTGTTCTTGATGTGGGATGCGGAGTGGGACGTTCCGCGTGGCATTTGGCAGAACGCTGCGATACCTGTGTGTTGGGAATTGATTTGAACTTTTCGTTTTTGCGCATCGCGCAGGCGATCCTTGAGCGCGGAAGTGTTAAAGTCGGTTGGCGAAAAATCGGAGTCGTCTACGAGCCTCGTGAGTTTGCCGTTGACCTTCCAGCTGGCGACAAGGTCGACTTCTGGTGTTGCGATGCGTTGGCTCTACCATTTGCATCCCAGCAATTCTCTTTGTCCAACTGTCTGAATGTATTGGACTGTGTCTATTCCCCCATAGAATTGTTAGAGGAACTGGAACGCGTACTGGTGACGGATGGATGGTTGCTGGCGAGCAGTCCGTACGACTGGTCAGCAGGTACGACGGCTCCTGCATCGTGGATCGGAGGTCACTCGGATCGCGGCGAATTGCATGGCGCGGCGGAGCCTCTGTTGCGGCAGCTACTCAGCCCCGGTGGCCACTCACAGTCACTTGGTAGCTTGCGTTTGCGTGAAGAAGCCGAAGCCATTGATTGGACGATTCGGGTTCACGATCGAAGTTGCGTACAGTACCAGGTTCACGCCTTCGCCGCACAGAAAGAGGACCCAGGGGCAGAGCCGTGACTGTTTCGTAGCCGGACACCACGATCAAGATGTGGGATAGGGCTTGGCCAGATCGAGAAAGCTCCGGATGGTCTCGTCAAAAGGTGGCGGGATGGTCTTTCCTGCGGCGTCGAGCAACGTCGCGCACACCGCCTTTCCAGTCAAGTGGTCGGGTGGTGGTACCTCTGGCGAATCGACCGGTGCCATGCTTCCGTCGCTCCAGAATGCAGCCAGACAAGGGAAGCTGAAGCAGTCTGGCTGAGGGAATCCGTCCGCAACCAGTTCTGCGTCACGGCGGGACTTCTCGTCGGGTGTGGTGGTCCACTGTTCCGCCGCTGCCAGTGCGTCCGCTTGAAAACCCGAAATGGTATCGCCGAAGTGCTGGCGTACGCACTGGCAACTCCATTTGACGCTCTCTGGTTTGGGGAGCCAATGGGCGAGTATGCGTAATGCGGCAGTCAGGTGCCCAGCGGCTTCCAGTGCAGCCAGGTAGTCGGCCGGGAGTAGATCTTGTTCCAGCAGGGCCAGCTCTTCTTCGGCCAGGTCAATTTCCATTCGTTGGAGGAACGCCTCTGCGGTTTCCAGATCTGCGGCCGGTTCTTGCTCTGTTTCGAGGTCGTCGGTTGTAATGACTTCGATCACAAAATCTTCGACCTGGAACTGGTCGCCGATGCGCAAAACGGCATCGCTCACTTTGCGGTTCGCGACGTCAATCGCCGGCTTTCCGTCGGCTGTGTAAATGCGGCACCCTCCGGGTAGTCCCACTGCCAGCACTGTAGCTGCTGTGGCGGAGTTATTGGTGCTGAGGACCATATCTGCATTCGTGTCGGCCCCGAGTTCGATCGATGACTCAGACGTCAATGGAACGCTGGATCCGCTCGAAGGGCCCTGAATAACCCGCAGGGACACGTTCATTCGTAATTCCGATCAGCTCTTTTTGCGACGCGGCAGCGGAGATAAATATTTGAGAACGTGCAATGTCAGTTGATCTTGACCAGTCCACCTTTGAGGGTCAAGTTGCCGCTTCCTTCGACGGTAGCCATCGCCGAAGCTTTGACGGTGATGGTGGCGTTGGCGGTGATATCCACTTTCGTTCCTTTGATCGTAATACCCGTGTTGTCAATCTTGATGCTGTTCGCGCCCACTTTGAGAGTAATTTCCTGACCAGCCGTAATTTCACTTTTGCCGGCACTAACTTTAATGGTCTGGTTGCCGGATTTGATGGTTAGCTCATCATTGCCACTGTCGACACTCACTTTGCGGTTTCCACTCTGGATCGTTTGCTTGTCGTCTTTTTTGACGGTGACTTCACGACTTCCTGCGGTGACAGTTTCCTTCAGGTCTCCCTTGGTCAGTTTGACCGTGCGGTCCCCTTCATCAAGCGTCAGGGAGTCGTCTCCTTTTTTGAGAGTCGTTGTGCGGTTCTTCCAGACCGTGACCTTCTGGCTGCCGTCTTTGCACCCATTTTCACCGACAGTTACGGTCTGGTTGTTGTAGATGTCGATCGTTTGATCACCTTTGTCCTTGGTCTCCTGCCCTACTTTGAGCGTGTCGTTGTTTTCGACAATGCGTTGGAAATCTCGTTCCGCATGAAAGTAGACTTCCTCTTTGTCTTTCTTGTCGTCGAACCGCAATTCATTGAAATTCTTCTTGCTGCCATCCTTGGTTGTCATTGTTTTGACGCCGCTACGACTGGCCTCGGCAGGCAGTTTGTAGGGCGTGGTTTGTTCACCGTTGTAGACAACTCCAGTGACGAGAGGACGTTCGGGGTCCCCGTCCAGGAACGTGACGACAACTTCCTGGCCGACACGCGGCAGGAAGAGGGAGCCCCATCCTTTGCCCGCCATGGGCTGGACACACCGCAGCCAACTCAGCCCTTTGTCATCGCGCTTCCCGTCACGGTCCCAGAAGAACTGGACCTGGATGCGTCCGTGCTCATCGGTCCAGATCTCTTCGCCCTTTTTCCCGACAACGACCGCTGTCTGAGTGCCGGCAATCTGGGGTCGTGGTGTTTTCCGTCGCGGGCGAAACTGTGTCTTCGAAGGTATGCAGGTAAACTGGTTGTGGTAACCCGTGGGTGCGAGATTGCTTTCATTGTAGTCAAACGGCGGCGCTGTACGCAGGCGATGTCGGACCGCCCGGATCAAGTACGACTGGCCGTTTTCAGCTTTGCAGGGATGGTCTTTGAGAGTGAAGGTTGTGCCCGGTGTAAAGTTCATGCAATGCCCTGCTCCAAGGACATGGTGGTAACTGGCATCTTCGGCTTCGGTCAATCGCTCGACTGCCTTGGTGCCATCTGCCTTCAGGCTGTACCCACCTGGATAGGCGAAGTTCTCAATGTCACTGGCGCCCGTTAGTTTGAGTACGCTGTCTTTGGTTGCGAGGAGTTTGTCACTGGGAGTCGGGGTCGTCCCAGGGAATTGCTTGACAAATTCATAGTCGGTCATCGTCCACTTGCCGGCCCGAAACTGGTAGCGATGTTCCCAGGTGGAAATGTGGTCGGTGTCCCAGTCCCGCGCGAAGGCGACATCTCCAGAGCCCTGTGCCATTTTGGGTTCGCGGGTCAGGTTGTCTTTGAAAGTCGACGCGGCGGTTCCCAGGACGAGTACGTGTTTACTTTTCTCGTGGCGAAAGAAATAGAAGACGCCCATTTCTTCGAGTAACCGAGACAGGAAATGAAAAGTACTCTCGCCGTATTGAACACAGTATTCGCGTTCAGGGAACTTGTCTTTGACGCCTGTCTTTTCGAGGTCGGTGATGCCGTAGGCATCGAGCACCTCCTCAACGACATCCATGGCCGTTTGTTTTTTCTTTTGGTAGATTTTGTGGTCGCGTGACTGGGTTGTTTTCCAGAGGTCAGGCACGATCTGGGCACGGTATTCTCGTAGCCCCTCGGTTGTCCGTCCCGCGCGAAACCGACTGACCATGCCATGGAAATACCGAATGTCTTTGGAGGCTTGCGTGTACTTGATGCTCACACTTTTTCCGACGATGTCGGTGGGCTTGATGTTCGAATTTTCCGACCACAGCTGGACGTCAAACCGAAACAGCCGATTCATGCCTTCGACTCCCTGTAACGCTGAAATCAACAGCTTGTCGGGCCCCAGTGGCGTCGTGATCTGTAATGGGTTGGCTTTTTGAGTCCGTTTGCTTGACATGAGGTGGTTACCCTGGCAAGAGTGGCAAGACCGGCGGGGCGTTCGGTTGATGCGGTTGCGACGATCTCTCTCGACGATCGCAGGTGCGAGACTAGAAGCTGTGCTGCAGGGCGTCAAGTAAGAAAGCGGGGGATGTGAAAAAATGTAAAGGGACAGATGACGATAGGGTTCTCGCGTTACTGGTTTCTTGCTACTGGACTGGCGGAGTGTGTATTTCTGAGGCGAGTGTGTTGCTCTCAGGTAAATCGGAGATTGGGTTTTCATGGTGTGTTTCTGTCAACCGATGCTATCGGAATTCAATTTGTCCTTTGCCATGCGCATGGAGGAATTGGGCACGCTGGAGTTTCCCATTTTGCCTGAGATCCCGGCGCTCCCGGGTTTGCAGGCGTTGGGTAGCGGGTTGGGGATGTTTATGGGAACAATGGCTGGCCCACAGTTTGGTGAGCTGGCTGCAGTGTTGACAGCGCCCGAAATGACCATGCCTGAACTGCCTTCCCTGGGCGAGCTGGCTCAGATTGAATCGCTGGCATTTCTGTCCGGTAGCTTTTCGCTGGATTTGCAAGTTCCGCTGCCAGAATTGCAGTTGCAACTGGATGGACTGGCAGCTTCGTTGAATCTCTGTACACCGTCAATTCAGCAACTGGATGGTTTGGTGCCTTCCCTGGCAGTTCAACTTCCTGGTGTTGGTGAGGCGGGGCTGGCTCTGGGGGCTGTGGAAATGGGGCTGGGAATTAACTTGATGATGGAGGGTGCACTGGAGGGTTTTGGCCTGGATCTATCTGCACTGGCCGCGCTATTACCCAGCGGATTTCCTCAGTTGCCAGCCGTGGCCCTTGAGCTGGCGATCGCAGCTCGGTTGGAAGTGGCTGTCGGTGCACTAGGGATCGACCTGCAGTTGCCCGGTGGCTGGGATGCGTTAGGCGGATTGTGTGATTCGTTATCGCAACTTGAAATGCCAACGCTCGATCTCACGCCCCCTGAGTGGTCGTTGGCAATTGGGAATCTTGCAACATTAGGGGCATTGGAAGCTTCGCTTGATTTAGGTTTGACTCCTCCGGAGGTCGCACCCATGGGGGACTTGTCTTTGGCGGCGGGTTTCTCTGGGCCGAGTATGGGAGGCATATCACTTGCCGGTGGTCTACCGCCGTTTGGCCCAGGACAATTGGCTGCGTTAGAGCTGAATTTGGCGGTGTTGCAGGAACTCACTGCGGGAATGCCGGCTTTGGACGCACCTGCCTTGGAGCTGCCTGGTGGGTTGGGTCTGTCGGCACCGGATATTGCAGCATTATCCTCCGCAACTGCGTTTGGTGCATCGCTCAACGGTATTGCTCCCGCGTTTGGTTCGTCTCCGGAAGGACTGCAGGGAATGATGGCAGGAGCCGGCGGTGCTTTTGGGATGCCCGATACCAGTGCGCCTGAAATGCCTGGCTGGTCTGATTTTGAGCCGGGCACTCCTCCCTATATGTCTTCTTTAAGCCGTCCAGAGATGCCTGCCAGGCCTGAAATGCCGACTGCGGATCAGGCGTCGCTCGACTCGTTGCAGTCGAATATGGGGGCGCTCAGTGATGGGTTTGCGAAACCAGAGATGCCTGCGGCTGAAGTGCCTGAGATGGGAGGGATGCCGAGTCTGGAAGCTCCTGGAATGGGCGGAGCAGAGATGGGGATGCCGAGTCTGGAAGCTCCTGGAATGGGCGGAG
>PBOG01000127.1 GCA_002724245.1 Planctomycetaceae bacterium
CGCCAGTTTCCGGGGCTCGATGCGTCGGCCAGGTACAACAACCAGGGATTTCGGGACTTGCCGATACCAGTGATGAGTTCCCTTGACGTTGCCCCCAGCGATGTCGTTGTGTACGACGGTGAGGGATATGACGCGCTGCGGCGTTTTCTGCAGAACAACGGTATCGAGCATGTTCTGTTGTGCGGTTACCATGCCGATATGTGCGTTTGTAGCACGACGGCCGGACACGAGAACTTGCGTCGCGACTTCAATGTGTTTCTGGTCGGTGATGCTGTCCAGGCGACATTTCCGGCAAACGCAGCGGCCCAATATGCAACGAACCAGGCCGTTTCTTTCGCTTCCTTGGACGTGCTTGTTACCCAAGCGTCCTGGATCATTCCTGACGCGTTGCAGGATCCGAAATGAGCAGGAACAAACACGATGCATAACGAGCGACTGCCGTTACGCAGGCCGCAGATGTCTTGGTGTGCAGTTCAAGTGGAAGCGAATGTCGTTGCCTGGGCGAGTTCACCTATTATCTAAAAAGTGAGTCTGCTCCGAGTCAGGTCGTTGACAACCCCCATAGCTTGAATGACAACGGTATTGATTGCGATCCGCAGGTCAGGCTGTGACCTGGTTCTGCGCGAACGATTGCCGGGTTACCAAAGACGGAGATTTCCGATGCGAATGACCAGCACGTTTCTTGGACTTGTTCTGCTCGCCGGATATTCGGGCTCCGTGCAGGGAGAACCACCGAGTGATAGTAAGGATTCAAAGATCGAGATAACGCTCAAGCTCAAGCTCAAGATCGAGGCCAAGGGCAAGGCTGAGGCAAAGAAAGCAAAGACACCTTTGTACGCAGAGCGTCTGCGGCCGCAGTTTCATTTCACGGCCAGGCAATGGACCATCTCGAAACTCAACCCTGCCATCAAAGGTGAAAACACACACGGTGGGGAAGAAGGCTGGCTGAATGATCCGAATGGGCTTGTCTATTACAAAGGGGAGTGGCACCTCTTCGCCAACGGTGCGGGTAGCTACTGGGTCCATGCTGTCTCCAAGGACCTGGTCCATTGGGAGGAGCTTCCTCCCAAGCTCCACAGAGACGATAAACTCGGCAACACGGCTTCGGGAAGCGCGGCTGTTGATTGGCACAACACGTCCGGGTTCGGAACCAAAGACGAGAAGGCCCTACTCGCCTTTTTCACCGGCTGGACGAAAAAGGTACAGTGCATGGCCTACAGCATCGATCGAGGACGGACGTGGACGAAATATGCGAACAATCCGATCCTGGCTCACGCCAATCGTGATCCCAAGGTGTTCTGGTACGAGCCCGAATCCAAGTGGGTCATGATCATCTACGGCCCTCCCAAGAGGAGCTATCTATTCTTCGGTTCCAAGGACTTGAGAAAGTGGGAGAAGCTCAGCACTTTCCCGGACATGTATGAATGCCCGGATATGTTTCAGTTGCCCTTGGATGGTGACAGCAAACAAATGAAATGGGTGCTGTCAGACGGGAACGGAAGTTACGTCATTGGTCAGTTTGATGGAACCCGGTTCCACACGGAACAAGAGAAAACAGCGCTGGACTACGGATTCAATTTCTATGCGACGCAAACATGGAGTGACGTTCCGAAAGAGGATGGTCGGTGTATTCAGATGGCCTGGATGCGCGGAGGCAAATTCCCGGACATGCCGTTCAATCAGCAACTGACATTTCCGTGTGTACTGAGCCTGCGAACGGTCCGTGATGAGATTCGCCTGTGCCGGTATCCCGTCAAAGAAATCACGCAGTTGTACGCAAAAGAACATAAGTGGGAGAACGTGACGGTGAGTCACGGCAACGATTTGCTAGGCGGTATTAAAGGAGATCTCTTTGACATCGAGATTGAGTTCGACCCAGGGCAATCTGATGCACTCGGCTTCAAGATTCACGGTAATGATGTGCAGTACACGACCAGGACGAAGCAGGTGGTCTCATGCAGGACGCATCCGATGAAAGTCGAGCCGATCAACGGGCATATCCACATGCGTCTCCTGGTTGACCGTACATCCATCGAAGCCTTCGTAAATCACGGCGAGATCTCTGGTGCCAACTGCATCCTCCCCAAAGAGAACGGGCCCCCACCCAAACTCTACATCAATGGCGGAGATGCAATCATTAAGTCTCTGAAAGTACGAGAATTGCATTCGATGTGGCGTAAGGCTGCCAGGAAATGAAATCTTCCCAAGCTGCGTTCGCCAGAGTGTAATCTTCCCGTGTCACCGCCTGACGGCTCCGACACGGCCGAAGTCCCTCGCGAACTCGCTCCCAAAACGCCATGCCGGATTTAGCAAGCAACTCGAAGTTTTTGCTACAGATGCGGGGAATTGACAAGTCGTTCCCGGGTGTGCATGCCTTGCAGAACGTCTCGCTTGCGTTGCAGCGGGGCGAGGTCCTTGCCCTGGTAGGCGAAAACGGCGCTGGCAAGAGCACGCTGATCAAGGTGCTTGGCGGGGCACATTTGCCGGATGACGGCGAAATCCTTCTGGACGGTCAGCGCGTCCAGGTCGCCACGCCGACGGCAGCGCGGCGAGTCGGTGTATCGGTCATCTACCAGGAGTTCAATCTGGTCCCCGATCTCACGGTTCGCGAGAACATTTTTCTCGGGCAGGAGCTGACGAAATCCGGATTTGTTCGCATAAGTGATGAGCGACGTAACGTCGTAGCCCTGTTCGAGAAGATGGGGCTGAAGATGGATTCCGAAACACGTTGCCGGGATCTGACCGTAGCCCAACAACAAAAAGTCGAGATTGCGAAGGCGCTTTCCGTCGATGCGAGAATCATCGTCATGGATGAACCGACCGCAGCGCTCACCACTCAAGAGGCAGACCATCTGTTTGCCATCATCCAGGATCTGCAGGCCCACGGCATCGGCATCATCTACATTAGCCACCGTCTCGATGAAGTCTTCGAGGTGGCTGA
Source organism: Planctomycetaceae bacterium (assembly GCA_002724245.1). Taxonomy (GTDB): domain Bacteria; phylum Planctomycetota; class Planctomycetia; order Pirellulales; family Pirellulaceae; genus UBA9264. The sequence goes on from PBOG01000127.1 coordinate 2,942, forward strand.
TCGTGTCATGGTACTTCGAGATGGCGAGCACGTCGGTACCCGGGAGATCGACGCGGTCTCTCGTGAGCGGCTGATCGAGATGATGGTCGGTCGACCGATCGAATCGGAGTTCCCGAAGCACACGGCTGAGGTTGGAGCAGAACGTTTGCGTGTCGAGAATCTCTGCCGAGGTGAAGTCGTGCGTAATGTCAGCTTCACCGTGCGGGCTGGTGAAGTGCTAGGATTCGCGGGTCTAGCCGGGGGAGGGCGCACCGAAACCATGCGTATGGTTTTTGGCGCCGACACGCCTGATGCCGGCCGGATCTATCTCGATGGCAGCGAAACCATCATCCGAAATCCGCGCGACGCGATCCGCAATGGTATCTGTCTGCTTACCGAAGACCGCAAGAACCAGGGACTTGTGTTGGGGCATTCCGTTCGCGAGAACTTTGGACTGCCGAACCTGGATCGTTTTCTCCGCTGGCCGTTTGTGGACCGCGGGCAAGAACGGTCAGAGTTCGCCGGATACGTTGAGCGTCTGAAAATCAAACTTGCCAATCAGGAAGAGCCGGCAGCCAATCTGTCGGGAGGTAATCAACAGAAGGTCGTCCTGGCTAAATGGTTGGCTCGGTACGCCGACATTATCATCTTCGACGAACCGACGCGAGGAATCGACGTTGGGGCAAAGTTTGAAATCTACCTTCTGATGAACAAGCTGGCGGAGGAGGGTAAGGCAATCATCATGATCAGTAGCGAGCTGCCGGAAATCCTCGGCATGAGTGACCGTGTGATCGTGATGCACGAGGGAGAAATCAAGGGAGAGATCGTTGATGTGGCGAACACTCGTCAGGAAGATATCTTGTCGATGGCGATCACGTAAGATTGTCAGGCAGTGCTACCTTGGATTGCGCTACTGATATATACGACTTTGCAGGACTGGCGACGGCTCGCCAGCAGATCAATCCCGTGACTGGGCGGGCAACCATGAGAACAAGAGCATGAAAACGGAACTGCTGAATAACTACGGAATGCTTCTTGTGCTGGTGGGGCTGGTCGTTTTGTTCAGCGTGCTGACGCTGGAGAGGGAAGCAGCAACCGGAAGTGTCGCGATTGACGAAGTTGTTCAGGAGACCGACAAGCATTGCAAGAAGTCAGACATCATCCTCGTGATCGGGGCCGCCGGGAAACCGTCCACGCCGTTCGCGAAGCATGTCGGTGAGGTACTCAAGCAACAGGGGTTCAGCAAGACACAAGTTGCCGTGGGCATTCCGCGTGATGTGCGTGTGGCACTGAATTCCATCAGGGACAGTGGAGGTAAACTCGCTGCAGTCGTGAGCAACGGAGATGTGGCTAATCGTCTCATCGATGCGATCCCCGAGGACTTTCCCGAGTTCGAGCGACTGCAGGTAATCGCACCGCAGAAGCGTCTGCGTTCCGTCTTTTTGAAACCTGGAAATCTGCTGGCAATTGTCAACCGCATCGTGGTCATTGCGGTGATCGCGATTGGCATGACGATGGTGATCATCACCGCCGGTATCGACCTGTCCGTCGGCAGCCTGATCGCGCTCTCGGCTGTGGTGGCGACCTTGTTCATGAAGAAGATGGGCGGAATCGACGCTCCCAGTTGGACGATTCCGGTTGGATTCCTGCTTGGCACACTTGTCTGCGGCCTGCTGGGAGCAATCGCTGGTATGATCATTGCGTGGTCTCGCGTGGCGGCATTCATCACGACGCTGACATTTATGATGGTCGCACGCGGTTTGGCCAGAATCTTGACCAACGAGTACTCCATCTATCAAGTACCGGACGGTCTCCCGTGGCTCGGCCGTGGCTATTCGCTGGGCATTCCCAACACCGTCATCTTGCTGGTAATCCTCTATGCAATCGCCCACATCTTCATGTCACGTACTCGATTGGCACGCCATATTTACGCCGTAGGGGGAAATGAGGAAGCGGCACGACTGTCAGGTGTGCCGGTCAAGTTTGTGACCGTGTTCGTCTATACGATCAGTGGTCTCGTGGCTGGGCTCGGTGGTTGCATCCTGGCATCGCGAATTGGCTCTGGCTCGCCTTCGATTGGCCAGATGTTCGAGCTCTACGTGATCGCCGCCGTGGTCGTTGGTGGAACAAGTCTGTTTGGAGGATCCGGCAAGGTACTCGGCACGTTGATCGGTGCCTTTATCATTTCGGTTATCCAAAACGGTATGAATTCACTGCACCTCGGTGACCCGCAGCAGCTTGTTGTTCTCGGCGCGGTGATCCTGGGAGCGACACTGCTGGACAAGTTCCGCAGCAAAGGCGGCTTATTCAAACTCTCACGCGGAATCAGGGAACGTTCAGGAAGAACCAAGGCGGTGTTTGCCACGCTGTGCTTGATTACGTTGGCAGCCGCGATCGTGCCCTTTGCTCGATCGAAAACGGAAAACGCGTTGCTTCCGGAGACGCAGGGCAAAATCGGTGTCACCTGCTCGAATCTGGCTAATCCCTTCTTCAAGCTCATTGCTGAGGTCATGGAGGATGGGGCGCGGAAACACGGCTACCAGGTAGTCGCCCGCAGTGCCGACCAGGATCCTGCCAGACAAAACACGCAAATCGCGGATTTCGTGGCTCAGGAATGTGACGCCATCTTCCTCAACCCTGTCGACTCGCAGGCGGTCGGCCAGGCGGTGAAGGATGCTCACGCCGCCGGCATCCCCGTTTTCACCTACGACATCCAGGTATCGGCCGCAGGGGCTGCCGATCTGATCGTTTCGCACATTGGCAGCGACAACTTCCAGGGAGGCCAACTCGCAGGCGAAAGTATGATGAAGGCTACCGGCGACACCGGCGAGATTGCACTTATCACCTATCCCGAGGCCACATCCGGTGTCCTGCGAGTGGATGGCTTCAAAGACTATTTGCAGGAACACCGCAGCAGACTGAAAATCGTTGCCGAACTTGCGGCCGAAGGTGACCGGCCCAGTGGTTTGAATGTGGCGACTGACATTTTGCAAACCCACCCGGATATCGTTGGGATTTTCGCGATCAATGATCCGTCAGGGCTTGGTGCCTATTCCGCGATCGCCAGCGAAGGCAAGCAGGATCATGTCACCGTCATTGGTTTCGACGCCTCACCGGCGGGCAAGCAGGCGGTGTTCGAGAACAAGCTTTACGATACACCGCAGCAATATCCGCGAAAAATGGCCAGCGGCACGGTTGCGGCATTCATCAAGTACCTTGATGGAGAAGATGTTGCCAAACAGATCTTCATTCCCTGCACGCATTACTATTACGAAGATTCGGCCAACGATGACAGTCGCCTGAAAGAACAGTGGTAGGCTGTTGTCCGCCTCGACGCTGGCGGCAGCCTGAGGATCGCTGGTCGCGTTCACTATCCAGTCTGATCATCAGCCATCAGGCCCGTACCCGCGGCGGGATGGGCTGGCGGCGACTTGGAGTCCTGGTGGTTGGGTCACGCTTGTTGCAACTTCGGCGGTAGTAGCTGGAGAAGCTTCGTTGCCGATGCACGGTGACCTGATTCACGCAACCAGGTGTTGCGAGAGATGTTTCGTGATCCTAAAGTTGGGCAAATCGACCTTTGTCTGAGTGGCTTGCCACCTGTCCCGCCCTGAATCGGATTCCGTCAACACACAACTCGCAGGTAAGTCGCCAGATGGGTGAACCGTTCACTCGGACGGCTGAATCACGTAGAAACAAGTCGTGGACCATGGCATTTTTTCGGTTCTCCAAAGTGCTTAATCGTAACGGCCGTGTGGGCGTATTTCTTGTTCTGGTTGGCGCGTCACTGGCCGATGGAAAAGGCCAGCCATTTCTTGGCACCTACGTAAACATCAACCATCTTTGCCAGGCTGACGCCTCGATTCTCGTTCGCGAGCAGGCCCTGCGAAATCATCTCGATCGTATCAAGGCAAGTGGGATCGGTGTCGTTATGCCCTACGTGACAACCACATCTGGAGCGGCGCTTTATCCGAGCGACATTCTCCCGACGCGTGTGTATTCGGATTGGGATCCACTGCGGCTGATTGTCAGGGAAGCAGCCCTGCGCGGTCTGCGGGTGTACCCGGTTCCTTGCGTGCTTGCGTGCGGTCATGACAAACCATCCGGCATCCTGACTAAACACCCCGCATGGGCGCTTCGTAACGCCGCTGGTCGGCCCATCGGCCACATCAGTCCTGCACAACCCGACGCGAGAACGTGGGTCGTTTCCGTGATGCAAGAAATAGTGACCAGGTATCGACCAGACGGATTGATGCTCGACTATATGCGGTTCAATAACCGACCGATGCGGCTCGATCCGCATTCATCCGCACTTCTTGAGGAACGATTTGGAGTGACTTACTCCAGGTTGACTCCGGCTCAACTCCAGACATTCAAAGAGACGGAACTTACACGTTTGATGGGCTGCATCAGCCGAGCGGTTCGTCAGATCAAACCCGAAACCATTATCGGGATCTATTCCTGGGGTCCTCACGTTGTGCAAGGTCATCAAGTCGCGCAGGACTGGAGGACATGGGCAAATCGGGGCTACATCGATATGGTGAACATATCGGGATACTGTTACAGAAAGAACTACGCAGACCAGTATCTCAAGGTGTTCGAGAAGCGTCTCCAGGGTGCTGTTGCCATCAACAACACACTCGCTTGTCCTGTTGAGATCACGTTCTGCCTGGGTGTCCGGACAAGCCATGGTCGTATCCACCGAGCACAAGATGTGGCGGACTACCTGCGAATTGCCAGACAGGTCAAGGTGCACGGTGTGTCATTCTTCACCTGGTCCTACCTGCAACCGTTCTTGCCAATGATTAAGGAGCGGCACTACCTGGACGAGTTTTGTCACGGTCCTTGATCCGGCAGATCTTGGTGTCTTGGCCGCCCATCCCAAAACATTGATCGTGCCATAGTTGACGGTTCAGCGAGTCACTTTTATCTTCCATGTGCCGTCGAGAGAAAAAGAGCCTGGAAAGATGCATTCTGCGATCATTTTGGAGGATCACATGCTTACGGAAAATGAAATCAAAGAACTTGTGACTGATTATGGGCCGCGTGTAAATGAGGGCAGGACGATCAAGCAAATCATTGGTGACAATGAAATTGCCAAGCTTACCGGCGCCACCGTGCTGGAAGGGAAAGTTTCGGATTCCGTTTTTGGCGACAGCCTAAAAACAAGGGATGGGGTACCCATTCGTTTGATGTTTCGTGGGAACCGTATTTCCACCCACGACGTCAACCGAGGCGCCATTCCTTTCAAGGATCAAGTTTTGGCCCAAAACCATGACCACATGCTCGATCTTGTCAAAGACACTCTGGGATCATCCCAGTTTGAGGTTGAAGGGTTGCTGCCATCGTCAACGGTCATTCCCGCAGAAAACCTCAATCTGCTGATGGTTGAAAATGTCGTTCGTATGTACATGGCTGAAAGTTCGACATCGACTTCTTTGTTTCAGCATTGGCTGAAAGCAAAGGAGGACGGACTGTCCGCATTTGAATATGCCGGGCATGAAATTGATACCAATTCACTCAGCCCGAATGGCAAACTCCCCTACCTTATGGACACTCCTTCAACCAAGGAGAAAGTTGACCGAACCATCGATCCATCCTATTTGATCGAGAATGGAGTTTGCACGTCAGGCCAGTACCAGCATATTCGTAACGCGTCGATTATGGCTTTCGGTATCGTGTCACAATATTTGCGTGAAAAAGGCATGGTTCTGGTCGATACCAAAACAGAGCACGGCATTAACGCGGCGAACCAGATCGTGGCGGCAGATGAACTTTACACGATGGATTCGTCCCGTTTCTGGAAGCTGGCCGATGATGGTTCGGTGATGGAACGAGATGGCAAACCGGTTTCTTTCTCAAAAGAATTTGCCCGTGGCATGGTCAAGAATGCAGATATGCAATTTTCAACGGAGCAAAGTAATGAAATTGCCGTTCGCTATATCGTTGGTTTGCAGCATTTGACGGGCAAAACGTTCGAACCGGATCTGCGACCACGTGATCAACGCATCATCGAGTCGACCAACTTGATCCTGGAAGCTCTGACGTAGTCGCTCTGCAGGCGCGGAAAAGACAGGATGGCCAGGTAGAGGGGAAACTGCAGTCCGCCGCCTTACGTCGTCGCTACGGCAGCCGCGAAGTGGAAATTCGCTGGGAAGGCACTGACGGTCAAAGCGTTGGTGGTGTCCCCCAATCCTTTGACGAGCTGCCTGGCTGGGGTAGGCGTCGTTGTGATGTTTGTCGCAGCTGGGGTGTTGACGGTTGTTCAGGGCGCGATCATTGGATTCGCGTTGCCACGGTGGCCCGCGCTCATTGCGGTCGGTGTCGCCGCTCCTCGCTTGGGCACTGATTGGTCCAGCGGTCTGGGGCACCTGCAACGCATCTATCTGAAAGTCGCGTGACGATAGCCGGCTGTACGTTTGGGTAGCTTTTGGCTGTGCGTTCCTGAAGGTTCTGGGTGGGGACCGGTCCGCGTCTGGCAGTCCCGATGTTATTTGCGGGGGCCCGCCGGTGCCACCCCTCAGAGTGCCGCTGTGTTGGACGCCGCGGGCGCCAGATCTTTGATGAAGTTCCCATGGATATAATCAGGTTTCATCGTCTTCAGAGTAAAATCCGGGAAGACTTGATATCGGTCGTACGTCAGCTCACTGACGTCAGGATGCGCGCCCCACTCTGTCAGCAGCGGCGAAGCCAGGAACGCCTCCAGCGCCGCACTGTCTTCGAACAAGTAAACTCCTCCGTATTCATTCGCGTCGGGATTCGCTAACGCAAATTTCACCCCCAATCCAGGGATCGAGCTCCAGGTTTTTAACATGGAGTCGTCTTGCGCGAGTTCTAACAAGTCGTTGTCTGCTCTCAAATCATATTTGTAGCGGACCACCAAAACACTTAGCTTGGACAGGCGATCTTTCATTTGGCAACTCCGTTGGTCGATAGTTGGAAATAACCAGCAAATCCCGGCTGGCCGGTTTGGGAGAGAGAGTTCTCTTTGTCTCACCCTCTGCAGTTTCTCAAGAACGTCTGGATTTTCAAGTGCGGGTTGTCGCGCGGCATTAGGCAACGGGAGGCGCCCTGATGCTGTGCTGTGCGCCCGTCTGCAGAGGACGCCAGCCCTGCAGGCACGAGATGTTTGCGGGCAACCGACCGTTCAATCGGATGCTGGGAATCAAGGGGGCGAAGCCGGCGCGATGAATGGAGTGATTTCCGCTCCCCGGTAACCCGAACTCCCACCGGGGATACTCGGGCCCGCGCTTTTCCTGACAGAGACTAGTTAATTGGATGGCCACCCGTTAATCTTCCAGATACAGCCCTGCCAGATCACCTGCTGTGCTGTCTTAACGCTATCCGAACGCAAGCCGTTGCACGTCTCTGGTCGTGCGGGTTCGCGAGTTTGAATGACTGACACGATTCCGCGCAGGCCGTGTTGAAACACCAGTGGAGAAAGAGCCGATGACGTATCAAGACAAGAAGCCGCAATCGCCCCAGCACCGGCGGGGGTTCTTCCAGGTTGCTGCGACCGTTGGCGGCGGGTTGACACTTGGCGCGGCGCGCCTCAACGCGGACGAGTCCGGTAAACGTGATTCCGCCAGCAAACAGGACGACCTGCGGGTCGGTGTCGTTGGCATCGGGTCTCGTGGTCGACATCTCGTGAGCCTGTTGCTGGGACTCCAGGGCGTGAGCATTCGCGCCGTTGGCGACATCTTGCCCACTCGAGTCGCTTGGGCGCAAGAGGCTGCCGCCAAAGCGGGTCACGGAAAGCCTGCAGGCTACGACCGCGGACCGACCGATTTTGAACGTTTGTGCGAGCGGGAAGAACTCGATCTGGTCATCAACGCCACGCCGTGGAATTGGCACGTTCCGATTTGCGTCGCCGCGATGAACGCCGGGAAACATGCCGCGGTAGAAGTGCCGGCTGCCGTCAACGAAGAAGGGTGCTGGCAGCTGGTCGAAACTGCTGAGAAAACCGGGCAGCATTGCGTAATGCTGGAAAACTGCTGTTACGGTCGCACAGAGATGATGTTCTTGAACATGGTGCGCAAAGGCTTGCTGGGAACCGTCGTCCACGCGGAAGCGGGCTACATGCACGAATACCGGCGAGGGTGGATCGACTGGCGCTACGAGCAGACCATCGGTCGTGACGGGAATCTCTATCCGACGCACGGTCTCGGTCCGGTGGCGCAGTGTATGAATATTGATCGTGGCGACCGATTTGACTACCTCGTCTCGATGAGTACTCGATCAAGCGGTATGAATGATTACTTTCGGCGGACGCTCGGCCCGGAGCATCCCAAGACCAAGGTCGAGTACAGCCAAGGCGACGTCAACGTCAGCATGATTCGAACCGTGAGCGGGTCAACCATCACGCTTGGCTACGATGTCCAACTCCCGCGTCCCTACAGCCGCATCAATATCGTCCAAGGCACCAAGGGCATCGCCCAGGGCTACCCCGAACGCATCAGCATTGAGGGCTCAGGGAACGATCACCCCTGGAAATCTCTGGAGGACTACCGCCAGGATTACGAGCATCCGCTGTGGCAGCAATTGCACGCACAAGCCGAGGGCAAAGGCCACGGCGGTATGGACTATCTGGTTTTATACCGGCTGGTGGAAGCTTTGCGCAACGGAACTGAGCCGGATATGGACGTCTACGACGCCGCTTCGTGGAGTGTCGTATCGGCGCTGAGCGAACGATCCGTCGCGAACCGTAGCCGGCCGGTCGATTTCCCGGACTTCACGCGCGGCAAGTGGAAAACGAGGTCGCCGCTGGGGATTGTCACGGCTTGAACCGCGCAAGAGCGGTCGCGCTGTGGCGTGCTGCGATATTGTCGCCCAGTGTTGCGGCAACTGTCTGTGGTCACTGAAACTGCTGTCGTTGCCTGCCAACCGCGGATGCGGCGCTGGGCCGTACAAAAATCTCGGTTGAGCAGACGGTGAACCAGTCAAGGCCGAGTCCAAGGTTGGGAAGCGAACTGGGCAGCGGCGCCGGCGACTAGCCGCGGGCCAACTACGTGAGTTCCCCCAAACGCGCGAGAATGTGAAAGAGCTTGACTTTCGTCTTGGCAACGTCCTTTTCCAGACGCAGTAAGCGATCGGTCACTTCGTCTTCGTATGATCCCGACTCCGTCTGCGCCCATTGGCGGGCGTTCTTCAAAATAGTTTTGTCCGAATGCAGGCCCAGCCGGGTCTGACAGCCATCGCAGAAAGCATAACCGTACAGATTGTGGAGAGGGCCAGGCGATTCACATTGGCAGCAGACAGGTTCTGACATGGCTTAGGTGTCCTGGATCGGGTACGCGACAGTCTCCATCAGACCGCACCAGCCACAGCACTGCAAGCAGCTGGCCCGCTCGCTGCAGTCGATTCCGTCGACCGATTTCGATCGTGGATTATCCCCTTGGGCTGTGCACGGGCGGGTACCCCGTTACCGCAAGGGTAGATCTGGCAGAGCCGATTCGTCGCAACCCTCCAGAGCTACTCACCATTTACGAATCTTGTTTCTTGTCCAGTGATAATGGTTGGCCGTATTGGCTACCAAGTAATCACTCACCGTCCAACTCTTTCCGGTCCAGTCGAAGTGATTGAGTGAGGGGAGCTCTTCCTGCGACAGCCGCGCAAGCGCCAATGTCCGCTCGTGTGTCTGGTCGAATTCCTCAAATACTTTTCTTATTGATTTGCGGGTATGACGTCCTTGATACACCAGGCTGCGCAGTTCATTCCACGCACGTTGAATTCGTGCCCGGGGACTGTCTCCAGCAGCGTCATAAGTTGGCTCCGTTGTTTGCTGGTTTCAGCCAGGAGTTCTTTTGGGGGGAGTCGTTTACCCATCCAAGCAGCTTAACATAAGCTTGATGCGGGCGAGATTCTGCCGCGCGCGGACCATGCGCTGCGTCGATCATGGCGTGGTGAGACCCGTTTGACGCGGGACACGGCGTACTGGTCGAGGCCAGGCAGTACTCAGCACAGACGGTGAGTGTCTTGATACCAGAAAATCTGATTGGTAGCGCGTTCGGGGCCGCCGCCTCGCTCAAACCGTCATCGACCTCACTGGTGAATTGACAAACCTGGTGCGTGGCAACTACGGTGTTTCCGTCGTGTCGCCAATCGCTCCACGGCATCGCCAGTACCCGGTCGGAAAACAGAACGATGGACATCTCGAGCAAGCGGCTGATTACACGATCCGTCCGGGAAGCCGCCCAGGCTTTGTTAGCTGGACAGCTGGTCGCCATTCCCACGGAGACGGTGTACGGTTTGGCGGCCGATGCCACCAATCCAAAGGCGGTCGCCAGCGTCTTTGCGTTGAAGGGGCGACCTGCCGATCACCCTTTGATCGTGCACTGCAGTTCGGCTGCGCAGGCCTGGCAATGTGTGCAAGTGGTTACGCCTGCGGCGCGGCGTTTGGCAGACGCCTTTTGGCCTGGGCCGTTGACACTCGTGTTGCCGCGATCCGCTGCGATCAGTCCCGCCATCACCGGCGGACAGGCGTCGGTAGCGATCCGCGTTCCGGATCATCCGTTGACCTGCCAGCTTTTGGCGGAAATCGAACGGCCGCTGGTGGCGCCCAGTGCCAACCTCTTCGGTCGGGTCAGTCCGACCAACGCGGCGCACGTGCAGGACGAATTTCCGGACACACCTTTGCTGATCCTGGATGGCGGACCTTGTGATGTGGGGATCGAATCCACCATTGTCGATTGTCGTTCGGATGCATCCGTGCGGATTTTGCGGCCGGGCAAAATCACACAGCAACACCTGATCGAGGAATTGGGTGCTGGGTGCCTGGAGGCTGCGGCGGGCACACCAGTTCGCGTTTCCGGGGCGCTCCCTGCGCATTACGCACCGCAAGCTCAAGTGATCTTGTTGGCTGCGAGCGAACTGGGTAGCTGGTGTGAATCACACGCGCGGGCAGCGTTGCCGACCTTGTTGATTACCACGGCACCGCCCCCGCGCGAGATTCCTGCTGGGATCAACTGGTACTCGGTCTCAACAGATACCAGCCAGTTTGCCCGCGAGATGTACGCTTTGTTCCGACGGGCGGATCGTGAATCGTGTCAGCGGATTGTCGTTGAATTGCCATCCGTTGAGGGAATCGGCCTGGCCTTGCGCGACCGCTTGCAACGCGCGGCAAAGTGAAAACCGGGTCTCCAAACCGGTGCGCCACGGCAGGTGATGCACTGGTTCTCTGGACGACCAAACGCGATGCCGATCACGCTCATCGGGGCGGTGTGGATCATTGAGCCATGCGCAACACACTCTGGCTATTGGCATGGTTGCCCGCAATATCTTTGTCGGCCCCGAACTGAAGTATGTTTGTTGCGTGATGGGACAGGGACACACGGTCCGTGACAACACTTCGTCGGTAGCGAGGGACCGCGATGTACCAGCTGGCGAACCTGGCGATTGGTTTTTTGATCAGTCTGAAATTTGAATCTTACTGAGTGAGTCGGTAACGGTTCCCTGGAGAAAATAGATGCGTCCCGAAATCGTCTTTGGCTGGCCGGGCTGCAGGCTGCCGAATGCCAGATCGATATCGGTGCAGGGCCAGAACGACCAGCCCACGGCGATGGCCTGCGGTGAGTTGATGGCCACGGTCGCTGGAGGGCCCTTGGGACGTTCCGACGCGATGAACCTGCCCTCGACTCCCAGGATCGGAACTTTGATCTGCGCTGCTGCTGGACCAGTCAGCCGGATTTCGTTCAAGTTGCCGCCGATTCCGTCGGAGACAAACTGCGCGCGTTTCAGTCGTGCGTACAGTGGGTTTTCAGCGACCGTGGCAACGCGAATCCAGATGCGTTTGGGGTTCGGCAGCGGCCCGAGTGGACGGATGTTCTCGCCGATCCGGACCCGTGCATCACGGCCGAATCCGTCGGCCCAGCAGTGATTGAAACAGAGGTGTGTTGTCAGGTGTGGGGGTGGCGGCTGATCCTCATCGCACTGCAGGGTCAGCCTGTAGTCGACATGCTCTTGCTGTGCCTGAAACGCGACACGCAGTGTCGCCCGCGGGGTGTCGCTTTCGTAGACCAGCACGCAACTGCGATCGCCGCTGCGTTCCCACCGATGCCGCGGCCACCCGTCTGGCGGAAAGTAGGGCTTGCTGCCTGAGAGCGACCTTAGCCTGCCTTCGACGTTCAACGCCCAGCGGGCCTGGGGCGCGCCCTCCCATTGGATGACGAGTGTCTCTTGCCGGTAGCGGTCAAGCCGGCCGCGGTTTGCCTCGCTTTGCTGGTCTTGCTGGACGTATTGTGCCGCGTCCGCGATTCCATCCTGCTGGAGCCGCTGCCACGTCCGGTCCATAGGCAGTGGGTCGGCGTCCAAAGCGGACTTGAGCTGCGGATAGGGCAGGATGTGGATCGGTGGTGGGCGCTGGGGGTCCGCTTTACGTCGGCTGCGGACTTTGGCGATGAAGATACTGTTGTTACTGCCGTGTGCTTCACATTTCGTGGGGTCGAAGGCGTGCTGGCCGATCGACTGCATCCACTCGGCCACGGTGACCCAACTCTCGTGGTCGTTGATCCTGGTCACACCAAAGTTGCCCAATCGCGCCCCGCGTTCGGGAACCAAGATGCGTTCCGTGTTGCGGATGACCTGGAGCCGCCCGGGGTCAAAGCGTGCCATGAACAAAGGTGCCCGGTGGCGGAACACATGATCATTGTTCGCCCCACGGCGTGTGTAGACGAGATACAACCGATTGCCCAAGGTTAGCCAGTGCGTTTGCGTGTTATAGCTGCCTAGTTCCTGGCCATCGTCAAAGGTGATCCGTCGGGGTACGTCGAAGTGCAGCCCGTCTGGGCCCGCGGTGACGTAGTTGTGGTCGTCGTTGCGGAGTGTCATCAGGTAGCGGCGGCCGTGCCGAACGAGGGACGGTTCGGAGAACCCTCGACCCGTCTTCAGCGTAAACGTATCGCCGTGCTCGAGGTACTTCAGCGTCTTGCCGTCGAACGAACACCGTATTACGAATGACACCTCCTGCGCCGTAAAGCGACCCTTTGCCGTGCCTGGCAGTTGGGCATACGTCGGCAGCAAAATATCTCCGTTCTCGAGGTCGACCCGTTGCGTGCTGCCGGCGCCTTCCATGAAGAACAGGTCGTCACTGGGCGTGTCGAGCGTTCGCAACGTCGCCCAACTTCGCTTGACTGGATCGTAGACGCTGTAGGCCGTATTCCGGGGTCGGGGGTGCGGCTCCAGGTTGTCGTCGATGTAACGCACGGTGTGCCCCGTACCGAGTAGTGTACGGGTCTGGGCGTGCCAGGTTGGCCAGAAGTCGCAAATCCCCTCTTCGACTCCGCCTGGTCGGTCACGTCGTGAAAACGCCGCCTGGCTGATCGGTTTGGACCAGGTCTTGCCACCATCGTCGCTGCGCAGCTCGTGGATCGGGTAATAGACGTCCGACCCGCTGATGCGTAACTCGTGCATCGTCAGCACAGCGGAAAACGACTGGTTACTGTGCGGGATGATCCCAGCCCGTGTGTGCACCCAGCACGTCTTGCGGTCGTATCCGCTCCGCGCGGTTTGCAGCTGGACGGTGAATTCGGATTCGGTGCCAGGGACGACTTGTGACACAGCACGCCGCGCTGCGGTATCCACCAGAGCGAGAAGAGTGGTCAGGCCAAGCATCGTCACCAGGGGCACCTGTTGGAGCATCGCCACGATATCTTTTTCCCCATGGTTGCGCAGTGGAGTGTCTGTTTCTTTCGCGCCAGCGTTCCGCGCGGCCCGTCTCATTGGGTGATCATACACGAGTGGGGACCGCGCTGCGCGTTCCGCAGACCCCGTCTTGTCGCCTGCGCCGGACACTTGAGAAGGGCCGGTTTTGGCATTGATTTCTTTGCATGACGGTTTCAACGGTCTGGAGTTGTCGATGAGTAAGCTCTTCGTCAACTCAGGAACCAGGGCCCACAACGCGAAGGCAGAGGGATGATCATCAACGGCCGGCTGGTGGTTAGTTGTGGCATCTTGTCTGCCCTCCAGTAAGCAGCTAAGACTTTCAAGCTCGGTGGCTTCTTATTGAGTCTACCGCGGAATCGTGATCAATCACGTCGCGTGTCCGAACGACTCAAAGGGTCGAAATGGCGAAGTGAAGAGACGATGCAAACAAGGAACAGGTCAATGCGGGTCTATCGGAACGAGTTGCCAGGGATGTTGCTGCTCAGTCTCTTGTTCGTTGTTGGCTCGAGCATTTCCGCCGACGTGCCGGCGGTCTTGCCAAGGCCGGACAAGACCTTGCCAGCTGCCGACAAGGTCCAGGTTTACATTCTGGCTGGCCAATCCAATATGGTGGGTTTTGGTTATCTGCAGGGAGCTCGGCCCGTCTATCCGAGTATCTACCTCTCGGCGGATCCGAACATCAAGGTCGGCCGGATGCCGGCAGGTCCTGCGGCACTGATCAGGCATGGCGTCTTTCAGACTGCCGAAATCGACGCGCCTAAGGGGGCCAAAGTTTCGATCTATCGAGGAGCATACAATTCGGATGCGGATTACAGCCACATGAAGCCGGTCAAGGAGACCACGGTCGCACTGGGTGACGTGGGGGCTCAGTTGCCGACCATCGAGGGGCCCCACACCGTCGTGGCGAAGGCCTTTATTGACGTTCCCATGAGTGGGATACACGAAATTCATGTCGGTTTTGCAGCAAGTGCTCATGCTGTCGTTACATTGATGGATGACGAAGTTTATCGCCAGGAACCGGGCACAGAGGCGATCTTGAACTCGGTGCGACTCGAACACGGCAAACGCTATCCCATCACTATTACCTACATGCAAGGCGGCTCGGCAGCGTTCTGGCTCAAGCATATCGAGCTCAAAGGTAAGGGCGATCTCACTTCGCTCGTACGCGCCGGCAAATACCCTTGGTTCGCTGATGAAGAAGGTAACTGGACCGTACGTAACGATGTGACGTATTGGGAGACACGCATATCAAAGCAGGGTGGCAGTGGTGGCCCGTTGGGGGCGATGTCTAACGGCAAGTTCATTGGTCCTGAAGTTCCTTTTGGCTACGTCATGGGCACCTACCACCACGAACCGGTATTGTTGATCGAGTCATCGATGGGCAACCGCTCGCTGAGTTTCGATTTTCGGCCGCCCTCCAGTGGCAAGACTGTTGAGGAAAAATCCAACAAGTTCTGTGGATTGGAATACGACCTGATGGTCGAGGGCGTGCACAAAACGCTGAAGAACATTGACAAGATCGTTCCCAATTACCAGGGCCAAGGCTACGAGATCGCTGGTTTTGTCTGGTTTCAGGGCCATAAAGACAAAAACGTTCCCAAAGCCGAATATGAAAAGCATCTTGTCAACCTGATCCAGGATCTGCGCAAGGAGTTCAAGACTCCGGATCTGCGAACCGTCGTCGCGACGGTTGGCTTTGGCGGGACGAACATGGATGCGGGTCACTTCATGACTTGGGAGGCCCAGATGGCTGTCGGCAATCCGCGCCAGCATCCCGAATTCACCGGTACCGTGGCCAGCGTGGATACACGCAGTTTCTGGCGATCTCGGGGAGAATCTCCCACCAACACAGGATATCACTACAACCATAACGCGGAGACTTATGTCCTCACGGGTGATGCGCTCGGACGAGCCATGGTGAGACTGCTCGGTGGCAGTGCAGAGGAGCTGACGGTCCCGGCCGGCCCGCAGCAGAGCCCGGATGTTGCGAACATCTATTCAGATGCGGTAACGGGTAACTTCAACAAGCGAGGCCCGCATTACGCGCCTCAGTACTATCGAGAGATGGGACGGGCTCTGCGGCCGATCATTCTGGGTGAGATGGTCCCAGGGTTTCTTGATTCCGCCTTCGCCCGCAATACCCGCAGTTCCCTCAGGGGAATCGTGACCGGCGCGAGGCCAGCGAAAATGCCCCTCGACATCCACAGTGATCTCGACACTCTCATGGACTACTACGATATGGCTGGGGTTACGGCATACGGCTGGCAGCCCTTTGGCCCCAAGATGCGCAATGCGAGCTGGTCGTACTTTAGTTTCAATCCGCCAGAGAAGCAGGAATATGAGAAGAGTAACCGTTACCGTGAGATTACGTTCCCGCAGGGGATGGACAACTGGTTCGCTCTTGCGTTTGATCCGGTCGAGGCCGGTTGGAAAACGGGCAGAGCTCCTTTCGGCCAGATGGGCGGCAAGCTTGACAGGCGGCGTCCTCGTTGCAACGGACCGCTCTGCGGTTGCTGCGAGATACCGGCGACGCTATGGGAGCAGGAAGTGCTCCTGATGCGGCAGACTTTTGAAATTCCGCCGCTTAAAGAAGGCCATGTATATCGCCTGATACTCGGTGGCGCAGGTTGTGATCGCTCGGGCGAGGGTTTTGCAATTTACGTCAACGGGAAACTGCTCACCGAGAGTGACGGCGGTTTTTTTCGTTACTCGGGTGTTCGTGGTGCGTATGTATTCGATGACATTCTGCCTGAGTTCAAGACCGGGAAGGTGACCATCGCAGTCATCAATTTTCTGCGTTATACGCACTTCAGAAACAAAACTACCTACTTCGGGCCCCATCCCGACTACTACGCCAGGCCCGTGCCTCCCAATGGACATGTCAGCTTGTGGATGGAAGAGGCGCGACTTTCCCCGGCGACACTCAAGGCAGCGGTGGATAAGAATTAATGGAGCCGTTACGTTCTCAAATGCATCGGGTCAGAATTTGAGTCACGGGACAAGACGGTTGATGTTGTGTAGCAGGTGGAATCATGCGCGTCGTTCTGTTTGATCTCGACGATACCCTGTTTGACCAGAAGTATTGCAGCCGGGCCGGTTTGCTGGCGGTTCAAAAGGCCTATGCGGGGCGCATCGGTGGATCGATTGAGGAAATCGAATCTGCCTATGGCGCGCTGCTGGAACAGTGGCACGAGAAAGTCCTCGCCGGTTTGATCTCGATCGATGAATCGCGCGTCGAACGGTTTCGCGTGCTCTTGTCGACCACGCAAAACGTGGCAACCAATGAGGAATCAGAGGCAGCGGCCGGCTGCTATCGCGACGCCTACGATGCGGCGTACCGGCCCGTTCCCGGGGCCATCGAAATCTTGCAGCGGGTGAAGGCAGCATGTCCGATCGGCATCGTGACCAATCACATCAGGTCCGAACAAGTCAAAAAGATTGCTGCCATCGGTGTCGAACCATTCATTGACGAATTGGTCGTCTCGGACGAAGTGGGCGTGGCCAAACCGGCTGCGCAAGTCTTTCAAACCGCGTTGTCGCGACTTGGTGGAACGCCAGACCAGGCGGTGATGATCGGTGACTCCTGGTCTTCTGACATTCTTGGAGCCACCGGGCTGGGCATCCGTGCCATTTGGCTGAATCGGTATGACAGGTCTTGTCCCGATGCGGGACTGGCGACCGAGATCCACTCGCTGGAACCGGTCGACGATGTGGTCGACTTGATTCTCAGCTCCTCCTGATCCTCAGCAGTGGTTTTTCGGATCGCGACGCAAGTTCAGCGTTCAATCGTTTCCGGTTCCCGGAAAGTTCTGTTTACGCTCGAACTTCCGTTGTGGCGCTGCTCGTCAAGGTTCGTGTCTCGAGACTCGTTGCGCGTGCTGTGGGGCGCTTCTGCTTGTTTCCGGACAAACCACTGCCAGGACAATGCGTCAAACCCCGACAGAATCCTGATAGGAATTCAACTCAATGTGGGGTGTGTCTGCCACATTCACCCAAACATGCACGTGAGGTGTGCCGCGGAAATACCAGACGAACGAAGGGCCTTCGAGGCGCCAGTTGTCCCAGGTGCCGTCGTTGCCCAGATCCCCTTCCTTGTAAAAAGCGAGCCGACAGGCATCGAGACCGCCTTGGACTTTCAAGCAACGCGTCACCTCGTCTCGGTCAGTCTGGCGGAAAGGTTCCAGCAGCAGTTTCAAAACGGACTGCAAATGCTCCTTCTGGTCCGGTGAGAAGTCGCTGACCGCGATGCCGTCGAATTGGCCATTCGGTCCGCGAAAGCCGACCAACTCCTCCGAGGGCATACCCTGGAGGACTAACGCCTGGTCGCGTTGTTTACCATCGAACATACCGTACAACGTGTTGGCAGCGACCGCCTGATGCCAGAAGACATTGCTGGGATGGGTCGGTTCTTCGAACGTGGCCTCACCATCGTGTGCGTAGAGGATCGGACCGCCAAAGGCGACGTGCTCGGCGCTGTTGCCGTCGCACCGCAAGGTCATATGGCGGCTGGCCAGAACAAACTCGAATTGGTTGGTACCGGGCTTTCCAAAAATGGCAATCGATTGATTCTTGCCGAATCCGCCCACGTCCCCCTGGAGTTGCTTGTCCCAACGCGCGTGCCAATCGGGGTGCGTCATGCCTTCGAAGATCTGGCGGATCAGCATCTGCTGGTCGGCAGTATAGAAACGGCTCTTGATCGATGGCCTGGTGATCTTCCAGTTGTTTTCCAGACGCGTTCGCAACAGACCACGGTTCTTGTCGACGTGGTTCCAGTCGAAGCAGATTTCTTTGCGCTGCTTTTCTTGCAAGGAGTCGTAGAGGATCTTGACGAGCGTTTCGGGTGTCTTCTGGTTGGCGGTGGCAGCCAATGGGTCAACAAACAACGGCATGGCCGAGCCGGCCAGCGCCAAGGCTCCTGCCTGTGTCAGGAAATCGCGTCGGGGTTGAGTCGCCAGTTGCGGTGGATGACCAGGTCGTTGTTGATTCGCCATCTGCTGAACTCCGCATAGGGGTTGTGGGGAAAGGGACCGCCCGCCTCACCGCCACCTGTTCGTGAGAGGGGGACAGCATACCATTTCCCTGGCAGCGATTCTCGTTCGGTCCGCTGCACTCGGCGATGTCTGGGTGCCAGTTTCGACGTACCGCTGGCGTGGTGGTAGATCCAGGCACACCACAAGTAAATCTGCGGTCGTCCTGCGCATGGCCGGTAGGCCACACCTGGCAGCGGGAGTTGCCGGAGGTGCGCGGGTCAGACGTCAGGGGCTGCTGACGCGTCGCCAGACCGTCTTTTCTTCGATCTGATCATCGCCGACCTTGCCGGTCACGCGCAGCATCATCGTCTTGCCATCATCGCTGAACGTGCGCACACGTCTGATTTTGCCTTTCCTGTTGTCCACATGACCGATGTCGGTTTCCTGAATCCACTTGCCATCTTCGGTCCAGATGGTTGAATGGCCAACGCTGCCGCCCGAATTGACGAAGTTGGCCCGCATTGTCTTTGCCGTGCTATCGTAGTAGATGAGGCCAGAAGCAGATCCGGTACCGCCCACAAACTCGGCGACCATGGCATTTCCATCTGCCGTCATGTGGGCTTCGAAGTAGGCGGTCGAAGTATCGCCCTTCTTGCCAATGCCTGGCCAATCGGTAGCCAAAGTAATCTGGGCGGTCCAGCGACCCGCATTGAGAGCGCACCACTTCTGGAAATCGGCCCGCGTAGTGCGCCGAGTGCGGGCTTGCTGTGCGGCAGTCGCGGCCGCGTCTTGCTGGACGCGTTCATAGACAAAGAACTCGCTCGGGTTGCCTTTGTTTCCGGAGAAAATACCAAACTTCTGTTCGTACCATTTTCCCTGGTGGATCTTGTACGGCCAGGCGAAAGATCCCAGTGACCTGGTTTCTTGCCGCTGTTCCGGGACGAGCGTGACGCGGTTGGAAACGCGGAAGAAGTTGATGCCGTAGTGCCGTTCCAAATCCATGTCCAGGCGACTCTTGTGGGTCAGTTTTCCCTGGGCGTCATAAGACTCAAAAATCTCATTCCCTTTGGAGATTCGCTTGATGCGAAAACCATCGCCTTGAGGCGCCTTCCACACGCCGACCAGCTTCTGCCATTCCGCTTCTTTCCAGCCCTGGTTGGGGCGACGTGAATCGATCTTGTTGGC